>NZ_JBEXME010000034.1:0-52529 GCF_040610355.1 Nocardia sp. NPDC004168 | reverse complement strand
CCTCGAACTGCGGGTCGATGGTGCCGGTCAGGGTAATGGTCGCTTTGCTGCCCTTGGGCAGGTCGATCGGCATGTGCAAGCCGTCGCGGACCGAAGCGGTGCCGCACACGGCTCCGTTCTCGGCCTGGCAGGTGACTTCCAGGTCGGTCAGCTCTGTCGGGACGGTGGCGTCCAGCACGGCGTCGGGGGCGTCGTTGGGGCCGAGGTTCTGCACACCGATGGTGTAAGTGATCCGATGTCCGGACTGCGCTGTCCGCGGGCCGCTGATCTCCAGCGGCATTTCCGCGGGCAGGGTCACCTTGAGGTTGCGAATCCGGTGGGAGGCGGTCGCGGCGCCGGTCCCGGCTGCGAAGCCCAGTTTGAAGGTCTCAGGCACACGGGGCTGACCGTCGGAGCCGGCGAGATCGAAGTTGTCGATCAGCAGGGTGCCGTTCGGGTTGGTCTTGTCGGCGTGGCGAACGGTGAGCCGACCGCCGATGATGGAGACCTGGATGTGGGCGCCGCGCTCCCAATCCGCGCGGAATCCGCCCGGCACCGCGACGCCGGTCAGCCAGCCGAACCCCTCCCGCAGATTGCCGGCTCCGCGGACCCCCAGAGTGTTGGGCCGTTGCGCACCGCCTCCAGTACCGGCCAGCGGTGTGGCGAAGTTCCCGAAATTGTCGAAGCCGACGCCGACGAACCCGGCGGTGACTCCCGGCGCGACGATCTGCCCGGACCCCGTTTTCGTGATGGAGTAGCCGAGTGCGGCGCCAGGAGTAGTCGAAGTCGATGGTGACCCCAAGGGTGGAGGAGAACGCCTGATCAAGGAACGCTGTCCCGGCTTGAGAGTTGGCGTTGGGGGTGAGTTCCAGGCTGCCGCCGTACAGCCGCGCGCTGCCCAGCAGCTGCCAGTGCGGGTTGGTCACGGTCTCATTGGTGAACGATTCGATGATCGGGAACTGTGCCTGCTGGATGGTGACCGGTGCATACGTCGTCATAGTCGAACCCTCCTTGGCCGGATATGCCAATCAGATGAGCGATTGCGCCACGCGGATCGACTCCGCCACAGATACCAGCGAAGCCCCGGTCTACTGATGTGGCACCTGACCGAGCAGCCAAGGGCCACACGGTCGACTGTAGGAACATCCCAGCGCGACCGATTCACCTTTTTCGAGTGAACCGGGAGGGGCACCCATCAGCATCTACGCCGTCGCCTCGCGGCGCGAGCCCAGCAGCTGCGCTCGGCCATCGTCAGGTGCTGGCTGCGTCGCCGTGGTGGCGGCCGGTGAACTCCTCCGGTCTGAGCGAGAAACCTCCGCACATGCTGCAACGGCAGCCCGAGCGCCCGGGCAATCGAGCTGAACGACTCACCAGCCCGCCACCGGCGCCACACCTCGTCCTGACGACCAGCAGATATCCCGTAATCCCGCACCCAAACCTCCACGCCGACATGATCATTCACCGCGCTGGTGGCGCTGCCCGACGGCATCAAAGCCGATCAGGTGACCCCACACCTGACCAAGTACCTGCTCAGCCTCCCGATGCCGATGCGCCGCACGCTGACCTGGGACCGCGGCCGGGAAATCGCCGGTCACAAAGCCATCACCGCAGCCGCGGGTATGCCGATCTACCTGTGCAAGCCCCGCAGCCCCTGGCAGCGAGGGACGAACGAGAACACCAATCGCTTACTGCGTCAATACCTGCCGAAGAACGCCGACCTACGCCGATTCAGTCAAGCCGACCTCGACACCATCGCCGACGAGCTCAACCACCGACCCCGCAAGATCCACGGCTACCGCAGTCCCGCAGACGTCTACGCTGAGCATCTGAACAGCGGTGATGCACTGACTGTTTGAGCGCACCAACGATTCTTGACATCCGCCGTTCGGTGGGTGTCGAGGCTTGCGGGTGCGGTGGTGGGTTGAATCGCCGTGGCCTGGGTCTCGGGGCTTGTCGGTAGCGGCGTGTGGATGGTCGTGCTACCCGAGGTTGGTGTGGGCTGCGGCGATGTGCCGGGTTCGTTCGGTGATCGCGTGCGCGGTCCGGCCGCTGCCGTCGGCTACGACGGTGGCGCCGCTGGTGGCCAGCAGTCCCGGTGTGTCGGCCCGCGCGCTGAGGATCATCGACGCCACGGACGTGTCCGCAGAGCACGACGAGTGGGGGCACCGCATCTGGAGGTGCAGGGCGATCTCGCCACCGCACCCGGCGATCTGATCGGCGATCGTGCGGGTCCAGGTCTGCTCGTAGACGACCACGACCGCCGAGGTGGCCACCGGCATCGCCCCGGCCACCGCTGCCAGGTCCTGCTCGGTGAGCAAGCCGAGACCCTGCACCCGCACCCCGGCCAAGCCGATCTCCTCGAGCGGCTCTCCGATCTCGACTCGCCGCAGGTAGCCATTGGCGTCCTTGGCGAGGTAGACCAAATCCAACACGGTGACATATCCACCTTCGACGACACCGGACAGACCCTCCCGGACGTGCTCGTTCATGCGCATTCCGGGGAAGGTGAGAACCACCACCTCCACCGGACCCAGGTTCGATGCCGCGGTCATGGAACCATCGTGAGGGCGCACTGTGGAAGCCACCTCACCTGTTGCGGATGAAGAAGCAGCCTCCTTCGGCCCCGATCGCCCGTTGGACCGAGCGTTCCGCTGCCCGCGCTCCGCTCGTACGCGGGTGATTATCGGTTTGCCGACCGATCGGTATCGGTTCGGAACGACCCTGGTTTGCCTGTCCGCTGAGCCGATAGCGTCGTCTCTGGCATCGCGTCCGAAAGAACCTGCGACACATCTGCTTGTCGGAGGAGGTGCGAGATGGACCGGACTGTGAACCACACCGGGCGGGGACGGCATCGGGTGCGGCGGGCACGATCAACAGAGCGAACCCTGGCACCGCAGACGGCGGTCACTCTGGGCTTGCTCTCTCTCGTTCCTGTCCTGGCCGCGGCCGGGCCGTTGACGGCCAGCGCGCTGATGCTCTACCACGGGGCGATGGCCGAGGACCCGCCTGCGGCTCAGACGGTCGCGGCGGTCACCGCCGCCGGCGGGTTGATGGCCCTGGCCGTGGTCACGGTGACGGGAATACTCATCGTCACCGGATGGCGTTCAACCCGTTGGCAGCCGACCCGGATCAACCAGCAATCTCCGCGCATAGAAACCGAAAACCAGGCTCCGCCAAAGGCCGCTCACCCCACGCAGCTCGACTAGTGCCCAAGATCGATTTCTCGACAGCCTTCCGGCGCTGGAGCAGTCGAGGAGGTTCGAAGCGCCGCCGTTCCAACGGCCGCATCGGCCGGAACCGGGGGTGCGCGCTACAGGACTACAGGGGGCCGAGACCGCCGACGAGTGCCGGATCCGGACGGATCCGGCGTCCGGGGCGATCTCGACCGAAAGTTCCTATTCCCATAGAGCGAGTGACGCACAATCGCTCCGTTGGCATGCCGTCCAGCTCTCGTCCTGCATAGAATCATGTTGCGGGGCAATCGAATTGGGTACCGGATACCGATTCGAAGATCGCAGGATGATCTGCAGCTAAGGGGAATCAGCATGGGTGATATCGATCTGGGCTTGGCCTCCGATTGGGAAGAGGGCGACACCCACGGTCGGGTGAAGCTGCGCCAGAACCAGGTGTATCCCACCTCACCGAAGAAGGATGTCCTCATCAGCTCGCCGGTGAGCATCGAACTGTCGGTGAACACGAACTTCAGCACCTCGCAGGAGGCCGACAAGATCTACTTCACGACCCACCACGGCACCCAGAAGAAGATCATTGCCGTGCTGGACTCCAATGGCGACCTCTATGTCGCGGGTCGAGTGATCACCGGACAGACCAACTTGGGCTACTGAACCGGCGCCGCGACCGGCCGTGTGTCGTGTCGCGGGCCGGAACGAAACAGGGGAAACGCCCTGCCGACCGTCCCACGGTCGGCAGGGCGTTTCTGCCGAGCTGGCCTCGGTCCATGGGGTCCAGCGCCGCCGAATCCAGCGGTAAGCGCCCTACCGCAGATCGTTTCCGGAGCCGGTACCGCCCATCCAGAGCATTCCCCCAGGTCGGCACCGGAGTCGCCGCACATGGTGTGTCATTATCAGTAACTCCCTAGCGCCGGATCGGGCGGAAATGCTCCTCAACCCCGGTCAGCGGATGCCGAAGTGGCGCGCGCGCAGCTCGGCCAGCACGCGGCGCACCGCTGCCGGGTCGGCGTCGGTGAGCGCGGCCAGGTCCGCCATCGAGTAGTTGCCGCGCTGGGCGATGATGCCGCCGACCGCGTGCAGCACGACCAGATCGTGGGCCTGGCGGGTGGTCGAGGCGAGTTCGGCGATCACCTCATCCAGCCACGGCACCTCACCGCGTTCGGCGCGTTCGTGCTCGGCGCTCGACAGCACCGCGTCGAACGCTTCGGCGATATCGGCGTACACCGCACCGCGAGCGTCATCACGCCCCACACATCCAGCCTTGTCCGCCGGTCCGCATGGCGCAAACGGTGCGGCCTGCGCGTCGCCCAGTTGGTGTGCCTGGCTGTTGATGTCGGCGGGCGGGTGGTGGGTGGGGAGCGCGGTGGGGTGGTGTCAGTGGGGTGTGGGTTGGGTGGTGGTTGGTGGGCCCGGGAGCAGGGTGATGTCGATGGCTTGGTTGGCGAGTAGAGCTCCGGTGATGAGGCAGGTGAGCACGGCGGCGAGGGTGATGATCATCGGCGGGGTGGAGTAGCGGTCGTAGCGGTCGCCGCGGGCTTTGGAGGTGAAGTATTCGGAGGTGGGTTGCCAGTCGCCGATGAAGTGGGTGTCGGCGTCGGCGTAGGCGCGGCGGGCGATGGCGTCGAGGACAGCGCCGATGGAGCCTGCGATGAGGAGCACGATGAAGGCGGTGACGAGGATGGTTACGAGGGTGGGGTCGGCGGGGTGGGTGGTGATCATCGAATCCCCTGTCGGTGAGATGGTTTCGGGGTGCAGATACGGGTGATTGTGTCCGCGGGGTCTGACATGCGTGTCGCTGCGCGTGGTGCGCGCGGGGGTGGGGGGTGTGGCGGCGGGCAGGGTGCGTGGTGGCTGCCCGCCGCCGGCTCACGTCATCCCGCGCTCGTCGAGTTCGTCGACCTCATGCACACCCACCACCCCGCGATCGTGGCGGTGCGGCGTTCATGACCACCGATGATGCGCGGTACTCACACTCGTCACCTACGCACAACCGGCTCCTGCTGCTGGCTCTGGTGCAGGCGTGGGGCCACAAGTGCTACTGGTGCAAGACCCCGACCACCTTCCGGGGCCTGCAGATCGACCACATCGTCCCGCGCAATCCCACCTCGGGCCCGGTTGAGGATCTGGGCCTCGGCGCCGACTTCGACGTGGACGCGGCGGCGAACCTCGCACCGATCTGCGGACCCTGCAACCAAGAGAAGAACAACGACGAGTACTGGAACATCCCCCGAATCGCCTCCGTCCTCAAGGCGGCCGCTGGCATCGCCCCGAAGGTCCAACGCCACCTCACAAGATTCCGCGCCAATGACAGCGTCGTCCGAGCGCTACTCGCGGTGACCGCGGCCGACCTCGGCAACGACGAGGTCGCAGACTCGATCGCGGCATTCGGAGCGGTGATCCTGCCTGTCTTCCGGGAACGGTTCCCACAGATCCTCGACGCACCGTACTGGCAGGACTACACCGAGCAGCGCCCGGTCGTCGAGATCAAGGGCCGACGCGTCCAGCTGCCTGAAGAACGGACGATGATCGAGTGGGACGTGACGTCACGGCGCGCACGGGTGATCCTCGAAGATGTCCTCGACACCCCGATCGCCTACGCGCTGGGCTGTGTGCGTGATCAGGTTCGCGAGCGCGTCGACGACGAGGTGGACCACTGGATCCGGCACGGCACGGCAAACCGCTTCCGCGACACCGAGGCGTGGCAGAAGCCGAGCTCGAATCCGATCGGGCTGTACGTCCGTGAGCTGCGATACGTCGACGGCGAAGTCCAGATGACCGGGGATCTGGAGGGCACGTTCACCGCCCACATCGAGGAAGACGTCGAGGACCGCGAATGGTGGGAACCGCGAACGACGAGCAGGTACGCCGACTTTTCCTTCACCGGCGAGTTCTCCGCCACCTTCTCACGGGAGGAGGGGATCACCGACGCCTCGGTGTATGTTTCCGACCCGACCGAGAACCGGTGGCAGTACCTCGATGTTCTGCTCGAGGGCGACGAGGATGCCGACCGGCTCGCCGAGTGAGTCTGGCTGCTGGCCGGTGCCACGTCTAGCCTTATCGTTCGTTCGGGGCGTTTCGAGTGTTTCGGAGGGTAGAGCACATTAGCGGCAATACGTTCAATTTCGGCGGCGGCGACTTCACCGGCGCGAACAACAACTTCGGGGGCAATAACGTCACCCAGTCCATCGTCAACAACGGCGCGGAGGATGACCGCGCGGACCTGTTCGACGCATTGCGTGAGGCAGGCCTGTCCGATGAGCAGGTCGAGGCCCTGGAGGCGGCGTTGGACGCGGACGGCGGCCGAGCCGACGACGGTGGTGCGGGACCGGCTGTTTCGGGATGGTGGGCCGAGGTGCGCCAGCAGGTGACAGCGACGGTGCTGACCGGCCTGTGGGGTATCGCCAGCGCCCAGCTCGGCCTCCCGACCGCCTGAACACCGGGGTGCACTGTGGCATTGCTGCAACAGATCATCGAGGCCGCGGTAGGGGACGGGCCGGTGTCGGGCATTCTGCGCCGGTCGAAGGTACTCGCCAAGCGCATCGGCGCGGAGGACACGTTGCTGCCGTGGGTGATTCGGGAACTTGAGGGTTATCCTCCCGACGTCGAGGTGCCCGACTATCGGAAGCCGATCCCTCTGCAGCCGTATGGGACATTCACGAACGGAATACACCTGCCGGTGCGCCGTGATGCGATGCCCGAAAGCTGGCGCACCCCAGCACAGTTCGAGTTTCAGCGCACGCACCCCATCGCGGTAATCGAAGGGTTGGCCGCTGACGGCGGGATCACCCTCTCGTGGAGTGCTGAGGCGCTCGCGGTGTACAACGGGCGTATCGAGCGGGGGGAAGGCGGGATCAATCCCCTCCTCAACTGCACGGGTGTCAAGGCCGACTTGAACCGGCACGCCTTCGAGACTGTGCTCGACGGTGTGCGCAACAAAGCCCTGGATCTGGCCTTGGAGTTGGAGGGTGTGGCCCCGGACGTCGGTGAGGTGGGGGTGCCCGACGAGGTGAATGTGGCGGCCCGGCAGGTCGTTAACTACATCTTCTTGGGGTCACTGTCGGAGGCGAACAACAACTTCGGCGGCACCGATGTCAAGCAGATTCTCAGCGCCCTCGACCGCGAGTCGGGCGAGTAGGCGGATCCTCTGCCAGGCACGATCAGAGACCACGCCAGGGCTCGGTCAGTCGGCCGGTGCGCACCGTGCGGATCCGCTTCTCGTACTCGTCGCGGACGCGTGCGGAGTGATCGACGTTCTGTGACAACCAGCTGACCATCTTCACCTGCTGGATGGCTTGCAGGACCGGCCATCCGGACCAGGTGGTGACGTCGTAGCCGTAGCTACCCGCGAACGCGGCGTAGGCCTTTTCGGAGAGCATTCCCATCGACGCTTCGGCCGCAGTCTTGGCCAGATCCCACTCCGCCGGCCCGAACGCGAACGCCTCGAGATCGATCAGCACCGCCTGGCCGTCGTCGGTGATCATGACGTTCTTCACGTGGGCATCGCCGTGCAGCGCGGTCACCGGCAGCTGGAAGGTCAGCGCCTCCAGTTCCTGCTCCAGCTCGCGTACTCGGTGCCGCAAGAAATCGGCGTCGGTGGCCGGGATCGGAGCGGTGGCCAGCCGCGCTGGGACGTGCCCGAATGCCTGCACGGCGGGGAGCGTCAGCCCGGCCGGCTGGTCGAGTTGGTGCAGCTGGTGCAGCAGATCGCCGAGGATGCCGGTTTCGTCGAGGTCGGCTGCTCGCCCCGGGATCAAACGCCAGAACGTGACGGGGTGTCCGTCGATCTCGATGGGCTGGTTCCGATTGCCGATGCCGTAGGTCTGTGCGGCCGGGAAGCGCTGGTCGGCAAGCCAGTTCGCGACCGCGACCTCCTTGGAGGCGTCGTCCCAATGCTGCAGGTTGCGGGCGATGCGGACAACGACCGGCGCCGCTGCCAGCTGGTAGAGCATGTTCTCTCCCAGCCGCAGCATGACCGCATCGGCGGGATCCAGCCCGGCTGCCCGGCACGCTGAGATCAGCACTTTGTCGACCATGTCGGGCAGGAACGCGGATGCCGATGAGCGAGCCACGACGTCCAGGCTAGGGGACAGGCCTGAGGCTGCCGAATGCCGGATCACTGCGGCCGGTGCGCTGCGGGGAGGGGCTCGAGGCGGCGTAGGAAGGTCTTCACCTGGGCTTGGATCGGCTCGTCGTCGAGGTTGTTGCCGATGACGGTGTGGGGCCAGGCCGGAGCGAACTGGGCGTCGACGCCAGTGAGGTATTGATCCCAGTGGCCCAGTTTCCAGGTGTCCTTGGCGGCCGCGCGGCGCTCGAGGTGAGTCCGCATCACCTCGGTGCTGCTGGCAACCCAGATCACCGACATGTCGGCTCCCTGTTCGGCCAGCGAGGCGGCTTGGCGGTCGAACCAGGCACGGTTGGCGAACTGCTCGAGAAACGGTGCGATGGCGATGACGCTCACCCCGTAGGCGATGTTCTCGCTCACCGCGGCCGCCAGACACTGGTACTCGGCAGGCTCGATGACCTCGCGGTAGAGCGCGGATTCCCGATCGGCGATCGTGCTACCGAGCTGGACGAGTGCCGCGTCCACCACGCTGCGGGTGAGTACTTCCTTGTCGAGGATCGCCCACCTGGTCTCTCGCGCCAGAACCCGGCCGACTTCCGTTTTCCCGCTCCCGGCATAGCCGCCGACGTACACGACCCGCGGCTGCGGCGGCCGGTCACCAGCTGCCGCGGCTCGGTCGGCGACCACACGCCCCGACCGGGGGCGGGTGTGGATGAGCCCCTCGTGCCCGAGCTGATCCATCGCCAGGTTGACCGTCCCGATGCTGACTCCCCATCGCTCGGCGAGCGCACGGCTCGACGGCAGCTTCTCACCCGGCCGGAGCCGACCGGACTCGATCTCGGTCCTGAGCTCACGCGCGATCTGCCACCGCCGGGCCTCGCTACTGGTCGATTCAGTCATCCCGGCTGAGCCCTCTCTGATCTGTGCTTGTGAGCAACCAAACGCTATCAGTCCGAACCGATCAGGGGCGACAGCGCAGATCGGCAGCTTGTACCAACAATCTGGGGAATGTTCAAGAGTCATATCTGAATAGATCAGTTGATACGATCTGAACATTATGTGACCCGGATCTCCCCTTTGGAGGGGTGCTCGATGAACTTTCAGACTCGGCCCGAAATTTCCTGGAAACCGGGCGAATCATCGCCCGAACCAGTGCATGCGCGGACAGGCGTCAGCGGCTCGAACATCGTCGACTCGAATGCTCTGCGCTCTCAACTGATCAATTCAGATCACTGGGCAGTGGGTGAGATCGCGTTGTTCTGCCACCGATTCGCCGCCGCCAGCGCAGGGGCTGTTAACCCCTGCCAACTCCCGACACGCCGCCGCGCAGGAAGACGGTGAGGACATGGCTCCGAAACGTTCCTCCGCACCGAGATCTTCACGCCGCGCGACCAAGGCGTCGTCGTGGTGCACGACCGCATTCGTGCTGGTCGGTGTCCCGGTCGGGTTGGGGATCTGCACTCGTCCGATGTGGCCGGCGGGCTGGGCTGATCAGGTCGTGGCCACCGCTACCCCGGTCGCGGCCGGGGCGGCGGTGGCCACGACGTCGGTCGCGCTGCTGGCGCTGAGCGTCTCGTCCGGTCGCGGTATGCGGCGGCGCCGGTGGGCACGCGCGGTCGAACAGGCCGGTCTCACCCGCAGCCGCCTCGGTGAGCAGTTGGTGCCGAAGTTGGTGTCGAGCAGCCGCGAGGGCGGTGAGCTCGTGTTGCGGGTGCGGATGCTGACCGGCCAGACCCCGCAGGACTGGGACCGCCGCGCGCAGCGCCTGGCCGCAGAGCTCGGTACCGGCAAGGCCCGGGTCGCCTGGAGTCCGGAGCGGATCGAAGAGATCGAGCTGCGGCTGACCCGGAAGCAGGCCGCGTAATGGCGCGGCTCATGTCGGTCAGCCTGACCGAACCCCAAGTGATCGCCCGGCAGAAGACCGTGACCCGGCGGATGGGCTGGCGCATGGCGCGCGTCGGTGACCAGCTCACCCTGTGCCGGAAGGTGATGGGCCGCAAGGCCGGTGAGCCGCTGGTGCGCATCGCCCAAGTCGAGATCACCGCGATCAGCCGCGAACCGCTGGCCGCGATCAGCCAGGCCGATCTCGTGGCCGAGGGCTTCCCGGAGATGACGCCGGCCGAGTTCGTCGCCTTCTTCTGCTCCACCCACCGAGGCTGCCGCCCCGACAGCCTCGTTACCCGAATCCAATGGCGGTACCTCACCGCCGCTGACACCACCGAGGAAGTGGCTTGAGATGGACATCGAACCGGAGTTCATCGCTCCCGTCGCCCTGCTGGGGACCGGGATCGGATTCATGACGATCGCGACCGTGTACAAGACGGCCGAAAACCTGGGTGTGCCAGGGTCGGTCGGTGTCACGCCGCTGCTGGCCGGGGTGGGTGCGCTCGGCGCGCGCGCCGTGTGGTCGCGGTGGTCGGCCAAGACCCAGGTGACTCGCGCCGAGCGGGTTGCTGCCCGGGACTGGGCGGACTGGGTCACCGATTTCCCCGAAGACGTCCAGGAGACGGTGCAGGTCCTGTCCACCCCCTGGGATGCGGTGAAGAAGTGGGCCGCACTCGGTTTGGGGCGGTTGCCCGATCCGGCGAACGGTGATCCGGGGGAGTGGCCGCAGCTGGTGCCGTCGCAGAGCTCCTACCCGCCCGACCGCGGCATCATCTCCGTGCCGGTGGGGTTGCGGCTGCGGCTGCGCATGAGCGACGGCCAGGAGCGCCGCCACTACGAGGAGAAGCTCAAGCGCATCGCGGTCGCTCTCGACGCCGACGCCGCTCGCGTGGTCGGCTCCCGGGGGCGTGTGATCTGCCTGGACGTGCGCTACTTCGATCCGATCAAGGATCTGGTGCCCGTTCCGGTCCCCGCCGAGCCGGTCGATCTGAAGAAGCTCAACCCCGGCATGCGCGAGGACGGCGAGCACTGGCTCGTGCCGCTGTTCGAACGCAACATCCTCGGCGTCGGCCTGCCCGGATCCGGTAAGTCCGGGTTCGTGGCGTCGCTGCTGATGGCGACCGCTCCGGCCGCCCGTGACGGCCTGCTCGTGAACTTGATGATCGACATGAAGTTCGGTGTCGAGGCCGCGCGGATGAAGGGGCTGCTGCACCGCACCGCCACCGATGCGGGCTCGAGCGGGCAGATGCTGGAGTGGCTGCGCTGGACGGTGATCGAGGAACGCGGCCGCGAGATGGAAGCCCTGGGCCTGTCCAAGCACGTCATCACCACCGGCGCCCCGATGTATCACCTGATCATCGACGAGATCGCCGAGCTGCTCGACGACCCGAAGACCCGCACCGACTTCCTGCGGGTGCTGGTGTCGATCGCGCGGCTGGGCCGCGCCCTGGGCGTCTCCATCTCCGGGTACACGCAGCTGGCGAACAAGAAGATCCTCGACATGCTGCGGGATCTGTTCCAGATCCGGATCGGCATGCGCCTGAGCTCGCCGGAGCAGATGGTCATGGTCTACGGCGATCACCACGCCGCCGAGCGTGGCGCCGACAACACCAACATCCCCGACAAGGGCAGCGCCGGCATCGCCTACGTCTTCGACGACTCCAGCTCCCAGATCGTGCGTGTGCGCGCCTACTTCGTCTCCGACGAGAACCTGGCCTGGGCCGCGCAGACCTACCCGCCGTACCCGCACCCGCATGTGCAGGAAGCCGCAGCCCAGGCCGCCGCGGTCGGTGGGCAGCGCGCCGCGGGGGGCAAGCCGGTGGTGTCGATCGACTCCGCGCGTCGTCGCCGCGGTGACGGCGAGATTCCCAACGTCACGGGGTTGCTGCTGGCCGAGATCGACGCCGAGGCCGAGGAATTGAGCAAGAAGATCGGTGACGCCCTGGCCGAGGACCGGCAGCGCGACAAGCGCGAGAGCGTCGACGAGCCGCTCGACGGCATCGACTTCGACGAGCTCGGCGACGACGACCGCAGCGACGACACCGACGACACCGATGCTGCCGACGAATTCGCCTGAAATCCACACAACTGAACCGTTAACAGTCTAGACTGTTAACTATCGGTTCCGCCTTGAACTCCCACCCCACAACGGGTGGGCGACCAGAGAAAACACCAGTTCAGGAAGGCAAATCATGACCCTCACCTTCGATCTCGCCCGCACCCTGCTCGCGCCGCCGACCGCCGCCGAGCAGGCCCTGATCGACACCCTGACCGCCATCTCGTCGACCACCCACCAGTACGCGATCAAACTGCCCAACGGCCGCTGGTGGCGCAAGGTCTCCACCCGCCTCGCCTCCCCGAACCACACCACCCCGACCGTCTTCCACGACCGCGCCCGCGCCGCTGACGAGATGTTCGACATGACCGCCCAGGCCATCGACGACTACGGCCCCAAGGACTACCAGCCGCAGCTGATGGTCCGCGAGGTCGTCATCCGCGGCAACGAGATCAGCACCGGGCCGTGGTACCCGGCCGAAACGGTGCGGTGAACGCCATGACGATCCTGCACCCGTTCCGCCGTCACCGTGACGACGAGCTCGCGCGTCTGCGGGCCGCGCTGGCGGATCGCGACCGGAAACTCGCCGAGCTGGAGCGGCAGCTGGAAGACGCGCTGGATCGGGAGTCGATGCACGTCAACGCCCCCGACATGGAGCGTCTGACCTCAGCCGCGGAGATCGAGCGTTATGGCGCCCCACGCGCCTGCCACCGCGCCGGCCCGGCCGCTCGGCCGCAGCTGAAGGCGTTGGCAGGCAACGTCACCGAGCTGACGATTACCGCCCCGCACATCGAACGCGGCATGTGGGCCGGGTTCTCGCGATGAACGATCGGCTGGGTTCCCACGACATGTGGGCTGGGCTCGTCGTCACCGGACCGATCCGCGGCCAGGACATGACGATCACGAACTGGTCGTGCGAGGACACCGGCCGCGGGCTGAGCGTCGACCAGGCCAAGGCCATCACCCGCCAGCACCTGGAATGCCCCGGCGACGCCCCCCGGATCTGCCGGATCAAAGCCGCCGCCATGGCCCTGCTCATCGACGAAGGCGTGCTCGTCCCGGCACGCAACTACTCCACCTTCTGAACAAAGGGACGCCCCAGCCAGCGTGAACCTGGCTGGGACGTCCCTCAGATCATCTCATCACAGACAGGACGTCCCGATGCGAACCACCATCTCCACCGAGGTCGCACTCGCCGAGAAGATCGCCGCCAGCGCCCACCAGCTGCTGACGCTGCTGGCCGAGCTCGACGATCCCGAAACCCTGATCCAGAAGGCGACCCGCGTCGACTGCGCTGGTAGCGCCCTCTACCTCAAGGTGCTCGACACCAGCGACCTGCCCATCACCCCGCAGGCCCTGATCGACGCCGTGCGCGAGCGCCTGCCCGAGCAGCTGCGCGTCCTCGTCGGCACCGGCCGCGTCCCGCGCTGACTCTTGCGGCGATCACCACATCTCACGACCCGAAAGGCCCACACAGTCATGACCATCACCGACCTCGACGCCGCAGCCCCCAGCACCGACTGGCGTAATCAGGCGGCCTGCGCCGGACACCCCGACCCCGACCTGTGGTTCCCGATCTCCCCGAAAGACCCCGCCACCGAAGCCAAAAGGATCTGCCAGGGCTGCCCTGTCCGCGAGATCTGCGGCATGATCGCGGTCCGCACCAACGAGCAGTACGCCGTCGCCGGCGGATTCCGCACCTCCAACCCCGACGACTACGCCGAGCTGGAGGCATGGCTGGGATTCGAGAGCTCGGCGGCGCCCAAGGTCCGCTGCACCGAGTGCGACACAGTGTTCGCCACCCGCACCAAGTTCAACACCTGCGAGGACTGCAGGGGCTTCGCCCCGGTCGAGGATCTTCACCGCCACATCAACGCCCTGCTCGACGCCGGACGCAGTGCGCGCAGCCTTGCCGCCAGCGCCGGTGTCGGAGTCTCCACGATCTGCAAGCTCGCCAAAAAAGAGGACGGCTGGCAGAACGTGCACAAGACGATCGCCCGCCGCATTCTCGCCATCACCCTCGACGACGCGGACGCCGTGGCATGAACACCAACATCGACGGCGCCGCGCCGCAAGACCCGATCGTGGCCTGCCCCGAGTCCACCACGCTGCCCGAGCTCGCGGCCGCCGACGCCGGCGCACTGTTCACCGCCGCCCTGCGCCTGGCCGCCGCGATCGAGGCGGGATCGATCAACGGGGCTCTGGAGGCCGCGCACCGCGCCCACAGCGCCGCCGCCAACCTCGCCTGCGCGCTCGACGACATCGAAAACGCCGGTGACGACGAGGATCTCGCGTTCGACCTGCTCGAGTTCCAGCGCCGCATCGCCGGTCAGCTCGACACCGCCGTCGCGGCCTTCGACACCAGCAGCACGGAGGTCCTGCCGTGACCAGCGCCCACTCCCCCCGCATCGAGCAGCTGCTCGCCCGCGGCCGTGCCGAACTCGGCCGCGGCGGCCACCGATCGACCCCGAAGCTCGGCGAGATCAGCATCGCTGTCGCCGACCACGGTGACCGCTACATCCTCACCGACTCCCATCCCGATGGGATGCGCGTGCACATCCGCAAACCGGCGACGGTCGAGGCCGTCAACGACGCCATCCGCGAGGCGATCGCCCACAACAGCGACTGGATCGCCGACGCACTGACCACGAACCTTCCCATCGACGATGAGACCGAGACCGATCATGACCTCTGACACCACCGCCACCGCGGTCCTGGACCGATCCGACTCCCTCTATTCCTCATCCGCCGACGCGTCGGTGCCGGAGGTCTACATCTCGGCGATCTCCGTGGCCGAGATGTTCGTCGACGCCAGCTATCAGCGCGAGCTCGACAAGCCCCGGGCCCGCGCGATGGCCAAGACATGGGATCGCCGCCTCGTCGGCGTCCTCGACGTCGCTGATCGCGGCGCTGGATCCCTGGCCCGCTACGCGGTGATCAACGGCCAGCACCGCGCCGCAGCCGCCCGCCTGATCGACCCGGACATGGCCCTGGTCGCCAACGTCCACACCGGTCTGACCGTGGCAGACGAGGCTCGGCTGTTCCACGAAATCGACGCCAAGACGCGGCGATTGACCACGTGGGACCGGTGGCGCTCGCGCCGCGCGGCCGCGGACCCGACCGTCGCCGCCATCGAGGACATCGTCGGCGAGGTCGGGCTGACCGTCGCCGAGGCCGCCAAGGACGGCGTCATCCGCTGCACCAGCACCCTCGAGCGGATCCACCGCACCGGCGGGAAGTTGCTGCTGGGCAACACCTTGCGACTGATCGTCGAGGTCTGGGGACACCGCCTCGACGCCGTCGACGCCCCGCTGGTCGCCGGCGTCGCCCTCATCCTGCGCAGCTACGAGCAGCAGCTCGACCACGACCGCTTCGGCGAGGTCCTCGTCGACCTCGCGCCGCGGCAGGTCAAGGCCCGCGCGCTGGCGCTGAAGGAGACCGAGAAAGGCCAGAACGGTGCGCTCGTCGCCCTGGTGATGATCGGCGCCTACAACTCCTCGCGCGGCCCGAAGCTCAACCGCGACGAACTGCGCCGCTGACCTCCACCCCATGTCGTCCAGGGAATCCGCACCCAAGGAGGAATCCGTGAAATCACTGCACCGCCAACGTCATTCGCGTATGGCTTCGGCGGCCGCGCCCACCCGGCAGCACCACCGGCTGCAGCTGGCGCCGCGAGAGACCGACACCACCGGCCGTCAGCTGTTCAGCGGGTCGTGCAGCTGCGGCGAGATGACCCCGACCCCGAGCTGGGGAACCGACGAAATCCACCACGCGCACACCCTCCACACCCAGATGCACACCGCCTTGCTCGAGCTGCGCCGCATCAACGGCCCCGCCGAGCAGCACAGGAAGGACAACAACCGATGATCGCGATGTACCGGTTCCGCCGCTGGGTTCGGCGTGAGGCCGCCGCCGCGCGCCGCGAACCCGACACCATGGCCCGCCACGCCCAGACCGAGGCCCTCGAGCCCGGATCCCTGCGTTGTGTCACCCTCCGCGACCGCGTCGGCGGCCCCTGGTGGTTGTTCGGCGCGTGGGGTCCGCTGCGCACCGTCGATATCTCCACCGGCTGCCCCCGCTGCGGCGAACCCCGCGGCGTCCCGCGCTGGCGCGGCCGCGTCCAGACCTGGACCAACCCCTGCGGGCACCGCGACCGGCCGCGGGTGGTCATCACCGAGGCCGACCAGATCATCCTCGGCGCCCGTGTCGACGCCAACGTCCAGCGCATCCTCGCGCAGTGGCCAGCGGAATCATGACCCTGACCAGCATCGGTGGCCACCATTCGACCCGCGCCGGGTCGAATGTGTGGCTCACCCCGCCGGGGATCCTCACAGCGCTCGGCCCTTTCGACCTCGACCCGTGCGCAGCCATCGACCGGCCATGGGATACCGCACGCCAGCACATCGCCCCACCGGACGACGGCCTCGCCGCCGACTGGACCGGGCGGGTCTGGCTGAACCCGCCCTACGCCGCCGTCGACCGCTGGCTGTCCAAGCTCGC
The DNA here is from genome assembly GCF_040610355.1 of Nocardia sp. NPDC004168. NCBI lineage: Bacteria > Bacillati > Actinomycetota > Actinomycetes > Mycobacteriales > Nocardiaceae > Nocardia > Nocardia sp. NPDC004168. The sequence continues at coordinate 35,857 of NZ_JBEXME010000034.1, read as the reverse complement.
CGAGCACGGCCAGGGAGCCGCGATCGTGTTCGCGCGCACCGAGACCCGCTGGTTCATCAACGCCGTGTGGGAACGCGCGACCGCTGTGTTGTTCCTGCACGGACGCCTGCACTTCTACCTGCCCGACGGCTCCCGAGCAGCCGGAAACGCCGGCGCGCCATCTTGCCTGGTCGCCTACGGAGCCCTCGATGCCTCCCGGTTGGCGACCTGCGGGTTGGCGGGCAGGTTCGTCCGGCTCAGGGAGGCGCCATGAGCCTGCAGACGGACATCGAACGATTCGCCACACCGGCGCGCGCGACCACCGCCGCATAAATCCCCCAACCCCGGAAGAAAACCCAACCAGGAGGAAGAAATGGCTCTGATCAGTCTCGAGATCCGGTGGAGCGACGGTTCCCCGATCACCATCACCGCCGAGCAGGTGACCGCGCATTTCGCGATCGCGCCCACGCTCACCGCCCGCCAGGACGGCACCCTCACCTTCGCCGACCACGGCCGCTCGCTGACCCACATCCCCACCGGGCTGCTGGTCACTCGCTCCGGATGGCTGGACCTGCGCCGCTACGCCACCGAGCTGGAGAAACTGCCCATCGACTGGGCCACACTCACCCACGCCTCCGACCTCACCGCCGAGCAGGCAAAGCAGGTCCGCGCGGTCAGCGACCGGCTGATAGCCGAAGACGACACCAGCTGGCCGTGGCCGGAATGGGTGGGCGACGAATCCCGGCCCGCGCTCTCACTTCTGGCCACCGAGATCGACCAGGAGCTCAAGTTCACCGACCGCTACGACTTCATCACCACAGTGACGAAGTCCCTGCGCGCCGACCACCCCGATCTGGCCCGCACCGTCGATGACCATCTGCGGGCAGCGCTCCTCGGTCGTCACGTCACCGGATACGGCCTGGTCTACCTTCTGTCGGTCCTGCACCGTGTCGACCCGGCCGCGGCCGACCGCGCCGCCCGCAACCTCGTCGGCGCATGGGAGGACGGCAGCTCGATGGACGAGTGGCTGTTCCAGTGGCGCACCGAGCTCGCCGAAGGCGTTCCGCTGACCCTGCACGAATTTCCCGACCTCCCGCTGCTCGAGCAGGCGGCCGTTTGATGCGCAGGATCACCACGCTGAGGTGCCTGTGCGGCGCACAACTCGACGAAGTCGACACCGACACCGGAATCTCGATCGCCTGCAGCGACTGCGGAAGCGCCGAGGCGTGGCCTGAACACATCACCGACATCATCGACCTCGATCGGACCGAATCATGACCACCGTCAAAGTCGGCACCACCGACTTCCGCCACGCCCTCAACGCTGTGCGCGTGCACGCCTGCGCCGACAGCGAGATCCCGCCCATCCACCGCATCCGACTCGCCGTCGACCGGCAGAACATCGTTGTCACAGCGACCGACATGTTCACCGCCGGCCTGGCCATCGCGTCGGTCTTGGACAGCGCCGACGAACCCGGGCAGTACCCGTGCACCGTCGACATCGCACCCTCCGACATCAAGAACATCCTGCAGATCTTCACTGCGGGCAAGGAGAAGAGCGACACCCCGGAATTCGAGCTGCGCCTGGACATCACCAAGGACCGGATCACCATCACCGACTGCTCCGGCCTGATCGACGGACACGCACTGACCGTGCCGCGCATGCCCACCGATGGCGGCACTCTGTGCACCATCCCCGGCCTCATCGCCCGCCAGCACGGCAGCGATGCCACGCAGCTCACGGACATGTCGGTCGGGGGTGAGATGCTGGCGCGCTTCAGCGCCGCGTCCAACGCCTACTGCCAGGCACTCGACGTCGAGGCGCACTCGGCCAGCCGCGCCCTGCTGATCCGCTGCGGGGAAAGCTTTCTTGGCCTGATGATGCCGCGCCAGCTCCTCGACCGCGACCGCGACGACCGCCGGGAATGGTCCGCCGGATGGGACCGCCGCCTGCCTGACATCGTCGCCGCGGCCGAGGCCGAGCGCATCGAGCAACACGCCCAGGTCGACATCGTGGACCTCGACGCCGACGAGGTCGGCGACGACCGCGACATGTTCCTGCGTGCGGTCGATCTCGTGGTCCGGTCGCAGTTCGGTGCGGTGTCGATGCTGCAACGCCGGATGCGGATCGGGTTCGCCAAGGCCGCACGCCTGCTGGATCTGATGGAGCAGGCCGGCATCGTCGGCCCGAAACCTGAAGGGACCGCGGCGCGCGAGGTGCATGTGCGTGCCGAAGACCTGGATTCGCTGCTGGCCGATCTGCGTGCCAGCGAACAGGACGGCGGCGACCGATGACCAAACGCCGCGCCGAACACGGCTTGCTGAACTCGGTCGGATCCGCCTCGATCGTCGTCCGCCGGTACGCCGCCGATCTTCCAGAGGTGTCCCATGGCTGAAGTCCTGCATCTGCTGCCCGCAGTGTGGCATTGCGACCGGAATTTCGACCGCCTGGTGAACGCCGACCTGCGCGACAGCCGCGGCATCGGAACGCAATACGCGGTGCTTCGCAGGAAGGAGAACCGCGTCCGTTGGCTGCACACACTCATCAACATTCGCCAGTCGATCACTTCGCAGAACGCGCAGGACAACGCCCGGCTGCGGTCGCATCCCGACCGACCCACCGGTGGAAGGCCGTCGAAGGCCTACGTCGCCGCCAAGACCGAGATCGCCGACCGGAAAGCGGAGCGGGAACAGGCGATGCGTGTGGTGAACGAACGGATCGGGGAGGCGCGGCGGCTGATCGGCGCTGCTCCGATCGAGCGAAGCACTGCCGGGGCAATCGTCTGCCAGCTGCTCAAAGCTGATGCGTTTCTTCACGACGGTGACGTGGGAGAAGCGCGGCAGATGCTCGCCGGACTGGTTCGCGCCCTGAACGGAGAGGAGGCAGCGTCGTGACCAGTAGCAACCGTCCGCCCGTGGTCACGCTGTGCGGCAGCATGCGGTTCTTCGACCTGATGCTGGCGACCGCTGCCGAACTCACCGGCCGCGGGGAGATCGTGCTGGCCCCGTTCGTCGTCGTCGACGCCGGCGATCAGGACAGCACCGCCAAGGCCGCGCTCGACGAGCTGCACCGCCGCAAGATCGACCTCGCCGACCGCATCGTCGTCGTCACCGACCACACCCGGTACCACGGCGAATCCACCCGCGCCGAAATCGCCTACGCCACCGAGCACGGCAAGCCCATCGACTGGGCCATCCACACCCCCAGTACGGGCACGTGCACCACAGCAGCTGCCACACAAGCGCGGGGGTCGGAATGACTTCCACGAGCATCGAGTGGACCGAGGTCACCTGGAATCCGGTCACCGGCTGCGATCGGATCAGCGCGGGATGCGACAACTGCTATGCGCTGAAGATGGCCAGGCGGCTCAAAGCGATGGGCGCGGCCAAGTACCAGAAAGACGGCGATCCGCGAACCAGTGGCCCAGGATTCGGTATCGCAGTTCACGAGGACGCGATGACCGAGCCGTTGCGGTGGCGGTCGGCGCGCCTGGTCTTCGTCAACAGCATGTCCGACATCGCCCATGCCCGTGTTCCGCGTTGGGCGCAGGCGTTGATCTGGGCTGTGATGGCGCTGACGCCTCGGCATCAGTATCAGATCCTGACCAAGCGCTCCAAGCGCCTGGCCACATTGTTGACCGACCCCGCGTTCTATGCCGAGATCACCGACGCCATCCACAAGATCCTGGATCAGTTCGACGGCCGATTGCCGGTCGAGGACGTGGATGCGGCGATGCGGTGGGCCGATCCTCGTCAGCGGCTGCGTGGTGAAATCCCAGCTCCGCTGCCGAACGTGTGGATCGGGACATCGATCGAATCGGACGACTACTGCTGGCGCGCAGACGAACTGCGGCGGACCCCGGCCGCGATCCGGTTCCTGTCGTGCGAGCCGCTGCTGGGGCCACTGCCCAGCCTGGACCTCGCCGACATCGACTGGGTGATCGTCGGCGGCGAATCCGGACACAGGTTCCGGCCGCTGGATCTCGACTGGGTGCGTGACCTGCGGGACCGCTGTGTGCAGCGTCGCATCTGCCTGTTCTTCAAGCAGGTCGGGGGCATCCGCCCGAAGGCCGGCGGCCGGTTGCTGGACGGGCGGACCTGGGACGAGATGCCCAGTCGCTGACGGGGTCTCAGGGTCCGCAGCGGCGTGAACCCGCTGCGGACCCGGCTTCGCCGAAAAACACACACCAATTTCTAGACTGATAACAGTTTAAACTGTTAAAGTGGGTTGTGGCGGAACGGACATCGTGAACATGCCCGATCCGCCCCATCACTCCCAAACGGAAAGGGCGCCACCCCATGCAGGATCCCACCAACATCGAGTTGACTCCGGAAATCCTCGAGCGCAACCGGAAGCTGGTCGCCCAAGCCCCGGCCATGATCAAACGCAACCGCGAGCTGATCGCCCAGCTGCTCGAAGTGGCGGATCTGCCGCCGGCCCCGACCGGCGACGACCCGGCCGCCAGTGCCCGGACCCGTCGGTCTCGGGTCGCGGCGCGTGAGCAGCGCACCCGCGCCGACATCGTGAGAAGCCGATGAGCGGCACCGCCTCACGCACCTAACCCCCAGACCCCGGTGCCGCCCCGCTGCGATGGGGCAGAGGGCGGCACCGGTCACCAATCCGAAAAGGCGAACCATGACCGCGAAATACGTTCTGAGCATCACCCCCACCGAGCGGGGGTACGAGGCCAACCCGGCCTGGAAGTTGGGAACCGCGATCAGCGTCTACAGCCGCCAGGAGCTGGATACGCGACTGGCCGCCGCGAAGGTCGCGGAGCGCGCCGGTGAAATCTCCGCCGTCAGCGTACGCGCACTCACCCACGCTGAGCAGCTCGAAGCCGAGCGCTGCCGCCGCCTGCACGTGCGGCGGCAGCAAGAACGCGCTCGCGCGCAGCAGCGCTCCCACAGCCGCGAGCGGTGACCCACAACGCAGCTGAAGAAGGAGAGACCACCATGCCCATCACCAGCCAGGATCTTGTCGCCAACCACCTCGAGGCGGTGGTACGCGCCGCCCAGGCCCGCATCGATCGCTACCACGCTCCCGAAGCTCCCGTCTGGGAGACGGAACCGGCGCTGGCCGTGCAGGATCTGGCCGAGATCCTGCGTGGCATCCGATTCACACCGACGTTCCCGTCGCTGGGGCGGTTCGTCGACGACTTTCTTGCCAAGCGCCACGCACGGCAAGTCACCGACATCAACGAGGTCGTGTGGTGCCCGGAGTGGTGGCAGCACGCCGAGGCTCTCTGGAAATTCGGCCTGTTGTGGGAGGGCTACGAGCATGTCCGCGCCACCGGCGGCCCGCTGGAGATGAGCGATTTCGCACTCCACCACATCGACCCGCACATGCGGGAGATGTTCGACCCGAGGGGCCCATTCAAATTTTGCAGCGTCCGCCACGGGCACAAAGACATGCTCAAGCCCCTGCCCAGCCGCATCGACAAAGCCCCAGACGGGCTTTTCGCCGGTCCCCCGACCGCCACCGCCACGCTCACCGTGGCCTGAAGAGAAGGAAACCAGTGATGGATCACGAGAAATTCATGCGAGGGCACGAGAAGCGGATGGCCCGCATCGATGCTCGCATGCAGCGCATCGCCGAACTCGCCAAGGAGGCGAAGGCCAAGCAGTTGGCGCGCGACGAATGGTACCGAGCTCTGCGAGTGCGCCAAGGGCGATCACCTGAGCCCCGCATACCGGAAATCAGCCCCCGCGAGCGATAGGCGGACCCGGTCACCACTGAAGGATTCAAAATGACTGCCACCACAGACTATCCGTACGTCACCACCGTGCACCGTCCCGGACTGCCGGACGTGCACCTCGGATTCACGTTCGCGCACCAGGCCGAGCATGCAACCTGGTCGCTCACCAGCGACTTCGTCAACACCGCGCACGTGCAGGGAACCACCGTCACCTGGTCACCGACCCCTGACGGTGTGTCCGCGCTGCCTCCGGTGCCGACCGACCCCTACGCGCTGGCCGAGCTGATCGCGGCAGAAGACGATGATCAGCCGAGAGAGCACACGTTCCCCGATCTGTTCTCGCGGCTGAAGGCGCAGCAGGGCTACGACTCGGCGGCGCAGATCTGGCGCACCGCCTGCTACCAGCTGGAAGGCGACGAATCCGAGCAGGACTGACCAATCCCCCTCCCGGCAAATGCGATTCAACGCACTTCGACCGCCGCCCCAGCGGCATGAGGAAAGAAAAGAAGCAATGTCCAGACGCCGACACTCCAAAGACATCACCACGCCAGGCGAGGCGCTCGCCCCCGAGCTCGCGCACCACCAGTCCGATCTCGTGAAGCCGAACCCCATGTGCCCGCTGTGTGCGCCAAGCTGGCCGCCCACCCGCCCCGCGCGCCGGATCCGCATTCGCCCGACCACCGCGGCCGCTGTCGCTGTCGTCGGCGCGGCGGCGGGGTATGCACTCGGCTACACCCACGGCTGGCATGCCTTCTGACGATGGCATGAACCGCTTGACCAGAACATCTCCCCAACCCGAAAGGTCTTCCGTGTCATCCAATGCCGCTTCTCCCCTGGTCTTCGTCGACATCGAGACCACCCATACCGATCCAGGTCTGCGCCGGCCGTGGGAGATCGCGCTGATCCGCCGTGAACCCAACGGCTGGCAGAAGCAGATCACGATCCTGATCGAAGACGTAGACCTGTCCCACGCCGATCCCCGCGCGCTCGATATCGGACGCTTCTACGAGCGGCACCCGCAGTACGCGCCGATTCCGCCGCTGGTGCGCGGCACCCCGCCCCCGTCGATCACCTGCACCGGAGAAGACGACGTCTTCTACCTGACGGAGGCCACCGCGGCCGCCGTCGTCGACGACTGGACCGCACCCAGCGCCAACGGGCGAACCCGGTTCGCGGGCTACAACGTCTGGTTCGACGCGGACACCCTGGACGCGATGCTGCGCCGTCATCGGCGGCTGCCGCGGTGGGACTACCACCTGATCGACGTGGGCAACATGGCCGCAGGCCGCCTCGGCATCGCCGAGCCGATGCGCAGCTACGAGCTGTCCCGCGCGACCGGCGCCGAACCCCCGAGCGAAGCCGAGCAACACACCGCACTCGGCGACGCCCGATGGGTGATGCGGTGGTGGGACCAACTCACCTCCCCCATTCCCGACGATCACGGGTCAACGGCCACCGAGCACGTCGCATGGGAGGCGGCCACCCACTGACCGCGCCCCGCCGTTCCTGTCAGTGACCCGAGAGAGGATCACCGCGAGCCAGGACGGCACCAACCCCCCGAAACGACAGAGAGGCAACGACAATGAGCACATCTACCAGTCAGACCGTCGAAGACCTGGCCACCGACGCTTATATCGCGCTCCAGGAAGCTCAAGAAGCCGTGGAACGGCTCACCACCCGCATAAACGCGCTGGCAAGTCACCCCGACGAACCAGAGGCCTACTGGGCGCGAGAGGCCACCGAAGCGGCAACCAAATCGCTCGACAACGTCGGGGCAGCACTCCCGCCGGACGGCCTGTACAAGAAGACCGGAGAAACGTGGGCGGCGTCGCAATAGCCCCCTGCTGAGTCCTCAACAGCCTTCGAATGGCGGGCCGGGGACGCTTTCACCGTCCCCGGCCCGCTCACCATCATCACAAGCTCAAGGAGCGAAATGGACATCACCCCAACTTCCGGGCCGTGCCTGCTCGAGCACAGCCCGGACACCGGATTGGCCCCGTCGCGGACGATCTGCACCGACCTGCGTAGCGCGCTCGCGCTGGCCGTCCAGACCGTCGAGTTCGGCCCGCCCGAGGTATGGCCGGACGAATGGCCTCGCGAATCGGTGAAAATCACCTGTGCCCGCGCGGACGGCAGCCTGCCCGACCCCGACCTGTGGGTATCCGGCCCGACACCCCACGTGTACAAGCAGCTGCTCACCTGGGCCGCGGATGCCTCGGTGCCGGATCTGGTGGCCGCGCTGACCGGCGAGACCAACCCGTCCGCGAACGACCTGCGCGCCGCAGTGGCCGATCCGATCCGGCTGGCCGCTGCACTGCGCGCGACTCACGGCCACACGTGGACAGAGCAGCAGTGACGGCGTGGTCGTAGAGACCGCCAGGCGTCAGCAGTGACCAACCTGAAGGCGAAAAGGCCGGGGGCGTTCCCGCTCCCGGCCTTGCTTGTCGGCCGAACTTGTCGGTGCGACAGGCGGAAAATAGACGATTATCGAAAGGACCGAGCGATTATGTCGACCTGCCGATTCCCGATCGTGAATGACGGAAAACTGATAGGCGCATGTGGAGGCGGGGTCCCCGTCGACGCGGAGCCGGTCAACGGGCGCGTGCCGATGCTGTGCGGCCGTGTCGTGTCCGGGATGCGTCACGACCTGAAAACCCTGCGCCTGTGGCGTTCGGAGGTCGACGACCTGGCGCTGCACCAGTTCGTCGCTGCGCTCAAGACCGCAGAGGATCAGATGGTCGTCGCGCGTGAGGTGCTCGATGTCTGGCGTGACGAGCTTGTCGGTGGCGGGGAGATCTCGAGCGAACCGGGAGACGATGTCGCGCACCATCTGGCCGACGCCATCCGATCGATACGTGCCAGCCGCGCTGTTTTGGAAACCGACTGCGGATATCACGTGCGCTGACGATGCGGCGGGGGCGCGACCAACTCACCACAGAACCGACCACATAGACTGATAAAAGGCTGACAGTCTATAATCCGGGTATGACTGAACGGACGGACAAAACCGATGTCTAGCGGCGAACGCGCCAAGACTTCAGCAGTGGAGGACCGGTCCGACTGGCTGACATGGACGCTGAAGATGCCGCCCGAGCAGAGCGATCACTGGAACGACCTGCTGGCCAAGCTGGCCAAGCAGGCCGGACTGCGTGTGCGCACCAGCGGCCGCGCCAGCACCCGCAGCGTCGGCAGCATCAGCCGACGCGACATGGTCGAGGCCCTGGTCGAGCTGGCCGAGCACGACTCGGCGGTCTGGGACCTGCTCGTCGACAAGATCCGGGTCTGGGAGCCGCGATAAGCCGCGGCAGCTTGAGATCCGCCACGGGCCCGAAGCGATACGCTCCGGGCCCGTTTTGCGTGGCAGGACGTACGGCAGCCCCGGGAGCCGGTCTCCAGGGCGTGCCTCCTGGGTTGTTCTCGCCCTGCCGCTGGGATTCAGGGCGTGTCAGCGGAGGCTGCGAAGGCCATCGGGGTGCTGCGTGTATGTGATGAGTTGCCAGAATCCGGGCGAGTAGATCCGGACACCGTGGGTCTTGCTCTGGACTTTGAGAACGCCGGATTCGTAGATGTGGAACTGATCGTCGTCGCCGAAGCTGATCCCTGCCGGAGATGTGTCCTCGGGCGTGTGCACAGTGAAAGCCATACCGCGAATTGTGAACGCGGACACCGACACACCCCCGATCCGGCCGGGCAAGCCCTCCCCTTCGTAGGTCGGCAACATCGGACCGCAGCCGTCGGACGAGCACCATGGACGCGACTTCGGCCCCGGTGCAGGATCCGGGGCCGAAGCGGTAGTGAGGCGAACTTCCTCGACGGGATATCGAGGCCGCGTCGACGTTACCCCTGCTGACCTGGGGTGACTGGTAGCTCTGCCTCGGGTGTCGCGGCCGACGATAGGTGCTTGACATGTCACGGTGTAGTGGCAGGCTGCTGGGTGAGGTCGGGGTCTGAAGCGTTGGAGTTCGGGCACTGGCCGGGGCATCGCAGGTTCGGCCGGGACGCCAGGGCTGGGCCTGCGATGTCGTGTGCGTGGGCATGACACGCGTGAATTGCGGTACCGGGCATCGGGGTGAGCGTGGCTGTAGTGTCTGCGGCTGTCACGAACATCCATCCCTGCGGTCATCGTGACAGCGCTCGAGGGGCGGGCACCCCCGAGTCCCGCTCACTCCTTTGCTGGGCGGGTCTGCGGGTGTCGCCCCCCGGGTGTCTCCCGGCGTGAACCATGTTCCCCACGCGGCGATGGGCAGGCCCGCCCGCAACCTCACCCACCGAGGCGGGCCTAACGCTGGCCTGGGCTCGAGCAGTCCTACGACTGCCATTCCGGGGCGTCGACCGGGTCGCGGGAGTACCAATGTCCCGTCCAGGCCCGACCCGCGTCCCGCGCGGCGAAGAAGGCATCGTCGTCGTCGAGGTCGGGAGAGTGGGCGAACACTATCCCTCCGCTGTGGAATCGGCGGGCGCGCACGACTGTCCGAGCTTCTCTCTCGGCCCAGTACATCCGATCCGCGGTCCACCACTGCTGCGCGGTCCATCCCCCGACGATCTCGCCGTGCTCATCGATCGGCGGATAGCACATCTGGTAGACGAACCGTGCGGTAGTCGGGTTGCGCTCGTACAGCCATTGGATCCACGCGGGCACCACCGGGTAGAGCGCGTGGGCGGCGCGGGCGGCGAATCCGCTGTGTGCGGTCGGGCTGCCGGGGTCGCGCTGCGCCGCCGCTGTCACTCGGCCGAGGGCGGCGGAATCCATTCGGGCACTGCGCCGCTTCCGATTCCGAGACGTCATAGCAGACGACTATAAGGATGCTGCGATGCCGGAGCGGGGACATCGGCTCGAATGGTCACCCCGGGCACCGACAGGAACCACAGTTCGGCGCCGGTCTGTCGAGTCGGTGCCCGCCCGGTTCAGTCACTGGTCGGGCGGCGGCGCAGCGTCACCAGCGCGACGGTGCACAGGATCGCCAGCGCGACCATCGCGGTGATCATCAGCACGTTCTTGAGGGTGGACTCTCCGGTGACGGCGGGAAGGGTGATCGCCAGGATCACCGATCCGACCGCGCACATCAGCAAGCTGGCCTGGAAGACCTGCACCTCTCGACGGCGCAGGAGGCGAGAAAGAACCATCACGGCGACGCTGGGAAACCAGATCCCCGCACCGATCCAGAACAGAGTGGTCATGTAAGTCCCCTGCCTTGTCTGTCGTGCATGTCTGCTGGCGGCGGCTACTTCGACCGGGACTGACCGGCCTCTGCCGCCGCGTCACGACCGTTTCCGGGGACCTCCGGCTCGTTGCTTTCCGAGGAATCCTCGGGCGCACCGGCCCGGTGCTGCTTCCACCACGGGGTCTCCTCGGGGCTGTCGCTGCTCGCGGGCTGGGCATCCGCGATCGCGGCACTGCGGGCGAGTCTGGCCACCCGTTCGGCTGATTCGCGGATATGGATGTCGCGGATCGACGCCTCGATCCGTGCGGGGATGATCACCGCGAGCACGACGTACCCGCATACGCAGCACACCAGGCACGCCGGCGCGACAGAGACGACGGCCGTGATCTCGCCGGTGGACAGCTCGGTCGGGCGCGGGGAGATGACCGAGACATTCCCTCCGACACTGACCAGCGCTGCGGACACCAGCAGCAACTGGTAGACCAGGGCCAGCGGCTTGATCCGCTCGTGAGGCATCCGCGCCAACATGACGTAGGTGTAGGCGATCTGGGCGACACTGAGGCCGACCACCACCGGCCACAACCAGGCCAGGCCCTCGGGAACTCCCGCCAGCCGCGCCAACGTGCTGGTGAAGGAGAACGACGCGATGCTCGCGGCGAGGACCAGCACCGCGGACAGGCCACTGAGCATCCACGGCATGGTGAACAGGACAGGGCGGGGATAACGGTCCATCCGGGCTTCTCCTACTGAGTCGAACACCGGCACACAGACACTGCCCCAACAGAATACGATCACTCACCGGACGCGCTCACGGAATCACGCTGTCCGACAACTATTTTCCGTGTAGGTAGCACCGTCGGACTGTGCTTGCTCCGACTGATCCGCGAACGGCAACCCAAGGTCGGCGAGGCGTTCAGTGGGTTCGTGGCTTCAGCAGCCGCCGCCACCGGGGAACCGCCCGGGCCGGGGCCGGGTCGCTGATTGCGTCGGTGGGGGGTTCGGTGGCCGGCCGTTCGGTCCAGGACCCGCTCTTGGTCGCGCGGATGGACCCTTCGCCCAGCACGCGGGTCGCGATCGTCCACACCGCGGGCAGCTCTTCCAGCGCGGTCTCGTCGACCTCGCCGCAGGCCTGTGCAGCGGTGTCGATGTCGGGGTGCAGCGACAGGTGCAGCACGGCGCCGGTCGCGGAGGTGAGGACCAGGACACCGACCGCGGTGTTGGCCTTGTCGCGTCCCAGCCGGGCTTGATAGGCCAGATCACCGCCGGGTTCGGCGCCGAGGTGGTCGACGATCTCCACCCGAGTCTGGGCGAGCTCGAGCGCGATGCAGCGCCGCGCGATGTCCTGCTCACCCACACCGAACTCCTCGACCAGCTCAGCCATGCTCGGTGCCGGATTCCGCGCCCAGGCCAGAATCAGCCGCTCGTCGGTCCTGGCATCCCAATAGGGCTTGTTGGCGAAGGCGTGCGCGTCGCGGGCGAGGGGCTCCCAGTCGAAACCCGGCTCCGAAGCCATCTGCCGCAGCTTGCGCAGGGCCACCGCCGACGAATAGTTGTCCAGCAGCAGGAACTTCGCCCGCCCGCGCAGGCCCTCGAGCGAGCGGCCCAGTTGTGCCGCGATCTCGCTATCGGGGACGGAGGTCGCCAACGCGGCGAACAACGCCTCGTAGTCGTCCCCGGTCCACAAACTGCCGCGCCGATCCTGTGCCCCCGTCGTCATGTATCGAATATGCCAGATACCGCTGACGCCAACAGGTTTCGTTCATTGCGATCACCACGGCAACAACGGCCCCGGATCCCGCTGAAGACGAGGTCCGGGGCCGTGTTGCAACCGTCCACAACCGGGTGCCGGGCTCGCCACATTTATAGACTGTCAACAGTTGAACTGTTAAACTGGCAATAGTTGTCGAGCAATCTCCGGAAGGACCGACCATCATGTCGATTCAGCCCCGCACCTCCCGTCGCTCCGCTCCCGTTCTGCTGCGTCCAGCGTTGGCCATGCGCCACCGGGCCGGCCGCGTGATCGCGTTCATGCTCCGCACACCCGCACTGCTGGCAGGCGTGTTCGTCGCCGCGGCCGCCCTGTACTTCTCGATGCTGCTGACCGTGGACCGCGCTCCCGCCGCCGCGCTGCCCACCACCCCCGCAAGCGCCGACTGCGCCATGTTCTGCACGGCCACCGAGGCCCCGAAGTACGTCGACACCGCCGCGGCCTCCGACACGCGGGCCTGCTGGCTGTTCTGCGAGCCCGCCCGGCACCTGGGCCTCCTGTAGCGCCCGCCGAACCCGGCCGGGCCAGGTGTGCACTTTCGACACGCCGAACGCGGCCCTCACCATCACGACACGTTCACGGCACACGAAGTGCCCTCACGACAGGGAAAACCCATGCTGATCATCAACGGAAATCGCCCGAAAATGTCGGGCGCGGAACGGGCTGTACTCGACTGGCTCCAAGCCAGCGGCATCCCCGGTGTCGCGATCTCGGGAAGCCACATTCCCGACCGCAGCGGCCGCGACAGCCAGGAAGTCGACCTGGTGCTGCTCACCCCCGACACGCTGGTGTGCATCGAGGTCAAGGGCATCCTCCAGCGCGGTGTGAACGGCACTTTGTCCTGCCACGTGAACCCTCGCTGGTCCCTGCCCGGCATCGACGGCGACCCCGTGCACGTCCGCGATGGTGACACCAACCCGCTCAACCAGCTCGCCGACGCCATGTTCAACCTCAAGGGCGTCGTCTCCCGCTGCGGTCTCGACGTGTTCGTGCCGGGCCTGGTCCTGGTGGAGCCGTTCGGCGGCCGGATCACCCTCGACAAAGGGTCGGTGCCGATGCCGGCGGGCCGCGACGTCCTGCTCGGGGGCGATGACACCGCACTGAGCGGGTGGCTGGATACCACCGCCCGTCAGCACCCGCAGGGCTGGACCGTCGAGCGCGCCCACACCCTTCTTTCCGCGCTGGACCAGGCCGACGCTGTCACCCGCGACGATTTGGCCGCCGAAGGATTCCCCAACCCCACCCCCGCCGCGGGTGCCGACGATGACGGGGTGGTCGTGCCGCTGCGACCCACCGCCGTCATCCCCCAGGCGCCGACCGGAGCCACGACGCCGCCCCGGACCACCGCGCCCACAGCCGACCGTGGCGACCTCGGCCGCAGCCCTGAGGAACAGATCCACCCCAAAACCGCGATGTTGGCCTCAACCGCCGCCAGCCGCGCTGCCGCCCGCAATCATCGGATCCGCAACGTCGTTCTCATCGGCGCGGCAACCTGCCTGCTCACTGGTGGTGTCGGCGTGCTGAGCCACGTCTCCGCTTCGCAGCCCTCCGACGAGCCCACCAGCAGCGAGCCCGCCCCGCCACCCGCCGCCGACGCTCCGGCCCCGCCGGCACCCGCCGCGCCGCAACCGCCCCCACCTGCCCCCAAGTCCAGCAGCGGAGTGCTGTTCCCGATGGACAAGACCTGCTTCCCCTTCCAAACCGATTGCGTGCGCTGACCAAACACAACCCGAAAGAAAAAAGGAGAAAGAAACCCCCGATGAACCGCAACGACATTCGCCCCGCCGCTGTCGGCATCGCCGCTGGTGCGGCCATGTTCGCCGGGCTGATCGCGTGGATCGAGATCGACCCGTGGAACAGCATGGCCGAACGGGTCGCCCGTCACCGCCTGTCGCCAGCAGAACGCGCTGAGATCGAACGAATCGAGGCCGAACGCGACGAACGAAGCCGCGAATACGCCGCCAAGACCAAGCAGGACCAGGAAAGCCAGCGCCTCCAGGTGCAGGACGGATTCAGCCCGGAGCTGCTGAAGACGCCAGGATCGGTCACCTCGCCGCAGGAGCTGTCTGTGGAGGACCTGGTAGCCGAGATCGAGTACGCCGAGGAGGCTCGCTACCAGTACCCGATCAGCGGGCTCTGGTTCCGGCACTGTGACGCCTTGGCCCAGGAGTTCATGGAGCGGCGCAACAACTGGGAGACACGCTCCAAGCTTCCACGCGTCGAGCGGCTGCGCCTCGATATCGCCGCCGACCGTGTCCGCACCGCCCGCTCACGGCCGGTCGTGATCCAGACGCCGCCGCAAGACTGACCGACAAAGCAGAGACCGGCCACGGGGAATGTGGCCGGTCTCCGCGAGTGATGGTCGCACACACGGCCAGAAAACGAATCGAGCCCCGACCCATCAACGACGGGCCGGGGTGCCAACGACATCCCCGGTCCCGCATCCGATCAAAGAGAGAAGCGCACCATGACAACCTTTCTCAACATCACCTACGAACTGCTCATCGCCCCCGATGACCCCGCCATCAGCGCGGACGATCGCATCGGAGTCGGCTTCCACTACGCCGGCACCTGGTCGGTGATCTACCTCAGCCGCGGCCACCACCCCGGCACCGCGTACAACCCCGCCACCGACCGCGCAATATCCACGCACGCGATGGAATGCGGCGGGAATTTCGTGGTCCACATGCACACCGAGGACCGCGCCGCGATCGGGCACGCACACGCGGCACTGGCACCCTGGTACGCCGCCGAACGCGAGCGGGGCCAGATGCCCGATGTGGTGGCGTTCGAGATGGAAGAGCACCTGGACGTACTTGCTCACTGGGCGGCGGGCGGCAAATGGGAAGTGGTGATTCCGCGGATCGGCGCACCAACCCTGCAGGTGCGGGACTTCCCCACCCCGGCCGCTGCCTGGACCGCCGCCGAATCCGGGCGCGTGTGGGACCTGGCCGGAATCGACCCCGAAGAATGGGATCTCAGCCTGCACGACCTGTATGTCTGCTCGACTCCGCTCGATGTTCATTCCCGGCCTTCGAAATCACGCTAACCCGCCGTGTTTGGCCGCTAGATCAAGCTGATCTTCACGACGCGACATCTCACATCGATGACTCCGCCCTATGCGGACCGATCGGTCGGATATGGTCGAACATGTGTTCGACAATGTGCCGCCGGTGGCGTTGGCTGATCTCCCCCGAGATCAGCAACTTGCGGCGCTGCGAAGCCGCATAGCGGCCATCCCGGGCCGGGTTGGCGCAAGCCAGCCATCGCCGTCCTCTGCTGGCTCGCCCGCTGCAGTGATCCCGGTAGCGGGCGGCCTGGGGGAGGCACTGCCGGAAGGTGGGTTGCCGCGCGGCGGTGTGGTCGCCTGCACCGGCCGTAGCACGCCGTTGCTCGGCCTGCTGGCGGCCGTCACCGCCGCCGGTGAATGGGTCGCCGTCATCGGACAGCCGCAGCTGGGGTTGTTGGCCTTCACCGAGATGAACGGTGACCTCACCCGGCTGGCTCACATCCCCGATCTGAAGGGCGAGGACCCGCTCACGATCGCAGCCGTTCTACTCGACGGCGTCGACGTCGTTGTCTTGGACGTCGCCGGGGGCGCACCGCCGAGCCGGATGCGCGCCGTGCTCGCCCGGCTGCGCAGCCACGAGGGCGTCCTCGTCGTCACCGGTCCAGGATGGGCGCGCCCGGATCTCGAAATACAATGCGAACTCACTGGATACGACGGTCTGGGCCGGGGGCGTGGACGGCTACGGGCGATGACATTCGACATCCAAGTCACCAGCCGTGCGATGCGGCGGCCGCGCACCACCCGCGTCCAGCTCGCCGGGGCCGGCGCCCAGCGGTGCAGCTGGACGCGTCAGACCCCGTTCGCCACCGCGGGGCCTGCAGTGCCGACGTCGATCGCGCGAACCGGGTGAGTGTGTGATGAACGACGATCGCTATGCCGCCATCCGCATGCTGCAACCGCCCCGGCCGGTCCGCCTTGATCCGCGGCGAGCATGGGTGATGCCAGCCCGCGAGCCGGAGCGCGTCATGCCGGTGACGCTGGGAGAGAAGGCATTCTCTTTCGATCTGCGCCTCGGGGAAGAGTGGATCCCGGCTATCGCCTACCGATGGGCGCGGTTCAATATTGGGACCACTCCCATATGGTTTGCCGAGATCGAGGTCCAAGTCATGACCAAGAACGGCGTCAGTGGAACCAGTTTCTCTGGGGGACGGATGGCTGTGGTGTGACGTTGTGTCGCCGACACTCCGGCTGGGTTTTGCGACGGTTCTTTGGGGGGTGTAGCTCTGTGGCTCCTTGTTGGTGAACTGGGAGAACGGAGGTCGGGTGCGGGCTTTTCGGGTTCGGATGCCGTCGGGGTCGAGTTATTGGACGGTGCTGGGTGAGTTGTGTGAGGTGGTGCCGGTTGCGGACCGGTACTTGCGGGATCTGAGGTTCGGTCGGGACCGGGCCGAGTCCACGACCAAGGCGTATGCGGAAAGCGTGGCGTTGTATCTGCGGTGGTGCGGTCAGACCGAGCGTGAGTGGCATTCTGCAGCTGGGGATTTGGGGATGTTCATCCTGTGGCTGCGTCACACCCCGGCCCAGGGCCGGGCGAGGGGGTCGGCGTCCGATCCGGCGCGGTCGGATGCGCGGATCAACAAGATCCTGACCGCCACTCGCGGGTTCTTGTCGTTCGCGGTGGTCGACGGGCAGGCGCCGCAGGCGGTGATGGATCAACTGTATGAGATGGCCGATAGCCGGGACCTGCCCTTGGCGGCACAGGGCGAGAGTTCGGCTCTGCGGTATCGATTGCGGGCGCGGCACCGGTTGCGTGAGCCGGAAACCGCGGTGGATCGAGCCAGCGACGCGGAGATCGTCGCGCTGTTCGGTGCGTGCTGGTCGGCGCGCGACAGGCTGATCGTGTTGTTGTTGGCGCGGGTGGGGCTGCGTCGTGGTGAGGCGGCTGGTCTGCGGCGCAGTGATTTGCATCTTCTGCCGGACAACAGGGTTCACGACTGCCCCGTTGAGGGTGCGCATCTGCATGTGGTGCGGCGAGAGAACCCGAACGGGGCGTGGGCGAAGTCTCGGTATTCTCGTGCGGTCCCGCTGGATTTTCTCGTTGTCCGCGCGATCGACCTCTATCTGTTCGAACGCGCCGACCAGCCCGCGGCCAGCGACTGCGATTTCCTGCTGGTCAACCTGTTCCGGCAGCCGTTGGGCGCGCCGATGACCCCGGATGCGATCACTGAGCTGTTCGAGGTGCTGAGCCGGCGAGCGAAGCTACCGCGGCCGATCACCCCGCATCAGGGTCGGCATGGGTTCGCCAGCAATCTCGCCGATTCTGGCGCGGAGGTGGATGAGATCCAGACGCTGTTGGGGCATGTGAGTCCGGCATCGTCGCGACCGTATCTGCATCCGTCGCCGGATCGGTTGCGAGCCGCAGTGGAGCAGGTCGGCTCACCGCGGGAGCTGCGGGAGGGACTGCGATGAGCGCCCAGCAGGGGGCGGTGGCGGTCGCCAGGGCGGAGGAGGTGAGCATCACCAGGGGTTTGTGGGAAGCGATCACCCCGGAGTTCCTGGACCTGATCGGCTGGCGACCGGAGCAGAAGACGCTGCGGTTTCCGCAGGAGCATCCGATTCTGGGTTGGCGGGTCTGCACCGTCTCCGGTTGCCAGGAGCGCGAGCAGAGCAACGGGCTGTGCTCGGCGTGCTTCTACCGTTGGGGACAAGCCGGTCGGCCATCGATCGAGCATTTCCGGACGATCGAGCGGGTGCGTAGCAAGAACCGCCGCGGCGGTTGGTGCCTGGTCGATGGCTGCCGACGCCACTACTGGTCGACCACGACCGGTCTTTGCACTGTTCATCAGGCTCAACAGAAGCGTTTGGGTCTGCCGATGGCGCAGTTCCTTGCCGATCCGAGCGTCGTTGGTTTGACTTCTCGCGGGGTCTGCGCGGTCGTGTCCTGTTTCTACGACCGCCGCGGCCGCGGGCCTTACTGCCACGTCCACGACCAGCGTTGGAACCGGCTGCAGCGCAGCGGGAAGTCCGCGGACATCGACGAGGCACAGTGGCGGTTGACCGAGCCGACTGTCGGCACCGGCGGTGAGGTCAGTTTGCGGGGGCTGCCCGAGCGTGTGGTCGGCGAGTTGTTGTTCGGTTTGCAGCAACGCGTCGCGAAATGCTCGAAAACGCCGTCGCACAACTTCCGGCGCGTCTGTGATCAGGCGCGCACCGAGCAGGTGAGCACGGTTGAGGATCTCACGCCGCAACAGATGGGTGAAGGCCAGCGAAAGATCGTGCTGTGTTTCCTTGTCTCGGTCCGGTTGCTGCGGTCGACCCCGGAGACCGAGCGGCTCAAGGACGAATGGGATACCGCGGTCTTCGGGTTTCACGGGATGCTGCGCTTCGGCGCGATCTCGCAGAGCTGGCTGCGGGAAGCCGCCAAACGAGCGGCCTTCCACGATATGTCCCGCCGCCGCGGCCGCGGCGTCAAAGACGCCTGCCAAGCTCGCATCAGCGCGCTGGCGCGGCTGTCGGAAAGTTTGCGGATGCAGCGCGCCGATGGTGGCATCGACCTAACGGTGCTCTCACGCAGCGACGTGACAGCGTTCGAGCATCGTCTGAGGTTTCTGGTGTCCGAGGGTGTCATCAGCGACTCGCTGCGCTACAACACGGTCCTGTGGGTCCGGCATTGGCTGCGCTCGATGCGTGTGCTGGGATTGACCAGGCCGGGGGAACCGTTGCACGGGCTGGCGGAGGACTTCTCGATCGCCGAGTTCGACTTGCGCGGCAAGCCTGCCGAGCCTGATAGGCATGACAAGGCCGGCAAGGACATGCCGGTCGAGGTCATGCGACATGTCTGTGCTCATCTGGATCAGTTCGAAGAACTCACCAACCGGGAGTTCCGGGTCGCGGTCGAACTACTCATCGACACCGGCCGCCGACCCTACGAGATCTGCGGCCTGAACCTGGACTGTCTCGAACGCGACGGGCAGGGAAAGCCGATCATGGTGTTCGACAACACCAAAGCCAACCGGCTCGGTCGCCGTCTGCCGATCACCGAAGCCACCGCCGCGTTGATCTCCGGCCAGCAACAGCGTGTCCGCGAGCAGTTTCCCGACGATCCTGCCAGCACGCTGAAGTTGCTGCCGACGATCCTGCGGAATCCTCACGGGCGCAGACCGATCCAAGAGCGCGCACTGTCGGTGCGGCATCGCGACTGGATGACGATCCTGCCCGATATCTCCGTCCCGATGGTGGTCACCGTCGACGGCACACCCGAGACGACGATGGTGCCGTTCGACAAGTCCAAGATCTTTCTCTACGCCTACCGGCACACCTACGCCCAGCGGCACGCCGATGCCGGTGTTCCCGCAGATGTCCTGCGCGAGTTGATGGACCACCGCCAGCTCATGACCACCCAGGGCTACTACCGCGTCGGCGAGCAACGGCGCCGGGAGGCGGTCGAGCGGGTCACGACGATGCAGTTCGACCGGCACGGCAACCGTGTCTGGCACCACGCCAAGGCGCTGCTGGACTCCGAGCACCTGCGTCACGCGGTCGGCTCGGTCGCGGTCCCCTATGGCACCTGCAGCGAACCGAGCAACGTCGCCGCCGGCGGCGACGACTGCCCGGTCCGGTTCCGCTGCGTCGGCTGCGCCCACTTCTCCACCGACGTGTCCTACCTGCCGGACTTGGAGGCATATCTGGCTGATCTGCTGCGCAGCCGCGAACGGCTGCGCGGCGCTTTCGCGGCGGCCGAGGACTGGGCCAAAGCCGAAGCGATGCCCTCCGACAACGAGATCACGCGCATCCGCCGCCTGATCTCACGCATCAAAGCCGATGTCGAGGAACTGTCCGCCGAAGACCGGGCACAGATCCAGGAAGCCGTGGGTGTCGTGCGACGAGCCCGCAACAGCGTCACCGTTCTCGGTCTGCCCCGCATCCGGCAACCTCATCCCGACATTCGCCCGGACAGGAGCGCATGAACCATGGCGAACACGATGATCCAAGGCCGCCGAGCCGATTCCGCCCGCCGCAGGCAACGAGTCATCAAAGCCCTCGACACCGCCCGCAGGACACGCGGCGAGATCAGTGTCTCCGCGATCGCCCGCGCAGCAGGCGTCGATCGCAGTTTCCTCTATCGACACCGCGACCTGCTCACTCAAATCCACTGCGCCCAAACCGATCCACCGACAGCAGGCGGAATCACCGCCGCGGTGACGATGGCATCGCTGAAAGCCGATCTGACCAACGCCCACGCCCGCCTCCACCGGCTCGCCGCTCACAACAAGCAGCTCGAGAAGAAACTGTCCGAGCTACTGGGCGAGCACGCGTGGCGGGAGTCCGGGCTCGGCGCCCCCGCCGACATCGACCAGCTCCAACGACAAATCGTCACGTTGGAACAGCAACTGGCCCAACTGCTCGCCCAGCTCGAAGAACGCGACCAAGAACTCTCCGCCGCCCGCGCCGCCAACAGGGAACTGTTCGCCAATATGAACAAACGCCACTGACCTCGAACTGACCTCCAACCCGATCGACCAACAATCCAGATCTAGCTGAATACAGAAACGGATGTATTATGGGGTCGTGGAAACCGCGCTGCACAGTGACGCGCTGGCCCGCTTCGGGCACGCGTTGTCGGATCCGACCCGCACCCAGATCCTGCTGAACCTGCGCGCGGCGCCGGGGTATCCGTCGGATCTGGCCGAGCGGATCGGGGTGTCGCGCCAGATCCTGTCCAACCATTTGGCCTGTCTGCGCGGGTGCGGGCTGGTGGTCGCGGTCCCCGAGGGGCGTCGCAGCCGCTACGAGCTGGCCGACGCCCGCATCGCGGCCGCGTTGGAGGACCTGCTCGGGTTGGTGCTGGCCGTCGACCCGGCCTGCTGCCCGGCCTCGGACACGGAAGGCTGCTGCTGATGGCCTCGCTCGGCATGCCCTCGCTGCCGTCGCGGGTGGCGCCCGGACCCGACGCGGGCCGCAAAGCGGTGTTGGCGCGGCGGATCCGCTGGCTGGTCGCCGCGACGATCTCCTACAACGTTATCGAGGCGATCATCGCCCTCAGCGAGGGCGCCCGGGTGTCCTCGACCGCGCTGATCGGCTTCGGGCTGGACTCGGTGATCGAGGTGTCCTCCGCGGCAGCGGTGGCGTGGCAGTTCGCCGGCCGGGACCCAGAAGCGCGGGAGAAGGTCGCGCTGCGGATCATCGCGTTCTCCTTCTTCGCCCTCGCGGCCTACGTCACCGTCGACTCGATCCGCGCCCTGCTCGGGATCGGCGAGGCCCAGCATTCCCCGATCGGGATCGCCCTAGCCGCCGCCAGCCTGGTCATCATGCCGGTGCTGTCATGGTCGCAGCGGCGCGCCGGGCGAGAACTCGGATCCGCCTCCGCGGTCGCCGATTCCAAGCAGACCCTGCTCTGCACCTACCTCTCGGCGGTGCTGCTGGTCGGGCTGCTGCTCAACAGCCTGTTCGGCTGGTCCTGGGCCGACCCGATCGCCGCGCTCGTGATCGCGGTGATCGCGGTCAAGGAAGGCCTCAATGCCTGGAAGGGCGACACCTGCTGCCCTGCCCCGGTCGCGATCGGCGCCGCCGCCCCGGCCGCCGGACACGACTGCGACTGCTGCGAACACCCCACGGGAACCGACCACTGATGCCCAGCCTCCCCGACTCCGCCCGCGCCCGATATTACGAGGAAATGCAGGCCGCGAAGGCCGCGGCCTTCGCCGGTCAACGGTGGGCCCACCTCGAGCGCGCGCACATTCTGTCCCAGCCCGACCCATGGCTGCACACCCGTAACCACCTCGCGATGTTCTTCCTGGCCGTGCAGCAGCGCGACCGCGGCGAAGCCATAGGTCAGGTCATCCGAATCATCGTCGCCGCCCCCGGGTCGCTCTCAGGCCGCTACCCCGAAGGCAACACCGGCCGCGCCCGCGTCGGACTGCGCCAGCCGATGCCGACTCCACCAGATCTCGCGGCCCTGCTGCACCCCACTGCCGCCTGACACCAGCCAGCCCGACCAAGTTCTAACACAACCAGTACCAGTAACCCCGTTGTGGTGACGCCAGAGCTGACCGATCGAATAGCCGCCACAACCTCCCGCGCCAACTGCTGCACCACACCTGTGGTGATCTGTTACAGTCGGCGCGAATGCCACTGAGCTGCAAATACTCCTTCGATCTGGCGGTGAACCCCCGCGAAACCCCAGAGAAGTGACCCTGCGTCAGTGGGTCCCTTTTGACGCTGTCCAACCGGCCTGATCATCGCCGGGAATCTGCGGACGAGTCTCCCGTGGTTATTGGTGGAACTGGCCGATGCCGGCTTCGACGAGTCGCCGGAGAATGCGTTCGACGGATGCGACATCGCGGCCGGTGATCGCGGCCAGCTCGTCGACCGGCCAGGGCCCGTCGCCGTGCAGCTGGACTGCGTGGTGGATCGCGCGGAACGTTTCCAGGTCGTAGGCCTCCTCGGCGAGTGATCCGAGTTCGGCGGTCGTCTGGTCCAGCCACTGGGCCGTGGGGTCATCGCTGCTGAGCAGCATCCGCTCGCACTTTGCCAGCGACAGCGCGCTGGCAAAGTGTTCGGCGATCTTGCGGATCACAACGTCCCGCTCGGCGTCGTCCATGACATCTCCAGACTAGGCCGCAACACCCTCACGCCGACATGCCCTGCTGCGAACTCAGCAGCTTGAACACGTGCGCTCGTTCGGCAGCGAGATCAACCGGCTCACCGGCCACGGTGTCGAGCAGTTGCTGCAGCGGCCAGCAGTGCAGCATCCCGTAGCGGGCGGAGTAGAGGGCGATCGTGTGGATCCGGAAGGTGTCGGTGGTGTCGAACACCGCGTAGCCGATCACCTGGTAGATGTCGGCCAGCGACAGCGAGTCCGCGCGACCGGACTTCTTGGCGGTACCCAGCCGGGTCTTCAGCTCGAGCAGCACGCCGTCGACGATGATGTCGGCGTCGGCGCCGCAAAAGCGCGACGCGGCGAACGTCGGCCCTAATGCCACCGCCGACAGCGGCGGTGACAGCAGCTCGCCGAGCTCAGTGAGCGCCAGCATGTACAGCGACCGTACCTGCGCGATCGCATCCTCCGGAGCCAGCGCGAGCAGCGCATCCACGCTGAACCGGCCACTGCGGATGGGATCGGCCAACGGGGAGGTGGGGAAAGCATAGGGATTGCGGTACAGCTCTGTGCACAGCGCCAGCGCCCAGCTTGCGCGGATGACAGTCGACAACGTGCTCTCCGACAGTGGCCGATGCGCCGCCGCACCGGCCAGCCGCGCCACCTCGAGGACTTCGCCGATGTACTCCGGCCTGCCGGAGATCGCCGGGAATGCGGCAGCGATCTGCGGCCGGTAGTCGGCATCGAGTGTGAACCGCAGGAGGAAGTCGAACGCGGCACCCAGCGTTCCCGGATTCGCGGTGGCGCCGTCGACCAGCAGCGTCCCCGCCGATGCCCGGTAATCGGCCTGTACGGGCTTGATGTGTGGAAAGCGCCGATCGAAGTACTGACGCAGCGGGCAGTATTTGTCGGCGATCGCAGCGGTCAAACTCGAATATTGGTAGCTCACATGCATAACTGTGGCATGCCTTGCCGACACGATCCGGCGAGCCAAAGAGGATGCTCCCCAGGTCAGCCCGCTGCCTGGCGCACAGGTGAGCCGCAGCTCGCCGCCCGATCCGACTGCATCACATTCGACGATCGAGGTCGGTGGCTGCTGATCTAATTTCTGGTGTGGATAGCAACGATGTGTCAGCGGACACCAGACTGGTGTGGTTCTCCCTGCTCAACCTCGACGACCGAGTGGCCCTACTGGCTGACCCCGATGCGCCGCTACCTCTCTCGCTGGTGTACGAGATCACGCGCGACAAGGCTCGCGTCGTCAGCGATGGGATCTTCACTTCCAACGGCTCGCCCAACTCCACATGGCATCTGACAGGAGATATCGCACGGCTGCTGCGTGGCCACCGTGATCGACTGCTCAGGTGGTGGAACGAACTGCCCATCGAAGACCAAGATGTCTTCATCAACCACCGCGACGGGTCACTGCCTGAATCGGCTTGGTTCCTGGCCCGTAGCGCACCCAGTGGCGTGGCCAGCACAATCGTGGATTCGACCAAACACGACGTCTCGCTTACCCCGATCGGTCAGGTGTTCCTGGAGTGGAAGGCCCGGGAGAAGAATTCCTGATCCATTTCGCGACCGCGATGTCGACGCGTGTCGAAATCCTTCTTGTCGGTGGGGCCTGGGACGATACTGCTGAATCCCTTGCAGGCGTTGCGATCTGAGGAGACTGCGTCGATGACTGCCAGCGCCCGATCCCACTATGGTCCGCTTGTGCTCGCCGACGCGCTTGGGCTGGCGCGCTGGCAGTTCGAGAAGGCCGACGCGGCCGGGATGCTGCCCAAGCCCGGCCACACCCGGGGCTGGCTGCCCGAGCAGGTCGACGAGATTCGTGGCCTGGTGCCGCAGATCGTCGAGCGGTTCGGCGCCGAGCATCCGATCGGATCGGCGCGCTGCGCTGAGCGGCTCACGCGCCGTCTCGGCCGGCCGGTGCAGCACACCGACATCCACGCACTCGCCGAAGCCGGGCACCTCGAGGTCGTCGACGTGTACTCACCCCGCGGCGGCGAGGAGTACGAGCTGTTCGCGCCCGCCCAAATCGACGCAGTCAGCGCCGAGCAGGTCGAGGCGGTCATCAGCGCCCGCGAGGCCTGGACCGCGACTTCGGTCAGCCAGGAGGAGGCCTGCAGACGGTTGGGGTGGCAGTGGAGCGAGTTCGCCGCGGTTGTGGCCGAGCGGCAGATCCAGAAAGGCCGCTTCGGCCGCTACCGCCGTGAAGACATCGACGCCCTGGCCGCCGACGCAGAACTCGACGAACAGGTCCGCCAGGACCGGCTCGTCACCGCCGACTCCGCCGCGGAGCTGCTGGATGTCGTGCGCCGCCATTTCGACATCGCCGTCGAAGCCGGATGGGTGAAACCGAAAGCCCACCACGACAAAGAAGTCGGTCGATACCGCACCGTATCGGTGCCGTTGTACCGCACCGGTGACGTGCTCGCGCTGCTGGATCGGCCCGACATCGACTGGGAACAGGTACGCGCGACCCCGAAAGGAGAGAAGTCGCCCCTGCTGGAGCTGGTCGGCGGTCGCGCGGTGTCACGCGCGAAGGCGATCCGTGCGTTCCTGGGATGGTTCGGCGCCGAACACGGCATCGAGATGTGGGGCTGGTGGGTGCCCGGCCCGGATGTGTGGGAGATCGACTGGGAACGCATCGACGGCGGCCCGACCAAATCCGATGTCGAAGCCGCGATCGAGCAGAACCCTCTCCTGCGCACCTATCGCTCCAGCATGAAACTGCACTCCGAGGCCGGCGCGGCGATCCGGTTCGCCCGCAGCATGCTCGAACCTGGCGCCGCCGTCATTCTGGACTGCGAGACCACCGACTTGTACGGCGCGGTGATCGAGATCGCGGTGATCGACGCCGCCACCGGCAAGACGCTGCTGGACACCTTGGTCAACCC
Organism: Nocardia sp. NPDC004168; assembly: GCF_040610355.1. Classification (NCBI taxonomy): domain Bacteria; kingdom Bacillati; phylum Actinomycetota; class Actinomycetes; order Mycobacteriales; family Nocardiaceae; genus Nocardia; species Nocardia sp. NPDC004168. Next base: position 9,743 of record NZ_JBEXME010000034.1, on the reverse strand, counting down.
CGGCCCCGGCATGCCGATCGCGCCGGGAGCCTTCGCTGTGCACGGCATCAGCGACGCCGAGGTCACTGCCGATGGCGTCCCGGACTGGCCCACGGTCTACAAGCGGCTGCTGCGCATCACCAAAGACCGCACCGTCCTCGCCTACAAGGCCGAATACGACCGGTCCGTGATCACCTCCGAATGCGCCCGCCACGGCATCCGCCGCACCCGGCTGGCCGACAGCAGCCACTGGGCCGACGTCATGGTTCCCCGATCCGACCACGCCCGCTCCCGAAGGTGGCTGCCCAACGAAGGCGGGCACCGAGCGCTGTCCGACGTGCAGCAGACCCGTCAGCACCTGCTCCGGATGACAGCACCCTGACCGGATTCGCCACGCACATTAATTTTCCACCGAATAATATTCCCGCCCCGATTAATAGCCGGATACTTCTCAGTCAAGGTGACAACGACATGGGGACGACACCCAGCACAGTCCACTACGAGCTCTACATAGGCATCGACCTCATGGCCGGAGAAGCGGTGAGCCTGGCTATCACAGGCCTCACCTATCCCCGGATCGGTGAGGAGCTGGTACTAGACGGCGCCCGCGGGGAAAACCTGACCCTGACCGTCACCGAGGTCGATCACTACTTCGGCATCGCGGACTCGACCGAACATGCTCGCGTTGTCGTCTCCACCGTAGCGACGCCCAACAGCGCCGCACTGGCACGCCGGCTACTGGACCGTGAGACTCTCGACGAATGGGCCAGCCACTTCCCGCTCATCGAGCCCATCCACTACGGGCCGCCGCTGGCCTTCGACGAATCGCCCTGACCTCCGGTCAGCAGCGAGGGGGGCTTCTAGGTAAGGCAAGCGAGCTGGCGCACGAGGTGCAGCACTCACGACGCCGACGAGACGTGAGGCCGGCATCGCTGCGGACGCTGTGATCATGTTGGCGAACATGGTGCGCCGACTCGCTGAAGAGGCCTGAGTCTGAGCACTCAGTTCACAGTCCCTGCCGCTGGCCCAGCTGGCACGCTGATCAGGCGATTCGTGATCGTAAAGGGGCAGGTCGAATAATGGGGGGGTGGATCGACAAAGGTTGTCCGAACCTGGCTGCCAATTAGTATGGCCCCGTAAGCTTTTCAAGAGTCAGGCGACGGAACTTCTCTTCCGCCCTAATGATTGGGTGTCATTCCTCACGTGGAATGCGGCATGCGAAGTTCTCTTGGAGCATGCGTTCGTTCCGGGGTTCACTGATGGACCACTCGGTGAGTACCAGAAGCTGCCCCCCATGCAAGAAGAGGCGTTTCAGCATGCCGGGTATCACCCCCGAGCTGCGGGAACGACCAGGCTTTGTCCGCAGCAGAAATTCCTGTTCGACCTGGTTAATTCGTCCAGTCGGCTTCTGGAAGACTCGCCGCATCGTCCGTACTACCGCGAGCGCCGCAATTCGCAGGGTCGGGCACCGGAACTGACTGTCCATGAGGTGGCCCGCGAGTTCGCTGACCTCATTGACGAGCTCGATCAAACCGGCTATTTCGACAAGCGATTCGGTGATGGGAGATGTGGCGCTGACGGGCGAAAGCCTGGACCTGAGTGGATGATCGTCCGTCAGCTCAGGTTGGTAAAGCCTCTGAGGTGGCCCTTGGATCCTGCCGAGTTGGGCTACGAACCTGATCTGTTCTTCAGTCTCATCGAGATGCTGCACGATCAGATAGCGCGCCCTCGCACCGTGGAGCGCCTTCGCACTCGCCACCCACTTGATCCCCAGTGCAAGCACTACGTCGACTTCGATGTCCCGACAGGCCAGGCGGTCTACCGGTGGCGAGTGAACAAGATCCTGGACCGCAGCAACCTCGGCATCCGCCTCGCTGAAGAGGGCGAAGACATCGGACTACTGGTGAGCAGAGTGCCGGACGTCCGGGCGGATCTGGTTACCGCAGCCCTGTCGACACCTGCCGCGGAACGCAGAGTGGCCGTCGAACACGCGATCGCTCTGTTCCGCAGACGGGACGCTGACCTGGAGGAGAAGCGTAGTGCGTGCATCGCCCTGGCTGGTCTGTTGGAAGAACGCCGAGCCTTGCTCAAGCAGGAGCTATTCAGCGCAGACGAGGGCGCACTGTTCCATATCGCCAACAAGTTCAACATCCGCCACCGCAGTGCTGACCAACACAGCGAATACGATCCCGCCTACCTTGACTGGGTGTTCTGGTGGTATCTCTCCACGATCGAGCTGACCGACAAGCTCGTCGCCGCCCAAGCACAAAGTAATTTGACCTGAGACAGAAGAAAAGAGCCCCTGCTACAGACCGATGCCGCGCCCACTGCCATGCGATGGCCCGTGCGAGGGAAGGTCACGGTGGGCACCAGGATCCCAAGTACGCGTCGCCCTGGCCTTTCGGCGCGGGGCATTCTGCGCCGCAGTCGATGCTTCCGGCTGTGCAGGACGCTCGAGGCGATCGAGTTCCGCCCGGCCGCGGTCTTCGAGGTCCCGCTCCGGAGCGGCCTGCTCGGTGCGACGCTGTTGTTCCACAAGCGCGGCGTCCAGCTCGGCGCCGCTCTTATCGGCGCGGGCGATCGCCTCAGCGCGTTGCGTCGCGTACTTGCGGTCAGTGGTGGCCGCGGTGTCGAGCTCGGCGGCCTGGCGGCGCGGATCATCTGCCTCGGCGAGGAACCGCGTCCACCGGTATTTCGGCTCGGTGATTTTCCGCCGGGCGGCATCGACAGCTTCCTGCACGGGCTTCTGGATTTCGTCGTGGGCTTCTAGCTGCTTCTCCAGCTCCGCGATACGCCGAGTGGCCTTGCGGATGGCGAAGCGCCGCAACTGGTTGGTGTCGTGAAGTTTCTGCCGCTCAACCATCAGCGCGACTCCGATCTCGCGGCGTTGTTTCTCCAGCTCGTCGAGTTCGGCGATCAGTTCTTGCGCGCGGCGAATCGCTTCGGCCTGATCGGTGCGGCGCTGCTGCCTCAGCTGGACTTCAGCGACTGCATCCCCGGTTTTGTCGCCGCTCAGCACGGGCGTGGCGCGGTCGTTCATCACCTGGTTGCGCAGCTGCTCGACATGCCGCGCCAACTGGGCATCGGTCATCCGCCGCAGCTTGTTGCCGCGCAGCTCGTCGAGGACCGCACCGAACGCGCTGGTCTTGTCGTCGCTGCGTTCGTCTAGTTCAGGCGCTAGACGCCACCGCAGCGCGGCGGCGGGCTGCTCGACCGGCAACGCCCGCTCGTCGACGGCGGCCCGCACTACGGCGGGTACGTCCACGCCGGTTCCGGCCGCCCGCGACAGCTCGGTGGCGAGCGTCGGCCAGTACGGGTCGGTGGTGATCTTCGGATCCAGGCTGTCGGCCAAGGGTTTCCAGCGGCGAACGTCGAGGGCCTGGTCGCCGAGCACGGCGGCCGCGCGCCGGTCGAGATCCAGCTGCACACCGCGGGCGGTGGACTCACGCACGGCCGGGCCGGTGCGCCGGCGGTCGTTGTCGGCGATCCCGCGCGCGGCCCGCCACACCGCGAGCTCCTCGAGCAACTGCGCGTCGGCGCCGACCAGCGGGCGCGCCCACATCGGCGCCGTCTTCGTCGTCCAGGACCGCGCCTGCTGCGCGACCTCCGCAGCCAGCGCCTGCACCTGGACCTCGCGCGCGGCCAGCGCAGCCCCGTGCTCCGGATCACCGCGCAGCCCGGGAGGCACGGTCGGCAGCCACGGCAGCGGTCCGCGCTCGGCCCGGTCGCCGATGCGCCAGTGCAGCACCGCTGCCCGGTCGAGCGCGGTGTCGAGCTCCCGGCTGGCCACCGCCTCGGTCAGGAGCGCCACCGGATCGTCGCCCTGGGCGGCGCGCAGCGAAAGGTGTTGGCGCAGTGTCGGATAGGCGGGTTCGTCGGTGAGGCCGGGGACCAGGCGCTCGGCGGCCGCGTCGATGTCCGCGCGCGCCCGGGCGCCGAACAGGTGCTCGGCCACCACGCCGATCGAGTCCGTGTACGCGCTGGCCGCGGCCCGCAACCGGCGGCGCGGATCCTCGGCTTCTCGTTGCGCGGTGCTCGCCGAGACCTGCCCGCCGCGCCGGTTCAACACCTCGGTGAGCACGTCGAGGTAGGTCGGTGGATGGGCCGCGTCGATCGTGTAAGCCGCGGGCCCCGCCGGATCCAGGCCGGTCTCGACATAGACGTGGTTCGCCGAGCGGCCGCGCGTGAGCATGACGTACGCCTGGCCGCGGTGCGCGCGCCGGGTCAGCAGGCCGTGGCAGGTGTCGACTGTCAGGCCCTGGCTCGAATCGATGGTGCTCGCATACCCCAGCTGCACGTTCTCCCGGACGTAGTCGGCATCCAGCGTGGCCAGCCGCCCCGACGTGGTGTGCGCGGCGGTGATCCGCCCGTCCGGGTGCACCTCCCGCACAATCCACCGATAGCTGTTGCGCACGAAGTCGGTCGAGGAGATCCGCACCGCATAGTTGTTTCGACGGGTGACGATCGTGTCGCCGACGCCGGCGGCCAGGCCGTCGCTGAGCACAACCTCCCGCGCATCTACAGGTAGGGGAGTGCGCGCCAGCCGCTGCGCGCGGGCCCGCGCGTTCAGCTCGGTCACCAGCTCCCGGGTCGGGGCGAGCAGCAGCGAGTCCAGGCCCGCGGCGTTGTCGGCAGCCCACGCGGCGAAGGCCTGCTCGGTCACCGATCCCAGCGTGCCGATGTGGATACGGTCGCGGTCGGCGTAGAAGGCGAGGCCGGCCGGATCCCCGTCCCGCACCGCCAGCGACGCGGCGCGCTCGCCGGCATCGGCGAACCGCATCACCGTCGTCAAGCTCAGCGCGTCGCTGGTGTGGGCGATGTCGCGCATCACCCCGCCCGCCGCCACGGACGCCAGCTGCTGGTCGTCGCCGATCGCCCGGACAGACGCGCCGCGCCGCAGCAGGAACTCCACGGCCGCATCCAGATTGGCGGTCGAGGCCTTCGCCGCCTCATCGAGGATGACCAGCGTGCGCTCGTCGATGCCGCGCATCCACTCCGGCGCGTCACGCTCGTCCAGGACGCCGGTGTCCAGCTCGGCGGCCATCGTGACCAGCAGGTCGATCGTCACCGCGCTCACCCCGGCCTCTTCCTCGAGCACCGCCGCCGCAGCCGAGGTCGGCGCGATCCCGATCACCGAGCCGCCCTCGGCCCGCCACGCTCGCACCAACACCTGCATCGCCGTGGTCTTGCCGGTCCCGGCCGGGGCGATCGCCACCTGCAGCCGCGCCCCGGAAGTCGCGAACGCCCGCACGAGGGCACGCTGACCGGGATTGAGCCGCTTGCCCTGATTGTTGGCCGCGAACTCGACCTCGGCGACCTCGACAGCGGCCGCCGAGATGGCGTGCCCCCCGTACTGGGTGCTCGCCTCGATCAGCCGCTGCTCGGCCGCCAACACCTCAGAGGAGGTGTACAGCGTGGATCCGGCGGTCACGTACACGCTCGTGCCATCGCGGCGAGCCAGCACGCCCGGCGCCGCGATGGTGTCGTGCACACCACGCGGGATCGAGATCGGCGCCGACAGCGCAGCATCCACGATGCGATCGGCAATCCCATCCAGCAGTGCGACCTCGATCCGCCGGCCGCGCAGCTGCCGCTCCGCCTCCGCCCACACATGATGGATCCGCCACGTCGCCCGCGACCGGGAGACCGTCGCGATCACCCGCCGCGCGGTGGCATCCACCCAGACGTCGTCGACGACCTCTGGCACATGCGCGCCGTCGTGCTCGCGCGCCAGGACATGCGCCAGCATCGCCTCGAGCCGCTGCTCGCCCAGCAGCCCCACCGCCTCCGCCCACCACGCTGCCCGCTGCTCGATCAGCGCCCGCGGCGCGTGCTTGCGTGCCCGGGTCGCGATCGTGGCCGTCCCCGCCATCCGTAGCACTTCCTTCGGCATCGGCTCGCGTCGATGGCGGGCCTGGAATGCGCTGCTCTCCGCGTCGACCTGGGCGGTGATCTCGTTGTTGCGCTTGGACCACAGCTCGTTGAGCTCGGCTGCCACACCGACGATTTCCCGCACCGGTCGCTTGCCCGCGACCCTGCCGGGCCGCTCGGCGAACTCCAGCCCGCCGAGCGCTTCGCTCAGGTACGCCTCCAGCCTGGTGTTGTAGACCTCGGAGGCAGCCACGTTGTGGAGGTACAGCTGATTGCTGTCGATCGCTCGCCAATCGCCGTCCAGGGTGCGGACCTTCGCCGAGACGACGACGTGGGTGTGCAGATCGGGGTCGCCGGCGCGGGAGTCCCGGTGGGTGTAGGCGGCTGCGATGATCCCCTCGGTCTCGACCTGGCGCACACCGCCGTTGCCCAGCCGGGTGAACAGGGCGTGCTTCTCCAGGTACGCCAGCGCGTCTTTGATTGCGGCATGGTGGGCCGCCTCGATCTTCTCGGCGATCCCGCGCGGCGCGATCGCCCACAGCGTGGACACCGACTTCGCAGGCGAAAACGTCAGATCGACCGCCGCCAGAGCCGTTCTCGGCGGCCGCAGATTCCGGGCGATCCACCCCGACAACTCGGTGTCGGTCTTCGGCGCCCGCTCGTGCTCCGCGGTGAACATCCGCAACGCGACCTCGGTGCGGATGCGCTCGAGCACCTCCTCCGGCACCTTCGCATCGCGTGGATTGCCCTGCTCGATGTTCCAGGCCTCGACCGCGACTGCGCACTCGCGCCGGAAATCCGGCCGCTCCCGGTATCGGTAGAACGGCCGCCCCAGCCGGGTCAGCTCACGAATCACCCACGGCTGCGTCACGCCGTCAGCCTTCAACCGGGCGGTGATCGCCGCGGCATCCGGATGCCGACCCTCACCGAACAACGCGGCCATCTGCGCCTCGGTGATGGCGTCCCCGGCCTCGATCCCGTCGAACGCGACCAGCCCAGACCCGATCCACCGACCCGGCGCCTCGCCCTTCGCCTCGTAGTAATCCGCCAATGTGGCGCGGCCGCGGTCGTCGCCATCGGCCACAGCAATGCAGCGGGCGTAGTACAGATACCCGTCGCCCGCTGCCAGCTTGTGCAGCGTCATGACCACACAATCCAAGGTACGCAAACGCTCAGCAGCAATGAATGTATGAGGTTTACGCGAATATTGCTGAATGGTGGTGTGGGTAGGCGTATTTCGAGCTATAGGGGGATTGTTGCAGGTGATGGGTAGCTTTCAGTGGGAATGGTGAACGGACAGCAAGTGTGGAAAGGGCTGGGTGGGAAGGAGAACCGGTGTTTGCACTTGGTATCCAAGGCCATCGCCTCGGGTCTCGACGCGCTTCGTTGCCGTCTACCGCAGCTTCGGCGCCGAAGGCGAGGGCTGTAACGAAACTCGGGGCGCATCGCAGGTGTCGGCGCGCGCAAGGTGTCACGTGATCCGACTTTTGAAGCCAAAGCGTCCAGCTGCACCGCCGCACGATCGTCGCCTGGCGTACAGGTCCGGGGTGACCGCCTGCCAGGCAAGGACAGCACAAAGGCCCGGACCGCTGAATGCGCGTCCGGGCCTTTGCGGCGTTTGTTCACCCGTGAGTGGCCGAAACCTTGTTTCGCGCAGCAGCTCGAGATGCGCGAACTCGGCACGCGCCTGAGCACGTCTTGCGAGGTCGGCCGGTGGCTGGCTGCACGATCTCCTTGCCGCACACCGAGCAGTGACTGCTCGAAGTCGCCAAAGCGGGGGAAGAAATAGGCATTGGCGTTGCTGACATCGCGATGCCGTGGGAAGAAATGGGCGCGGCAGGGACGGCGTGCAAAGCAACTCGCTGAGCTGGCCGCCGCTGTCTGCTCTCGACGGTACGTGTAGGGGCGCTGTGCGCCGTTCTGACGGGATTAGCCTGCTCAACCGCCGCTGGTAGCACCACAGCCGAATCGGGCAGTGGAGCGGGCCCCACAGGCACACTGTCGGTCCGCTGCGCATCCCAGGTGATCTCCAGCCACATCGCACCGCCCTTGCCCTTCTCGGCGCGATGAATGATCGGCTCGGGCTTGGCCATGAACTCGGGAGTGTCATCGGGCACCAGGCCACACCCGAGCTGAGCAGGGATCAGCCGCGGTTTCTTCTTGGGATCCTTTGGCCGCGAGAGCCGCGCAGGCCGACCGTCGGTGAGCGCGTCGTAGGCCGGCTTGGCAGTGTCGACCAAGTTGTCCGTGTCCCGCCGCCGATTGTCTCTGGGGCGGTAGTGCAGCGTCACCGTGACATGGTCAAGGCCGCGAGGCAGGCCCGCCGCCGTCGCCCGCTCGTAGACCTCCTGGCGGACAGCAGCGATCTTTGCGGCGCGGGCGAACATGGCGCCACGCGTCGCACGACGCTGGTTCAGCGTGAGAGGCGGTGCTGTCCAAGGCAATTCGACAATCGCAGAACCCGCGCCGATGTCCACCCGCGCCGCCGCTGCTGGGTTGTTCACCACGTCCAAGCCTTTCTCGAAATCAGCCCTGAGCACGCGGGGCGGTCGGGGAAGAATCCTTTTCTTCCCCTTGCATGGCATTGTGTGCCGCCGCAGTGGCATTTTTCAGCATTGCGCTGTAGTAGTCGGTTACCTCTGTGAGCCGTGTCCGGTACCGCTCGTCATCCTCATCGCGGCGCTGACGCTCCTTTTCCAGGTTGGCGATGAGCTGATCCACCTGCTTCCGCAGATGCATAGCCTCATCTTCCGCGTGCTTCCGCGCCCGCTGAGCAGCCTGGACCTCCTCATGAGCAACCCGCGTATCCTCGGCTGCTTTCTGGGTAATTGCAGCGGACTCCGCGGCAATCCGATCCGCCCGCTTCCTCTGCTCCTGGGCCTCCCTCAGCGCCTCGTCACGCTCCGCTACAGCAGCAGCAATCGCCTCGGCGGCCTCATCCCGAGCGGCCTGAATCGCGTCCGCCGCCGTCTGCTGGGCCTCAGCAACAGCCTGATCGGCCTCCGACTTCGCAGCCGCTGCCGCAGCTTTCGCCTCGTCGCGCTCAACCGCCATCCGACGGCGCTCCTCGGCGTGCTTGTCGGCGAGCTTCCGGCGCTCCTGTGCCAACTCCTCAGCGACCTTGCGCTGCGCGTTCGCGTGGACCAGCTCCTCCTCTGAAGCGGTCACAACCTGGATGATCTCGCGCTCGGCCGCCCCGGCTGCCCCGGCTGCCCCGATTACTGCGCGGGCTTCCGGAGCGATCTTCTCGGCGGCATGGGCGATCTTCTCGGCGGCGGCTGCGAACTGCTCGACGAGCGCGGCGAACTGCTCACGCGCCTCGGTCACCGGCCGGTCGGACTCTTCACTGACCGACTCTGCGGCGTGCGATGTAACAGAAGTGGATGTAACGAAAGTATCGGCCGCAGGCTCAGCAGGCTCGGAAGAAATAGGCTCTACGACGCGTGAAGGGGCGGGGGTCTCCTGCTTCGGCGCGAGGTGGATAGCCGGTGCCGCGTTGAATCCGTGCAGCTCACGGGCCTTTGCGGCATTCTTCCCGTCATGCTTTACCGGAAGCCCATTCTTTCCCGTGACCACCTGGCCGCAGTACTTCGGGCGGCGACCATGGAGGGACTTCGCGTAGACCGGATTTCCGCACAGATTGCCCGCGTCATCCATCACGAACTCGCAGGTCCCGACCTGTTCGCCAACAGGCACCCGAGGGCCGCGCTCAGTCTCGATCATCACGTCGCCTTTCGTTTCGTTTCTCCGTCTGGTACCCTCTCATCCTACAGGAAAAATACCCCGGAAGTCAAGAAAGAAAGGAAAGAAAATGAGAAAAGAAGTTAAAGAACAAACTGTTTGTTCTTTAACTTCTTTTCTCATTTTCTTTCCTTTCTTTCTTGACTTCCGGG
>NZ_JBEXME010000033.1:0-53216 GCF_040610355.1 Nocardia sp. NPDC004168 | reverse complement strand
CCCCAAAACAGTCGAAAAACACCTCGCACGAGTCTTCGCCAAACTCGGCACATCCACCCGCGCCGGCGTAGCCGCAGCAATGAACCACAACCGCAACCTTCCAAGGGAGAGCTCTAGAGCGCGTCGCTACATGCCCGATGAGGGGTAGATCTAGTCGTTGCGGGTCGTGACGTTGGTGGCACGGGGTGCGGGGTGGGCTGAAAGGGGCGGTTCTTTCGGCGGCAGAATGTGAAGCGCCAACTCACACATCAGCCATAGAACGAAAGAACCGCCGTGTCTCACCGTAATGCCCCGCTCACTGTAGAGGGCCGCCACCGGCTCGTGCACCGCTGCCAAACCCGCCCGATCTCTCATGTCGCCGCTGAGATGGGCATCTCACGGCAATGTGCCTCGAAGTGGGTCAACAGGTTCCGCCGGTTCGGCGAGCTCGGCCTGCTCGATCGATCCTCGGCGCCGCACCGGTCGCCGACAACGATCCCACTGGAACTGGTCAACCGAATCGAGCAGCTGCGCAGGACCAGGAAGTGGTCGGCACGCAGGATCGCGCTGGAACTCGCCGCCGAGGGCACCGCCGTATCGGTGCGGACCGTCGGCCGTCACTTGGCCCAGCTCGGGCTGAACCGGCGTCGCTTCCTGGACTCGAACGGCGAACCGATCCGGGCGCCGCGCCGCATCATCGCCCGCCGACCGGGGCATATGGTGCATGTCGACATCAAGAAAGTGGGCCGGATCCCCGACGGTGGCGGCTGGCGCGTCCACGGCCGAGGTTCGACCCAGGACCTGGCCGCCCGGGCCGCGGCCAAGCGCTGCCGGCCCGGATACTCGTTCCTGCACACTGCGGTCGACGGCTACTCCCGCTTGGCCTACACCGAGGCCCTGCCGGACGAGAAAGCCATCACCGCGATCGGTTTCGTATTCCGAGCCAGGGCGTTTTTCGCCGCTCACGGCATCACCCGGATCGAGCGGATCGTCACCGACATTCAAACTTGGTGACGGGCTCGAAGCCCTCGCCCGGCGCGGCCGGCTGGGTGAGAATTCGGGTCTCCGGCGCCTGCATGCCACCACTGGTTCACCGATCGGGGTTGTGCCTCTTGCCTGTTGATCGTGGGGCTTGCAGGGGCATCGCCGGGTGAGGTGCGTCCTGTTAGGAACCCGGCGACGCGGTGACGGTCAGCATCACCCCCGTCGCCACGATCCCTGTTGGTGAATGTCTGGTACGGCATCGACCCCGCGGCAGGGGTGTTCACGCCGGACTCCGGAAGCCACCGAGAGAAATGGGGTCGTGTCGTTGGGAACATGGCTGGGTATCGATGTCGCCTGTCGTGTGGCGCATCAGGCCAGTCTGGCCGACGAACAGGGCAGATTCGTGTGGTCCGGACGCACGCTCACACTCGAACAGCAGCGCGGACTGTTCCGTCGGTGGACGACCGCTCCGGGCCGTGCACCGCATGTGGCTCTGGTCGGCATCCTCGCGCTCCTGCACGGCGGCTCCAGCCGCGAGGCTCGGTTGCTGCGCTGCGATGACATCGACCTGCGGCACAGGACCGTCCGACTCGGCGATCGACCTCATCCGGTCCCGATGGATCCTGCGAGCTGGGCGGTATTGGGGCGCTGTCTCGCCCATCGCGACTCATGGGGAACCGCAAACCCGCACGTCATTGTCACCAAGGGAACCAAAGCCGGACGCTCACCGGCATCGGTCGCCTATCTCAGCCACGTCCTCGACGCGTGCGGGTTCGGGCCGCGCATGATCCGCAGCACCCGGCTGATCGGCCTGGTCAACATGATGGACCCGAAACTTGTGGCCGCCGCTTTCGGGATGACACCAGAGGCGACGATGATCTACCTGGCAGACCATGTCGACTCGACTCGGCTGCCGAATCCATAACGTGCTCCAGAAAACCACGAAACTCCAGAAAGGGCGGCCATGGCCGATATGTCGCTGACGTGGAACCTCAACGGCACCGGGTGGGCCGACGTCGTCGTCACAGGCCAGCAAGCACAAGTCGAGGTCACCGCCTCATGCATCACCGACGCTCCCGAGGACCTTCTGACCGCTGTAGCGCGAGTCGTACTTGGCGAGAAAGAAACACGGGCACAGTTCGAGGCGGAACCCACAGCCTTCCGTTGGATCTTCTATCGTGAAGGCAACGCCGTATGGATTCGCGTGCTCGAGCTGCCCGACGGTCGCAAACACGACAACGCCGGCATCGAGATATGGTCAAGCTGGCAGACCATCGAAACCCTCGGACGGTCAGTAATCCGCTGCTTCGACGAGGTAGCAACGAAGTACGGCGAGAGCGGATACCGCGGCAAATGGACGCAACACTTCCCTCGCTCCGAACTTGAAGCCCTCCGGACAGCCTGGCACACGAATCGACACAGCGAACCCACCTGAGCCCGGCCGAACCAGTGATATTTCGGAGTCACTACGCACATGTTCGCGCGAACAAGTGCGCTTTGGAGAACGGCAGGTTCGAGGTCAGGATCAGCGAGGCGTGTTCGTAGCGGCTGGAGACCAGTTGGAAGAACAGGTTCGCTGCTGGATCACGTCACGGACGGTGCCCTCGTCGGCCTGCACCGGTTGGCGATGACCGGCACCCGTTACCCGTTGACCGAGGCCAACAGCGTCGTCGCGCTCCGGAACCTCACCGAACTGGTGCTGCGCCGGCGCACGATCTGCTGCGCTCCTGCCCCTCCTGGCCGGTCAACCTGCGCACACGGACAGGCTTGGCCACCACACCCCGACGATCGGACGGACATCACCGCATATCCAACCGCCTCGGGGACTGTGCCGCCGACTGCTCACGGTCAGGGGCTATTTCGCACTCAGGCTTTCGACCTCGGCGGCCAGCACGGCCATGTCGCAGTACATGCATGTAGTGCTTGATCGCGTACTCGTCTTCGATCGCCAAGAGGACGTTGTCGAATACTGCCGTCAGCCGCGTGAGGCATGCGCGGTGTCGTTCGGTGAGAGGTCCCTCGAGGACGCTCGTGGCGTAGGCGTAGGCGTCCGCATCGAGCATCACCATGTCCTGGGTTTCGATGTCCAGGCTGCGGAAGCCCGAGGGAATGGCAAGGCCGTGTGCTCGGCCGCCATCCGCGAGAGCACATCCAGCTTCGCTTCGAACGTGTCGGCGATCATGCCAGGCACACCCAGGCGTCCAGGAGCGATTCGGGCCACCCGGTGAACCTGTGGGTATAGCACCAAGTAGACGTCCGGCCCTCTACGCAGCAGGCGAAGAAAGTTCGCCTTCACGTCGCCGCCGAGCCGAGTTCCAATTCGGAGAGCTTCGAAGCGGCCCAATCCAGATACTGGGTCATCGACTCCTGCGCGCTCAGTCTGTCGCGATCTCTGATCGCGTGGAACGTGCGTTCACGGAGTGCTGTACACATCTCGATCGCTCCCGGGATCGCGGCCAGTTGTTCGCTAACGCGTCGCATAGCGATCGCGAACGACGTGGAGAGGTCGACCAAGAGCGGGTTGTGCGTACTCGTTGCGATGGCGAGTTGTAGTTGTGCGTCGACTTCGGCGAACTTGCGCGAACCGAGATCCGGTGCGGCGAGAATCTCGTGTAGACCTGCGATGAGCTCACTCATACGGCTGATATCGTCGTCACTCCGTGCGAGCGTGGATAATCGAGCTGTCTCGAAGTCCAGTGCCCGTCGCACAGCGAGGACATCTCGCGTGTGGGCTCGGCTCAATCGCTCGACGAGTTCGTGGGAAGTGGAAGCAGCCGCTCGAACATAGGTGCCGTCACCCTGCTTGACTTCAAGCAATCCCGCGTGAGCGAGAACCTTGACGGCCTCACGCACGGTAGTCCGACCGACACCGAGCTGGGCTTGCAACTGGGGTTCGGCGGGCAGTTTAGACCCGACTTCGAAAGCCCCGCTCCGAATGCCGTGTTCGAGCCTTTGCACCACCTCGTCGACCAGGCCCCGCTTGCGGATCGGAGTAAGTTCGGCTTGCATCGGCTTTCCGGCTGTGGGCACATCGGGGAGCACGTTGGCAAGTGTACGGCAGTCACCCCAAGAACGGGTCATCAGTTGGCTGTCGCTGTTGCTCTCGGCGCCGATCTCAGCTAATCTCTAGACAGCTGGTCATCAGCTGTCTGAGTCCACGAGGTGGCTGGTGCCCCGCTGGGCGCTGGTAATGAGCCTCGTGGCGCGTACTGGGCTGCGGAACGAGGCTGCTGTTGGTGTTGCACTGGGCCCGGCAGGAGCTGTGACGCACCGCAGGCTGACCCTTCCGGATCGATGAAATTCGCGTGCCACTCGATTCGGAAGGGTCGGACGGGTATATGGTGCGTCGCTCTTCCCGAACGAAGCGCAGCAGAGGCTGCCAGGAACGCCAGCCGTAGGCATTTGCCCCATATCCCGTGCGGTGTGGTCGTGAGATCGTCATGTTGTGTTGAAACTCCCGATTACCGGTGCGCGGTTCGATTATGTCGCCTCCGCGAGGTGGTCGCTCGGTGCCAGCTTGTCGTCTGGTTTTCGCGGTTCCCCCGGCGTCGCCCCGGAGAGTCGGCGGTGAGTAGTGTGCACGATGGCAAGTACCTGCCGAGTAAGGAGGCGGTACTGGCGGCATGTCGCGGATTCCCGCTTCCGGGCAACCTTCTTCTTGATTCGGCGCGTGAACTGGCAGTTCTCTATGAGTCGCATACCAATTTATTTCTCGGCGTTGATGACATAATCGAAAGAAATAGGTACCACGAACTCGGGCGAATCATGGATTGGGCCGTACTTATCGATACGGTCGTCTGCGTCCGTCGCGACCAGCTGGTCGCTTCGATCGATGAGTGGGTCGAACTCGTTGTACCGGCGGCAAAACCAACGGCGCCGATACACGTGGAAACTGTGGGACGTGTCGTCGACAGACTGGCGTTGCTGACGGTGCGGTCCTACATCGCTCTGGCTAACGAGCCCGTCCGCGTGGCCCGGGCCGTCCACGCTGAACTCTATATCGAAGCCGCTGCTTACGGGGACCTCGCCAACCTGCTCTCCGTTGGACTGAAGCGCTTGCCATCTAACTATTGAACGGCAGGAATACGACCGCGCTGACGAATGTCGTTCTCGATCTTTGATAGACGACTCCAGTCGTATGCCCTCGCTGCTATGCCTCACTCTGGGACGATATGACTTCAACTTCTGGGTGAAAGCAATGCCGCTTTTGGGCACACTCGTTTATCTATCGTCGATCGTGCCGGTGGCATGCGACCAATGGTGGAGACCATTGGAAACTGCGCAGTCGCCCTGACATACAGCGGTGAAGTATACAATTTCCCGGAATTGAGGCGCAGGCTTTAGTGCGCTTGGTCACAATTTCCGGACCCGTTCGGATACCGAGGTAGTGCTGCGTGCATACCTACAATGGGGCGAAGGCTGCGTCGAAGAACTAGTACTCCGGCAGTAGATCGTGGTTTTGGTTGTGTAATGGTGCCGTTGGCTCGGGCTTTCCAGAGCAGGGTCCGGGCTTCGTGGGTGTCGAGTTTGGTCAATCCGACTACAGCCCAGTCTCGTAGCGACTCCTCGGAGCTGTTGAGTTGGGCGTCGAGTGTCGGCAAGGCCGCCGGAGATCGAGTTTCCCCGATCAGTTCGAGCAGCCAGCATCGCAATCCGTGATCGTCGTGCTCGTGTTCGAACTGCTCTCTGAGTTCGTCGAGGTGATCGGCGGCCTTGGGTAGCAGTAGGTGGAACCCGTCCTCCCGGCTCTGCGGGTCGTGGCGTCGCATGAGCCGCATTGCCTCGTGGAAGTCCCGGGTCATGTCAATCTCCCTATCGAGCAACTCGCGCCTGTTCGGATCGCCGCCGGTAGTGACTGGTTTTGGCGCGTTGTTGGTGCCGTCGTCGCCAGATCGATCGGCGCAACTTGAGGCCGATGTCGAGGATCGGTCGAATAAGGAATGTGACGAAGAGATGTCGAATCTCGTTGCGGGTCAAGGGGATCAGCCCTTCGGGTGCGGGCTGGGCGGCTCGTTCGCGGGCGGTGAGGACGGTCAGCAACGCCAGGGCGAGCATGGATAGCATTGTCCAGCGGTGCCAGGAGGTCCAGCGGCGGCCCTGGTGTTCGTCGAGCCCGGCCAACCCTTTGCCGGATTGTAAATCCTCTTCCACCACCCAGCGTCGCCCCGCCACCGCGACCAACGCCGACAGCGGCACGGGGTGCGGCGCGTAGCAGCGGTAGTAGGCCAGTTCACCGCTGTTGGGGTTGCGGCGGAGCAGCAACCATCGACACCCGGTGGCGGCGGTGTCCGTGTTGACGTCGATCCACGCCCAGTCGTAGACGCGGGGGCCTTTCGCGCCGTCACCGGCGGATAGTCGTTGCCACGCGTGTTTGGGCAGTTCAGCGGCGAGTGTGTCAGGGCGGGCCGGGCCGGTCGCTGTGTCGAGGCGTCGATCACGGCCGATGGCCAGCACGTATGCGACCTCGCGCGTCTCCAGCTCCTTGCGCAGGGCCGGGTCGGCGCCGTAGACCTCGTCTCCGGTGACCCATCGGGCGGGCACGCCCGCGTCGAGGGCTTCGGTGATCATTCGTGTGGCCAAGGCGGGTTTGGTCGCGAACGTCGTGTCGTCCGGGATTCCGGCCGCAGTGCACCGCTGCGTGTCCTCGGTCCAGGATTTCGGCAGGTACAGGGCTCGGTCGATGAACGTGTGGCCCATGTCGGTGATATAGGTTAAATGCACCGCCACCTGGGAGTTCTCGATCCTTCCGGCGGTGCCGGTGTATTGCCGTTGCGTGCCTACGGTGTGGGTTCCCTTCTTGAGGTAGCCGTTTCGTCCACCACCAAAATCGCTTCGGTCCCACCGAGGTGTTCCTCTACGTAGCCGCGCAGGTCCGCACCCACCCCTTCGGTGTCCCAGCTCGCCCGTGACAGCAGATTCTGCATCGCGTCGGGTGTGTCGTCGCCTGCCTGCTCAGACAGGGTCCAACAGTTCTTGTTCGGCAGCTCGGAGGCCAACCCCGCCACCATCCTACGTGCGGTGCGGCGGGACTCGACCCGCGTGAACCGTCCCGCGACACGAGCCATCAGGTCATCGAAATGCGCCTGCCACCGGTCGGCCGCTACGCTGTAGCTGGCGGCCACCACGAAATCCGTTGGGGTAAACACAAATCCGACATGATCACGTGGTGGCCGCTCTACTCCCTGGTAGCCACGCCCTGGTCACGATCTACTGCTGGAGTACTAATGCTCGCCGACGCCGGCCCGCAATGGCCAGCCTGATCTCACCGCGGCACTGCCTTCGTTGGCTGGAACGCCGATCATGGGCGCAAGATCAGCCGAGCTTCCAGTCAACTGGCTGGTCGCCCGATTCTTGGGTTGCGAGGCCGCGACAAAACTCAAGGTCGGGCAACTGCACAAAGTGACCTGGTCGACATATTCTTTCGCGCGGGTATGGCCACAAGGGTGAGCCGCCGCACCGGAACTGGCAAGCCGGATCGTTGGTCCGCCGGGGTAGGGAGTGCCGCTCGATGCCACGCGATAAGCCTTGCGCGGTGGTGTACCGGGCATCCAACGCAACAGCGGCTGGGTTGTTGGATTGATGCGTAGGCATTTCCCCCATGCCGCTGGTGTGGGGGGCGTGGGAGTGTGGCTGGTGTCACCGCAGCTATGCGCGGTCGCGTGATGAACCATCGGAACGGGGAAGATGCTCGCCATAAAGATTGTCGTGTGGGGCTTGGTCGCGGGATTGGTCAGCACTGCCGCAATGGCGGTCCTCTACTCGAACCCGTGGGTGGCGCGTATCCACACCCACCACCAGAGAACCAACGTCGCCGGACAGAGCAACCGCCCGGGTCTGCGCAGGTTCACCGCGCATTTCCTGGGTACGCAGCTCGAGGCCTACATCATGACCATCGGATACGCGTGGTTGCATCCGCTACTTCCGATGAACGGACTGACCGGGGCGCTGACACTGGCCATCCTCTTCGCGGCATTACGCGTCTGCGCGCCGGTGTGGGCGCTGTGGATGCAGGAAACCTATTCCGGCGGCTACCTCGCCGTGGAAGTCGCCAGCGCAGTCCTCAGCAGCATCGTCATCACGCTGTCACTCTATGCGCTCATGTAACGACCGGTGCCCGCGCGAGTGCACCGACCGACGGCGCGGCGCTCCGAAGAGGCCGACTCCCCAAGTCACCGTCATGTGCCGCGCTGTCAAGACAAATGATCCTATGGTCCAGCAGTTTTCCGAGTGAGGTGTGGTCTCGTGGTGCTCGGCAAATGGTTCCGTAAGCGTGTGGTCGAACCACTGTCCAGGGACGTCATCCCCGACGCCGCCCATGCGGCGGAAAAGCGGATTCGGCAGACTGCTGAGACTCTGGAGGAGTTCGCGCGCAAGACGATGCCCGAACAAGACCTGCAAGGTCGACGCCAGATCGAGCAGTCCAGTCTCGGAGGGCCACCAGCAGGTGGGCATGAGCCGGTCGACCCGTCGCCGAGGTCGTCGGCGGTGTTCTCGCCGGGCATGTCCGCACAGCAGGTCCATGAAACGGTGGCGGGGCTGCTGAGCGACCGCGCCGCCGTCGGCGTCGCCGCGCTGCCGGTGAACTACGGTCTGAAAGCCTCGGGCAAAGACGGGGTCCGCCTGGATTTGACGACGCAGCGCAGTGCCGCCGGCTCCGTGGTCAGCGGGTCGGTCGAATCGCTTCGGATACCCCGTGGGGGGAAGGAATATTGCCCGAGGCCTGGGGGTGGTGAGAAGTTCGGCGAGTTCGAGTGGAGGGATCCGGGGAACGGGACGGATCCCTCGTGGTCGATGCGGTTATTGGGGGATCGCAAGCGTCTCGGTGAGGTAGCCGACTCGCTGCCTGAGCAGTTGGCCGCGCTGACTCCGGGGTTCGATGCGGATCGGGTGCGTTCGGTGGTGGCCGACGCGGTGCAGGTGGCCTCGCAGCACAAGGATCTGAAGAAGTGGGGCGGATCGCTGGCTGCCGAGGCGACGGGCGAGCAGCTACGTGTGCGCGTGTCGAAAGGCGCCATACCCGCCGACATGATGTCCGCCGACTGGGTGTTGTTCGATCGCACCGTCACCCGGGACTAGGGCAAGGTCAGTACGCCAGACGACAAGCGCCCGCGGCTCCAGATCCAGCATCCAGCCGGGTCGCGGGCGCTTGCTCGGGTGGGGTGAGGTTGAGCACGAGGTCACCCCGGCGGCGGATGGTGTGCTGAATGTAGGGGTGATGGTGGCCAGGTCGTCGCGATCGACCCTACTGACATCGAGCGGGAAAATCTACTGACATGTACTGAGAAAACCCCAGTTCAAACCACTGACAATCTCGCGGGAACTCGCACCCTGAACATGACTTCGAACATCACTGAAGTCGACTTCGGAAACCGACAGGAATGTCAATGTTCGAACTCCTTTGCACCATTGTCCTGGGGGTTCGGCTCTGTTTGCAGTGGACTTCGAACATCGGCGTGTCGCGAACTCGTCTGCACTACCGTGCTTTTCGTTCGAAGTCGTGTGCACGAGAGAGCATCGGTATGTCCGAGGATACGGCCAAAGCCGTGGACCGCGCCGTGGTCACCGCAGATGAGTCGATTTCCTGCCGGTGGAGCGGCGGTCGCTGACCCGCAGCGGTTTCCGGCTCGACCACGTCCAATACTATTGCGACGCGCTGAAGCCGCTGATCGCGCGCCGGGAGCTGCTCGGCAAGTTCGTACTGCGGCGCGACCCGCGCGACATCTCCCGCATCTGGGCCCTACACCCGGACACCGGTGAATACCTCGAGGTGCCGTACCGGACGTGGTCACGTCCGGCGATCAGCGTGTGGGAGCAGACCGCAGCGGTGGCCCGGCTGCGCGAGCAAGGCCGCGCCGAAGTCGACGAGAACGCGCTGTTCGCGATGGTCGAACAGATGCGCCACATCACCGACACCGCCACCGCGGCCAGCCGCAAGGCCCGCCGCGACAAACAGCGCCGCAACAACAACACCCGGCCCCGCAAGGGCGCGGATCCCGGTCCTGCCATCACCGCCCGCCGATTCGGCGGCCGCGCCGGTGGCGCCGTTCGAGGAGATCGAGCAGTGGTGATCGACGAACGGGACCTGTCGCATCTGCATTCCTCGGCGCGCCCGATCGCGATGCTGCCGGGCCCGCAGCGGTTGCGGTACGTGCGTGGGGACCGGTGGATCGGCTACACCGGTAGGGAGTGCCGCTCGATGCCACGCGATGAGCCTTGCGCGGTGGTGTACCGGGCATCCAACGCAACAGCGCTGGGTTGTTGGATTGATGCGTAGGCATTTCCCCCATGCCGCTGGTGTGGGGGGCGTGGGAGTGTGGCTGGTGTAACGCGCCGCAGCGCTCCGGGATGAGGATGCGTGTACCGCGCGGGAATCATCCGACGTGGCCGAACGGACGTGATCTGCATGGGTGAGAGACTGGCGCACAAAGCGATCTCGGGGATCGTAGCGCGGTTGGTGACCCCGTTCGCGCCCGACTTCGGCGTCGACGCCGCCACGCTGCGCAGGCTCGTGAACCGGATGATCGACGCGGGTGTCGATGCCTTCATGCCGTTCGGTGACAGTGGCGAGAGCGCTTATCTCGGCCGGACCGAATGGCGCCGCGCCGCGGCGATATGCCTCGAGCACATCGATGGGCGGGTGTCCTGCATCGTCGATGTCTCCGATGTCACCACTGCGGGCGTTATCGAACGTGCCCGATTCGCCGAGCGACTCAACGCGACCGCGATCATGGTGAAGCCGGTGTCGTGCTGGCGGCTCAGCGGCAACGAACTGAGACTGCACTTCGCGACCATCGCCGAATTCGTCGGCTTGCCGATGATGATCGGTAACGACCCAGCAATCACTGGCGTCGACATGCCTCCCGAATTCCTCACCGACCTCGCCGCGGACGTCGAGACCATCACGATGGTCGAGGAGTCCAGCGGCCTGATCGGTCGAATCGGCCGCATCAGCGAACTCAGCGGCGGCGCAGTGACCGTATTCAACGGCAGCGACCTCCACACCCTGCATGCCGCCAACGCCGGCGCCGCCGGATGGTCTACTGCCGCAGTCTGCCTGCTACCCGAACAGATCGTGCGCGTCTGGCAGCTACTGAATACCGGACACGTCCTGGCCGCCGCCGAACTGTTCGACCACCTCGCACCGCTACTGGCCACGATCGATGAATACGGCGCCCCCGCCACCATCAAATCCGGCCTACGCACCCTCGGCCTCGACGTCGGCGACCCAAGACTGCCCCAACTACCACTCGACCACAGCACCAGCATCCAACTGGCCCAACTCATCGGCCACACACAAACGAACACTCCAATTGACCACAGTTCGCGCCAAATCGGAATCAAGACATGCGAATGCTCAAGTGGCAGGCTTTGCGATGACGCGTCAGTGCTCGACGGCCATGAGTAGTGGAAGCACGCGGGCAGGCTGTGCTCCCGCTACAGGACTTCGGCCGCTATACACCGGTCGGCGGCCCAGACGAGCACCCGAGGCTCCACGATCGGCACCGGTCGGTGGTCGTGAAATCGGCATGCTGCCCGAGGCAGGATTGTCTTGGTCAAAATTCTGAGCTTCACCAGCCAGACCTACTTCATAGATGTCCCGCTCATGGGCGAGGCATATGTGCAGGATCGAGTTTGCAGAATGCGCGCAGCTTGCGGGACTGTGGTCAGTGTCCGGGATGCAGGATACTGAGGCGGAGCATACGCACCGATGCGGTGCCGGAATAGCGCTGATCGGCAGGTACTTCCGACACGTCACGAACATCGGGCCTCCACTTTGCCGCAGTTACTACACGCTCGCGGGGTCATTCCGCTGAGTTGTCATGCAGCGGTAAGGCTCTCGAACCGGCATGGTGCAGTTGAATAAGGCTGGAGTGCGGCACCTTCGACACCGCGGCAGGATCGTTCCGGACCCAGTTGCCGGACTTCCCCCCGTTCTTTGTGAGTAGTCGGACGGTATCCAGAGTTGCTGCGGGGTCGATGGCTTTCAGCATGTAACTCAAATTCAGTCCCGCCACCGTGACAGCTGTGAGCGCCTCCATCTCCACTCCCGTGGGACCGCGCGTCTTCGCTGTCGCTTCTATCGCGACCACGGTCTCACGAAAATCGAACTCCACCGTCACTGCCGACAGGGCCATTTGGTGACAGAGTGGAATCAACTCCGCAGTGCGCTTCGCAGCCATGATGCCGGCAATCCGCGCTGTCGCGAGAATTTCAGATGACCGTGCATTCCCGGCGCTCAGCAGCGCGACGGCTTCTGAGGTGGTCCGGAACTCACTTGCTGCGACCGCGGTCCGTGCGGTGTCGGTTTTGGCACTCACATCGACCATACGGGCGCGACCGTCCCCATCTACATGCGATAACTCGCTCATGCGCTCCAGACTTGCACGCTCACGCGAGAAATGCTGGTACTGAGACCTTCCCAGCTGTGGATACTCGCGGCGTTAGCTTATGGCTCGGCGCTCAAGCGTGGGTACCGAGAGCCGGTGAGCGTAGGCATTTCCCCCATATCGTCCCCCTCGCGGGCATGGCAGGGTCGAATTGTGGATGACTACTGTTCGCCCGAGAGGCCCCGCGGCAGGTTTCAGTGCAGTGGCAAGCGGCTTCATAGCAGCTTGCTCTACGCGCCTATGCACAAGGTCGATGCCATGATCGGTCGGCCTGATGCGGTTGTTGATGGTGCCAATGAAAAGTTGTCCGTGCGGGCGGTGCGTCGAGCGGGTCGGTCACCAGCGTTCGCCGAGCAGGCGGAGTTATCTCGCAAAGGCTTGTGATGGTTGGCACTGAGAAGTGTTGCGATACAGCGCCATCGAACCTTCGTTCTTTCAATGCCACCGCGGCGGACTCGTGTACCGATAAAGGGATTTTGCAATGAGCACTATTTACGACCGGATCGGCGGAGCCGAGGCCATCGAGGCCATCGTCGCAGACTTCTATCGTCGTGTCCTCGCAGACGACGAGTTGGCTGGATTCTTCACCGGCACCAATATGTCCCGGCTCCAAGGGCGGCAAGCGGAGTTCTTCGCTGCGGTGCTCGGCGGCCCCGATCCCTACGTAGGCGCTCCGTTGCGCCGTGTTCACCAAGGCAAAGGAATAACCATGCGTCACTTCGAACTCGTGGCCGCTCGGCTGGCGGATTCGCTTGCGGGGGCAGGTCTGCCCAGCATGATCGTGGAAGAGATCATGGGTGCGGTGTCGAGTTTGGCGCCGGATATCGTCGGTGATTCACCAGCTTGACCTGTTGACGTCTAGCCGATCGATCGGACCGCAGCGAAGTTCCGGCGGCGCCCAGGGCGGAATGCTCACTTACGGGATAATGCCTGTTGCGAAAGAGTTGATCCGATGTCCATTGAAATACAACCGTGCGCGAAACGTGTTCGGACGCTTCAGTGCAGTTGCGTCTATGCAGGATTGCGAAACCTGAACCAGATAGGTAGATACCCTGATGGCATCCACGATGCGCGTACGCCGTTCACGTTCCGATCGTCGGCGGGTGCTGGACGCCGCAACGGAACTCTTTCTCGATGGGGGGTTGCAGCAGACAACGATCGATATGGTTGCCGATCGCGCCGGTTTCCCCCGAAAAACCGTTCAACGGCTGTATCCGATCAAGCGCCTTCTCGCCACGGATGTCGCGGAGGACATGTGTCATCGAGCCGTTGACAGGGTGCGGCGCCATCAGCCGCGGGATATCGACCATCTCATCGACACGCTTGCGATCTGGACATATGTTGGTACGACGCGAACTGGCTGGGTGCGGCTCTACAATGAGGTCGCGACCGTTGATCACCCGTACGCGATCGACACGAGTGAGAGACGAGAACGCCTGCGCGAGGCCTTGTCCGAGTTGCTGACCAACGTAACCAGTTGTCACCCGTCGCGAGCTGAGGCTACCGCGGATTTCCTTCTGACCGTCGCCATCGGCTTGGCCGCCCAGAAAGTCGACAGCACTGATCTCCAGCTGGCTACTATCCGGCGTCAGATCGGGATAGTGCTGCGTGGAGCCCGAGGTACGTAGGTCGAGGTTGTCAGCGCAAAAGTCGATTTTGCAATCCGAGCGGTAGTGGCGGTTCTCTGTCCAGCGCTCGTTCAGTGTCGGCCGAGCCCCCTTCTTGCCACACAACTCGCTGTATGTGGTGCGACTCGGCCGGGGGGACTGTCTGTCTTACCCTCCCGCAAACGGCGGCAAGACATCGACGCGGGGAGTAACGCCGGTTTCCAGGTCACGGGTCAGCTCGTCACCGACGACATATGCGCAAACCGACAATAACTTGTCAAGTTTCTCTCCATATGCGTCGAACAGTAGCTTCCGCAGGTCGGCCAGGGTGGATCCGGCGGGCAGGTCGACCAGCTCGCGATCCTTGCCGACTACTTCGGCGATCGAGGCGAAATAACGGACTTCAACCACCGATGGCTCCCATCGTGCGCTGTGGCGGGACGAAATCGTCAGCGTTGATACGGTGCCCCGCCCATTTGTTCCACATCGCACCTCGCCAGACTGCGGCAATCTCGGCGTCGCCTGCGCCGGATCGCAGTAGCTGGCGTAAGTCGTATTCTTGGTCGCTGAACAGGCAGGATCGCACCCTTCCCTCTGCTGTGAGCCGAGTGCGATCACAGGTACTACAGAAATTGCGGGTGACGGTCGCGATGACGCCGACCGTCGCAGGCCCACCGTCGACCAGCCATAGCTCGGCGGGCGACGCGGGATCCGGGCGACCCGAACGGGTGAGGGTGAACCGGCCGCCCAGGATGTCGAGCAACTCGGCGGCGGAAACCATGTTCCTTCGTACCCATTCGCGGTCGGCGTCCAGTGGCATCTCTTCGATGAATCGAAGTTCGCATCCTTCGTTGAGGCACCAGTTCAGGAGGTCGGGAGCGCCGGCGAGGGTGGTGCGCATGAGTACTGCGTTCACTTTGACCGGAGTCAGACCGGCCGCACGCGCAGCACGTATTCCCGCGAGGGCCGAGTCCAGCCGGTCCCGGCGTGTCAGTTTTGCGAAACCATCGCGGTCAAGGGTATCGAGGGAAACGTTGATGCGGCTGAGCCCGGCCGCGGCCAGGCCACGTGCGCGATGCTCCAATCCGACGCCGTTGGTCGTCATTGCCAGAGGCGTTTCGGGAACAGCGTTGTGACAGCCGCCGATTATCTGCTCGAGATCGCGCCGCATCAAAGGCTCGCCACCTGTGAAACGCACCTCGTGTACCCCGAGCTCGTGCACAGCCAACGCGACGAGCCGGACGATCTCGTCGACGGATAGCAGCTCACCCTTCGGAATCGGCGGTAGGCCTTCCTCTGGCATGCAGTACGTGCAACGCAGAGAACATTTCTCGGTAATGGACACGCGCAGGTCTCGTGCTATTCGACCGAAGCGGTCCGCGAGATATGGCGTATCGGGGCGCCCGTCGATGGAGGGGCGGCCAGCTCTGGTAGCGGGTATCCCCAGCTCGACCGGACTCATGTAGTAATTATCTTCGCTGGCCAGTAGCCTGCAATTGAATGCTCCCCACTGTTGGGAATTTTCGATAAGCCGCGTTTTGCCTGTCGGCCACTCGGCTGACAGCCGGGAGAGCGGCGCATCGGAATATTGCCGTCGTTGGGAAGTGTGCTCGATTTCTCGGGTCGGGTACGCGGATATGCTGACGTGTATGGCCGACTTGTCTTACGTCGACCGGGAAGGTGCCGCGGGGATGGCCGAACCGAGCAGTGAGAACGACACCGTGCGTGTTGCGGTCGCTGTCGGTCGTTTGCAAACCACCGCGCAGGTTGTGTCGCTGGTTCGAGCCGACAATTTACCAAAAGCGGATGTGCTGTCCACGGCTCGTATCGCCGGAATTGCTGGGGCCAAGAAGGCTTCTGAACTGATACCGCTCTGCCATCAGGTGGCTTTGTCCTCGGTTAGGATAGATTTCGGCTTCACCGATACCGAGATCACGATCCGGACATCTGTTCGGAATGTTGGGTCCACCGGAGTCGAGATGGAGGCACTGACGGCGGCGGCCATCGCCGGAGTGACACTGCACGACATGGTGAAGGCGGTCGACCCGTCGGCAGCTCTCTGTGGCGTGCGGATAATCGAGAAGGACGACCGGGAGTTCGGAATAAAGTGACACAGTCAGAAATACATTCAGCTGATCAGAACCACGAAGCTGTGCCGACGGCGAAGTCGGGCGTTCGACTTGCGCGTATGAGCGATTCTGTTCTCGATCCTTGGAGTGTCGAATCGGCCGTCGCTGGACCGAATTTCGGTGCGGTAGCGGTCTTCGTCGGGAAGGTGCGCGACCATGATCGTGGACACCGTGTTGCGGCCCTCGAGTATTCCGCGCATCCCGAGGCCGAGCGGTTTTTGCATGCCGTCTGCGCCGATGTCGCCGGGTCCAGCGGATTACCTGTCGCCGCAGTGCATCGCATCGGCGATCTCACCATCGGCGATCTCGCCGTCGTGGTAGCCGTTGCCGCCGCCCACCGAGCCGAGGCTTTCGCGACGTGCGCGGACTTGGTCGAGCGGATAAAATTCGACGTACCGATCTGGAAGCGGCAACTACTGGCCGGGGGCTTGTCGCAATGGGTGTACGCATGTGAGTGAATCCGTTGCGGGCCCGACCTGAACGGACTGGTCGATCGACCGCAGGTGGCGCCGCGCAGCACCTGTCCGGCCAGGGCCTCTGAAAGTCGGCTCGGCATCGGCGGTCACGGATGTGCGTGTATGTGCCGTGCCTTCCACCAATCCTTCCGGCTTCGTGGACCCACAATCGCGAAATCTATGTGCAGGCCGGTGACTTCCCGACGCGTGTTTCGCGTTGCTAAGACGGGGTAGATCCCATTCCTCACCCGGCAGACGACCACGTAGTCGCCGAGTTCCGGGTCGGAGAGCGGTGCGACACACGCCGGAGTCTGCGTGTGGACGAGGTGTTCGCCCACTGCCGCAACTACCTCGTCCGCGTCTGCGTCGTCGGCTGCGTCCGCATCCATAAGTCCGAACAGGCAGTTGTCGACGTAGACGAAACTATCCGCCGGCTGCCCGTGTGAGGCCGCGCCACCCTCGGCGATCCAGGGTTCGATCGTTGCTCTCGGCGAATCATCGAAGAGAACACTCAAATAGGCTGGAAAGCCGAGCTGTTCACCTGAAGGTGCGGCTAGAGTGAGCCAAACTTCGTGCAAGCCGGTGGGTACCCGACCGAATACCGTGATCGAATCGTGCCAGACTTCGCGTGGCACCCGCCCGCCGATATTTACGCGGAGCTCGCGCGGACTGCGTGCAGCGATCCGGCACCCGGTCACTCGCAATCGTCCGAGAAGGTGTGGTCGCAACTCGAAATGACTAGTGGAGCTGTCGGACTCGGCCCCTATGCGGGGGGCGATCCCTGCGCGCAGCGCATAAAATTCCTCTGCCCTGAACATGAATACAGATTATTGCGGTTGGATTCAGCCTCGGCTTCTCATCATTGGTGAACCGGATGCTATGCGGGTGTCGTTCTCGCATCGTTTGCGAGCTACCGACGGCTGCCTGCGAGGCCCCTGCGGGTCCACGAGGTAACAGAGGGTTCGTCGAGCGAGATTGCGGTTTCTGCGGATCTGTGGTAAGTGCTGTGCGAACCGGGATTCACATCCCGGTGATCAGTTCTGCTAATTCTGTACCGGCCATTTTGCTGAGCGGTTGTTGCGGCAGCCTGGGGTCGCCCGCATCGATGCCCAATGTTCGCAGCCCCGACTTGATGGTGGCAGGCTTCGCATGCCCGGCAATGGTGGTGAACAATGGTATCAGGCGATAGAAGAGATTGACGGCGGCATACAGGCTGTTGGATTCGAGAAGACGCCACAGGCGGACCGCCGACTCCGGGACGAGATTTGGTGCGGCGGTGCACCACCCGGTGGCGCCCGCGCGGTAGGCGTGGAGTAACTGCATATCATTGCCACTGAACAGTGAAACCGCGGTCCCGGCGAGTTCGGCGAATTGATGCATCCGCTGATGGCTGGTACCGGCTTCCTTGATCATGGTGATGTTTTCGACTTCGAAGACGAGGTCTATGAGGAAGTCTGGCGTTAGATCGATGCCCGTGGCGAGGGGATCGTTGCCGACCATCACAGGAACGTCGGCGGATTCAGCGACGGTGGCGAAGTGCCGCAGGAGCTCACCTTCATTCAAGCGCCAGCAGGCGATGGGGGTGACCATGATCGCGGTGACGCCAGCCTGCTGGGCGAAACGTACTCGCCGGACTGTGCTGGCCGTGGTGACATGAGAGACGTCGACGACGACAGGCACTCGACCCGCGACGTGCTCCGTGCAGGTCGCTGCTATCCGGCACCATTCAGCTGGTTCGAGATACGGGCTCTCGCTGACGGATCCGAGTAGTTCGATCGCATCCACGCCTGCGCCGATAATCCTGTCGATCATGCTAAGCATGGGGCCGGTGTCGATTGTGGCGTCGGCGGCAAACGGGGTCACCAGCTGTGCGGTGATGCCCGAAATCCTATGGGCGTCCCCAACTTGGCTCAATAGGTTGACATCCTTTCGAGTACCGCGAACGGGCATTTGGCGTGCGGCGTTCCTGCTCCTCGCCGGGGCACATGACTACAGCCCTCGCCCCTGTGGGGCAGGGCTCGATGGTCGCGGTTCGGCTGTATCGAGCAATCTCCGCACGGCGGGTTGGTGATGACTCGATCTTGGCGCGCTTTCCACGGAGTGGCTATGGGGGAAAGTCCTACGATAGTGTCGACAGGATACGGGTTTATAGATTTACCATAGCTGGCAATAGTCCATGCTTGGAATACCGGGCGGTTCCGAGCTGTACGTTATCGGAGGCCGTCTGTGAGGAGGTTTCCATGTTCGGTGTGAACGTAGTCGGCCGACACATCCGCAATACACGGTTGCCGCATCCGCAGCTGTCTCCGCCGCCTGGATCAGAGCGTCGCAGTACATCCGAGGAGCGCGATCGGGAAAGCGGCACCACCTCTCTCCGAAAGCGTCAGGAGTTCAGAATATTCGGTGCGCCGGCCCGCGGCGGTGCGGTGTCGGGTGACGTGCTGCCGTCCGCTGGCGAACTGGTCCATGCGATCCGTCGCAACGGCGAGGTCGATCATCCGATGGCGCGATGGGCTAGCGAACTTGCAGAGCTGTACGAGCGCACGGATGCCGAGCCGGAGCGGCACTGTGCCAAAGAGCGTCGCGTAGATGTTGTGCATCATATCGATTCGTGGATGGAACGGCATGTTCCTCAGCATCGCAATGGTGCTGTCCTGCATACCGAAACGCTCGGATCGGTAGTAGCTCGAATCGCCGCCGCGTCTGTAGAGGCCGACAAGACACTGGCCAACCTTCGGCCTGGAGATCCAACGGTGCATGCGGCGTGGTGCCGCCTCGCCGAACTCTTGGACGCCTATACCGACTTGATTACGGAGGTGCTGACCGGCCGCAGGCGCCTGCCGACGTTCGCCAGCGTGCAATAGCTCGTATCGGGTCGTCAGAGCGTGCAGACAGCTGGTGACGGAGTGTCGCTGTCTCCGGAGACCCGAACATGCCGATCGAGTATTGTCATTACATAGCGCTGGGTTGAGAATGGTATCAGGTCATCGGTGTTGCGACCAAGATCGCTCCATGCTGCGGTCGCGATCATCAGTTACCGCGCAGTCCTTACTCTGCGGACGTATGCGGCCGCGGTTCGCATGGACGGGGATTCCGGCACGATGCCCCCGCCCATCCTGCTCGGATCAGGGTCTCGCCGATGAGTGCGAACCCGAGTGCGACGGAATCTGCGATGGAATCGTGCCGGACTGTCAGCGGGGTTGAATTCGACTACGGCATCCGCTTCGACGTCCCGAAAGAGTTTGAACGAAGTCCGTAGAATGCATTCGGACGACGGCGAACTGAACATCTAGGAAGCCCGACCGCGAATTCGTCGTTTTGTTCCCGATGCCGCTCGTGATCTGGGAACTTGTGCCATTGCAGCCGACGGTTTTCTCGGCCCGTCAGGACATCTTTCGGTAGAGCCCGTCGAGGCTCGCGCTCACCGCGGCCGAGCCCACTGATCTACGAGCTCACCGATTCTCTTTTTCGCAGAGGGCCTGGGCGATCAGCACGTGGGCACGCCGGTGGGGGCGAACAGCTCGAGAGGGTAGGTCGGGAACTCGTCTTCGAGCCGTTCGATGCGCCAACGGATCTGGTCGATCACGGCGGTGTGCGTGTCTGTTTCGAGCCGCTGTAGCTGGTGGATCAGCTTGCCGATGTGGCCTTGAAGGCTGGCGGGTTTGCGCGTCTTTCTCGGTGCCGCGCGCGTCCGGGCGCGGTGGTTCACCAGAATCGGGCTGCCAGGCATTGGAGACTTGCTGTCTGCTGAACCCGGTGATGATTCTCGATCGGTTCAACGGGTTCGGCGCGGCGTGCGCTTGGTGGTGCGGCGAAGCTCGGCAGCCCGGGCGGCTGGGCAGGCGCTAGGCGGGCCGGAGACGGTAGCGCACGCGACGCAGCCCTCGACGGCGCCGCTCAGGTGCGCATCGACGTTGCGTATGTCGAGGGCGACGACCAAGTCGAGCCCGCTGAAGAGGTTGGTGTACATGGTGTTCGGTTCCTCCGGCTTCGTGCGACTACGGGTAGGCGATCGTCCGGCGCGGTTTCGATACAACACAGCATTGTCGCCGGTTGGCTCCTGTGGAATCGGGTTCGAAGTCGCAGGCACGCTCCGGATCGCCGGCGGCATCAGCAGAAGTGGGGCCGCCCCCGAGCCGCCGTGCCGGCGCCGATTCGGGGGCGGTGATCACGAGGAGTCTTGTCCCGCTGTGTGCGGTGGTTGTCCAATCCAACAGAACGCACCTGCGACACCAAAGGTCGGATCAGAAGGCCC
Source organism: Nocardia sp. NPDC004168 (assembly GCF_040610355.1). Classification (NCBI taxonomy): domain Bacteria; kingdom Bacillati; phylum Actinomycetota; class Actinomycetes; order Mycobacteriales; family Nocardiaceae; genus Nocardia; species Nocardia sp. NPDC004168. The sequence goes on along the minus strand of NZ_JBEXME010000033.1, from coordinate 32,420 downwards.
TTGGCGGCCCGCGGTGGCGTGCGACTCGCTCGTAAAGATCAGGCTGAACGGTTGTCACCGGTCACGAAGAGGTCGTTGGTGCTGGTCGGTTACTTCTCTCGTGAGTTGGGTGCTTGTCGGGGGCCTGCCTGACTAGGGGCCGACCTCGTTGTCGACCACCCGACGCCGTTGTCGGGGGCAGGTGTCCAGATGACGTCGTTGTCATCCACACACAAGGTTTCCGTATGAGCGTGGGCGTGCGTAATGAGGCATTTCCCTACTTCGGTACCCGTGAGTTGATGCGCGTGGGACGGACGAACTTCGGTAGGACCCGCGAATGCTTTCCATTGGGTTGCGGCCGACCTCGAGGCCGCATGCCTGTCGGAATCGGCCGCGACGGGGCGTCCAGTTGGCTGTTCCGACAGGCTGTCGGTTGGATCCGCGCTGCGGTTCGGGCCGCAGATGTCTGGCCGAATCGACTCCCTGGACCGACCTTTCGCACAGGCGATCGAATGACCGGTTCGGCATCGGCCGGATTGGTCCGATACATACATCTGATGATCAGCTGTTACCGATGACGGTGGCGTGACCTCCCTCGGCTCCTCGTTCACCGATCGAAGCCTGCTCTCGGAATTTGTGCCGCAAAGCTCCGGCGAGCGGTGGAGCCGCCCACTCCGGCTCCCTGCCTGGAGGTGTAGTGCCGACAGCCCTCACGCGCGTGGCGTGCCCGACTCGGAAGTGGGATCTGGACATGGCGATCGAGATCCGCCCCGGAGCGACAATCCGGACTCACAACGCTATGGCGCTCCGTAGAGGCGATCCGAACTGCTGAGTATCGGCCGACGGGCGGATCCACCATCGCCGTCGGCTGATGTCCGCGGACATTTGCGGTCAGATGGCCGGCAAGATGATAGGCATCTCCCCATGTTGTTCGAGGCGAAGGTGTAGGAGAGTCGTGAGGTTGGCAAAGCTGTCGAGTCGCTTGATCGGGAGAGTTCGCGATCCAGTTCACGCGAATCGACACGCAGGCCCACAGCCTGTCATTCACTGACGCGCCAGGTTTTCTGAGATCACGCCACGCTCGGCGATGCCGCAGCGCTCGAGTGGATCTTCTACGTTAGTGTCGGCAGTCGGGTTGTGGTGCTCAGAGCTCCTGGTTCGGTTGCGGAGTCTTCGCCAGCAGATAAGGGCGGCGGCGAGGTCGAGGAGTCCTTGGTGGATGTCGGTGCGTCGTTCCCAGCGGGTGGCCAGGCGGCGGTACTGGTGCAGCAGGGCAAGGGATTGTTCGACGATCCATCGCCCTGTCACCTTGTCGTGGGTGCCGCGACGGGGGATGTAGCCGGTGATACGACGTTGCCGCAGTTCGGCATACACGCGCGGATAGTCGTAGCCCTTGTCCGCGATCAGTGCCTTGATCCGGTGGCGAGGCCGACCCGTTCTGCCGCGCAGCGGCCGGACCCGGTCGAGCAACTCCGGCAGCATCAGGTGGTCGTTGACATTGGCACCCGACAGCGCGACCGCGAGAGGTAGCCCGTTCCCGCAGGGAAGGATGTGGTGTTTCGAGCCGGTCTTACGGCGGTCGACCGGGCTCGGACCGGTCGCGGCGCCCCTAATTTTCGCCCGCACGTGCGAGGCGTCGGCGATGACCCGGTCGAAATCGATCAACCCGGCGCTGTTGGCGTGGGCGAGCATCGCCTGGTGCATCGCCTCGAACACCCCGGACGCTTGCCAGTCCCGCACTCGCCGCCAACAGGTCATGCCGGACCCGAATCCGAGTTCCTGGGGCAGGTCTTCCCACCCGATCCCGGTGAACAGCACGAACAAGATCCCCTGCAACACCAGCCGGTCGTCCATCCGCGCCGGCCCCGGCGTACCCGGCGCCCGCACCGGCAGTAGCGGTTCGATCACTGCCCACAACTCGTCATCCACGACCCACGGTGCCGCCACGACGAAACATACTGCACTGCAACAGGAGTCAACGCCACCCGGACGAACCTGTCAGGAGCTCATAGGACCAGGCGGTCAGCCCGGGCTCGTACCGTAGGGATTTCCCTCATACCAAAATCGGGTGACGCGGTGCAATCTTGAGCCGGTCCGTGACTGAAGTTCGTCAATAGCGACGTTCCGAAGGTCAGCGGAGGCCGCTCGCCGCGATCACATCGTGCTGATGGTGTGGATGTTCGTGAGAACGAGTCCTGAGATATCGGGAGGAAGTTGGCGCGCTGCTCCGACCTGAATATATCCAAATGAAAGCAGACAGATCTGGATTCCTCTACGATTTTGTCGGTCGTCGTCCCTGTGCTCAACGAAGCCGCGGTGATCGAACACGCCCTGATACAGCTGATCGCGCAGGAGGCTGTCGACGAGGTGATCGTCGTTGACAACGGCAGCGATGATGGCACCCCCGGCATAGTCCGAGGTTTCGCCGCTGCTCATCCGAAGGTGGAGCTGATCCACGAGCCTGTGCGAGGCATCCCGGCCGCGCGAAACGCCGGATTCGACAAGGCTCGGGGCGAGTTCATTGCCCGTACCGATGCGGACACCCTCGTCGCCGACGATTGGGGTTCCACGATACGCGAGTTCTTGACCGCACACCCCGAGAGCGCCGCAGTGACGGGGTTGTGCACCTATCATGATTCGCCGGTCGGCTTCTTCCTGAAGTTCGGTCAAGCGGTGCTGTTGCGTTTCGGCAAGCTGGGTGGCCAGGTAGGCAACATGTACGGGCCGAATATGGCTGTGCGTCGTGACGCGTGGTTACAGGTCCGGGAGCATACGCAGGTACGCTCCGATGTCGCCGAGGACCTGGACCTGGCACTGTGTCTGGTCAAGCGCGGGCTTCGGATCGACCAGCTGACGAATATGCGTGCGCAGACTTCCTCGCGTCGTCGGCGTACCAGTCCACGTCGCTGGTGGCAGTTCCAGCTGATGGGTTTGCGTACCATCCGAGATCACGGGTTCGTAGTGCGGCCAGTGCATCGGGCCACCATCGTGGGCGCCTGGTTGGCCCATACTGTGCAGTGGCCGATCTACCGATTCTGGGACTTCGACCGGCGACGGTTCAGCTTCCGTCCCGGCGCCGAGCGTATCTCCGCAGTCGGCGACTCATAAAATCAAACGAGAGTAATGGTGATCCCAGCGGGATGCACACTACCCCCGATCCGCTATTTCGAACTCTCGTCCCAAGCCATGCGTGACCTCCCGAGCCTCCTCGGCCCCGCGGCCGACCGGCGCCGCCGACCAGCAGTGGCTCTATAGGTCATCTGCGACACCGGGTCCCGACGGATCTCGACACAGGACCGATTCGTGCGAATCGATACCGACGAATTTCGACACCCGTGCAGGTAACACCGCACCACGAGGTCGGGGCCGTCGGGTCGGATGCCCCAACCGAGTTCTTGGGTTCGGTGTCGGGATTCGTCTGTACGCCACATCGTGCCGGGCAGCGGAACGGTGTCCGAACTGGCCTGTAATCGGTGCTGGAATACACCTGTCCAACCACCAACGACTACCCGAACTTCGTCCTATTTTGCGCCGTCCAGTCCCCCTTCTAGCAAACACCCCGGCGGCTTTCCTGCAGATCGCGGCGGAAGCTGTGCATCAGTCCCAAGACTGTCGAAAGGCATCTCGCGGGCGTTCGCGAAGCTGGTGATTCCTCTCGAGCTGTCGGTTGTCAGGGGACGGGTTCGGGCACAATACTGCCGGGGTGCGATCCGCGCCCGAGGTTACTTCCCCAGCGAACATGCCGCTTGAAATGCCTCTATCTGATGACCCGATACCTCGACCCCACCGGACGCGGCAAGGCGCGATGGGCGATGAGGGGGAAGTCCGCCCTCAACGCATTCGCGATCACCTTCGAAGGCCGGATCACCCCGCTTGGACCCGGCCCCCAGGGCAGGGCGACCTAGAGAGTTGTATCCATCTCTGACAGAATGAGTTTCGATGCGTTGGGCATTTCTCAGCGTTGGCGACCAACTACCCTTCTCAGGTCAGGTCAGGTCAGGTCAGGTCAGGTCAGGACTGAACTGGCTACCTGGATCCAGGGGGATGAAAATGCCCGGTTTGGAAGAAAGAATCGCGGGTGTCCTCGCAGTGCTGGAACGGCTCGATCGCACGGCCCCGGTGGTGGTCGTCGACGAGATCGGCCGGCGTGTAGAGGACCTGAAGCACGAAGTGCGCACCAGTATCGCCGACGACCAGCAGCGCCGCCGCACGCTGCTGAGCCAGATCAGCAAGGCCAGCGAGTTCGTCGCTGCGGCTCGGGAGCGCGGCGAACGAGCCCTCGACATCGCCGTGGCCACGCTGCAACGGGAGCTGCACGACGCCGAGCACCCGAGGATCACCAGCCCGCAGAAGCGACGCCGACCCCAGCCGGGAACCCAACGATGACCTTCGGAGACTTGCATCAGGACCCGTCTGCTGCTGCCGGTAGAACGGGCAAATCGACGACTCTCATGGGCCGGGCACGACGAACACGAGCAGGTAAGCGACACTGGCGTAAGAACTCTCGGTGCCGCCGGGGATGGTCGCCGCGAAGGCATGGCCAAGGCCCGCGCGAAAGGCCGACTCAGCTGAAACCACAGCGAGTCGAACGCACTGGCGAAAAACACAGGGACGGCTTGTACACCGGCAACCTGGGTACAGGTTGTCGTCAGAATCCAGTGAGACGGTTCATCGCGGTGGCCACACCGGCGCGGGACGAGACGCCCAGCTTGGCAAAAATCCGACTGACTGCGGCCTCCGAGCGCGGCTTACGTGATAATTTCGGCGTCGGCGCGTCGCTGGGCATTCGACTGGAAGTGGCGGATGAGGGCTACACCCGGTACCACCTCGACCCGAGCCTCGCCACAACCACTGGCATGTTCACCGTGCACGGCGGTGTGCTGGCGACCCTGATGGACACGGCGATGGGCAGCGCGGTCTTCACGAAACTCGGCGACGGCATGGCGTATACGACGCTGGAATTGCAGGTGAACTTCATTCGGCTGGTGATGCTCGACGGCTCGCGGCTGACCTGCGAGGCCAACGGGATGCACGTCGGACGGCGTACAGCCGTCGCTGAGAGCCGGATTACCGATGCCACCGGTCAATTGATCGCGAACGGCACCGCTACTATCCACATACTGCATCCGCAGCAGTGAAATCGAGCGCTCCTCCGCCCCCGGGTGGGTGCACGAGATCGCAAGTTTCCTTTGCTGCTTGCAGCGCGCACAAAGTGAGAAGGATCGGCAGCCGTTTCATGCCGAATCCATCACGATATGCCACAGTGCGGATCGGCCGAGCGGCATCTCGTGGTGCGCTCAGGGTACGTTGCGGAACATTCTCCTACGGATCTCACGGAACTGGCCCCACGTCTGATGTGACTCCGTCGAGATTCGAAAGCCGCCTTGTCGATCGCATCAGTGCCTGACGATTCGTGTCATTTTGGTCGCCGAAGTACGTTTGCGCGGCCGCTTGGTGCTCCACTGCGAGGCGGCGGCCGATATGCTGGCGCACGTCTCGTCCGGCATTGCGCCAATCGTCAGCGTTGATCTCGGCCCGCAGCCGATGCTCGTCGTCGACCAGGGAGATTCCGGTCGGTGCCGTCGGCTCGAACAACCGTCGGACGAGGGGATGGTCGTTGGGTATCGGGTTCATCGGCGCGGTGGAGTGGCGTACGAGGTTGTCGGCCGCGATGACAGCCTGCGCCGCGAATGCCGGGTGCGCGGCGATGCCCACGTGATTCTCCACGGCTGAGGCCGCGGCGATGGCCTTCTGCAGTGGTGCGAAGCCGAACGGATTCTGCGACATGCTGGCTTTCTGGACCGCCAGCGCCCGCTGGGCGTCGACCACCTGCTGATCCGTGGCATGCATCGCCCGCAGAATCGGGGCGATCATCGAATCCGGAACTTTACTGTCGCCCAGACCATCGAGAACATTCGCGACACCGAGAGCCGAGGTGATTCCACCTTCCACGCCCTGCAACCTCCCGGCCGCTTTGAATCGCCAGTTCGACCGAGCGAAGTCGTTGTACTCGTGCATCTGCCGCATCATCGGCGAGGTGACGAAGCTGTCCAGCTCCTTCCGCTTCTTCCGGCGCGACATCGGACTGAACGGGTTCGGAGTCGCCGCGGCCAGCCATGCGGTGGCCGGGGACATGTTGACAGTGTTGAGCGCGGACAATCCGGTGATCAGCGCAGCGGCGGGCATCGAGGATTTGGACTGCGCTCCGCCCATCCCCAGTGCTGGGCCGCCACCACCGCCCGAGCGTGCGGGTCCCTGGATCGCCGACGCGAAGCGACTTGCCACCCAATCGTTGCCCCTGCTCAGGCTCAGATGGAGTTTACGTAGCTGGGATATCGCGATCACCTCGATGGCGCCCGCGACGATGATCACCGCGATGACTTCCCCTCGGGCCTGCTGAAAAAGGTTGCCGAGGAACAGGACATAGACGCCGATGAAGATGGTGTAGGCGGCCATTCGCGCCGCGGCGACGAAGCCGTCGACGATATTGCGCACCAAGAACGTCTGCGTCGGCCCGTACACGAATCCACCTGCTGCGAAACCGAAGAGTGCCATGAACCAGTGGTAGATCGCGTCCATCGCCGCCTTCATGACCTTGATGCCCAGATATGCTGCGAACACCAGCAGGATCCCACCGCACAGCAGCAGCAGTAAGCCGGTGCCCACCTGGCCCATGCTCGGATCGGTGGTCTTGGCGTGCGCGGCCGCGTCGCCGCACGTTTTCAGGCCGTTGCGTATCCGGTCGTCGTCGCCGGCCCGGATGCCTGCCGACCAGGCGGCGCGGCACGACGGGCTCTCGTCCACCACGTGCCCGAAGTTCCACATCTGCACGGGAAGCCGTGCGAAATTATCGGCGAGCGTTTCCTGCATCGCCGGGATCAATTGGGAGGGATTCGGACTATTGTGCCCGTTCAACCCCGCGGCCACTGAAATGCCCAGATCGCGGCCCTGGGCCAGCAAGCCGTGCGAGGACAGCACTTCCGAGAGAGGCTCGGCCAAGTATACCGGCCCGAGCGCTGCGACCGCGATCATCGTCACGACCTGCACCGCGGCCTTGGCGTGGTATCCGCGCACGATGAACCAGGCGACGAAGAAGGCGCCGACAGCCGCTGCTGTCACCAGCATGATCGGCGTCGCGATCTGCCCGGTCAGTGCATCCGCCACGCCTCGTAAGGCCGCCGCGAACCAATCCATCCAGCGGAAGCTCAGCGCGTAGCCGATCAGCCAGATCGCCGAGGTTACGATAGTGATGTAGCCGATGAACTCCAGCCCGAGAATCGCCCACAGGATGGTAGCGCCCGGATTCAGGGGGCCGCCCCGGTCGGTGACGAACGAATAGCTCGACAGGGGTACACCGAACGAATCACGAATATTCATCCATCGCAATCCATCGTTCGCCGACGATCCTCCGGTGTGCGCGTATGCAACCGCGCCGACGATCCCTGGAAAGACCAGCAATGTGAACAACACGAAGATGACCGTGGTGATTCGACGCCAGCTCTCGGTGGTGAGAGCGCACGCCCTCCAAGATGCCAATGCTGCAGACAGATCCCACGAAGTCAACGGTGCCCGCCACTCGTTCGATGTTGACGTGTGGCGGATGCGCTGATCAGTAGAGTTTCTCACCAGACACCGCAGACATCGAGATGATGAGCAGACGGTAGGGTGAGGATTCACGCTACCGCCACCCGTGTTGTCGGGCGCAGCGTGGTGATGGTTCGAACGACGAAGCGAGCACCGAACCGATCAGCGCCGCAGAGAGTGTCGAGATTCATCGTTGTGTCCAATCCGGCAAAGCGGCAGTTCAGATTCCTCGTAGCGCGCAACGACTACTAAGGGACGGCTGCTGCGCCGTCGACAATCTTTCATGCCCCCGGTACGGTCGGCATGGGGGAAATCCCTACGTTCCAGCGATCCTAATGAACTGTGGTGCAACCTGATTGAGCAGCGAAGGCCAAGTCCCGATATGCGTCAGCATGTCTCGGACTCAGGAGATTATGTGACGGCTCCCCACGGTCCTGCGTCGGTTCGCATCCACGTCCACGTGGTCGACAACGAGTCGGTGTCCTGTCGAGGACGCGTCAATTCAAGGTAGGGGAGGAGCGACCCCGCCTGATGCCGCACGCGGCGCACATAGACTCGCATTGAACCGATCCGATCGCGAGCCATTGCGAATGAGCCTCTGCGACACAAGCGCACAGGGGATCTCATCGCACACCGATTGGATTGGAGTCCGCGTTGGCGCGATGCGGGCTGGTGCGGGCCCGCGGATACGGCCGATTCGCTTATATGCCGCCCAACGAGGTACATTCGTGTCGTCAAACTACTGAGCGATCGGTGGAGAGGCGCGAATACCCCCGAACGAGCCCCGGACCGGCGCAGACCGGTCCGGGGCTCGATTGGTTCAGAAGCACCAAACTCCAGATTTCGTCGTCCGACGATCGACGGTCGGAGGATCGGAGACTTCCTCGGTGCGGGATTCTCTCGGCGTCGATCAGGAGGGATCAACCCGTCGCGAGGATCCGCGATCCAACGGCGCGCCGAGGGCAGCACGTTCGCTGCGGTCGAGGAAACATCCTCCTACGGAGCCGAAGCGGGCATCCCGGTCGGCGAAGTGCGCCCGCCCTCACTCAAGCAACAGCGCCGCCGTCGTCCCCCTCGACACGGGGCTGCCCGGCGACGTTGAGATCAAGATCGGCCTTACCGTCGGCGGTTCACCTTCGGCCGACTCCATCGATTGGCTGTCTCTCGACGATCCCACCGTGGTCGCCGAAATCGCCGCTGAATCACCACGCCCAGTCACCTACGCCGACCGCACCCGCCCGTTGCACGGCACCGACGCAGCGTTCGTCGGGGAGCAGACGCTCAACTACGACGATCTCGCCACTGCCGCCGCTCAATTGCGCGACCGGGACGAACTCACCTACGAGTCCGAGATTCCCTACCGCGGCGAACCGAGATCCTCCGCCGTCGTGACCGGCCTGGTCGCCGCCGGGACCGTCGGCGCGTCGGTCGTCCTGTACTCCGACGAGGAGGTATAGATGCTTGAGGCGCTGCTGGCCGGCGAGGACGAGGTCGCCTTCCACACGCTGGATCGGCGCTTCTCGCAGCTCGCGCGGGTGCTCATCGACCGCGGCGCCGGACCCGGCGACGTGGTCGCGGTGACGCTGCCGCGTTCGGTGTATGCGGTCGTTGCGGCTTGGGCGGTGCAGAAGGCCGGTGCGGCATGCCTGTTCGCGGGTGACCTCACCGCCGAGGAGCTGACCGTGGTGGGCGCCGGGTTCGGCATCAGCTCGTGCCGGTGCTCGACAGCGGCATTCGCTGGCTGGCACTCGACGACGCCCACGTGCAGCAGGACATCGCCGATGCGGCTGCGCACCCGGTTTCGTACGCCGACCGGGTCCGCCCTGCTCGGCGAGGAGCACCCGGCGTTCGTCGTCACCACGGCGGACGGGGTGGTCGCAATCACCCAGTCCGAGGCACTGGATGAGGCCGAACGTGTGCGCGAGGAGCACGAGATCGACTACGCGTCGACCACGTACACCATCGCGCTGTCCGGCCGCCCCCCGCTGCTGGAGTTCCTGACCTCCGCCGCCGCGGGCGCCCCGTCCGTCGTGCCGACCGGTGACTTGGAAACCGACCTTACCGAGGGCGAGGTCACCCATTGGTTCACGGCGCCGGACGAATCGACCGACGCCGCTGGCGAGAAGATCATTTTCGGAACGCGGAGTAGAGACGAGACCGCTTCTGCCGGTGCCGCGCCCGAAACGTTTGGCACCAGCACTTCTTATAGATAGCAGCATTCCCACCCAATACGCAGGCAGGAAACGAGATGATTAACCCGTTCGACGACGACGACGCCAAGTTCTACGTCTTGATCAACCGGAAGGCCAACACTCCCTATGGCCGGTCTTTGCCGTTGTCCCGGGCGGCTGGTCCATGGTCTACGGCCCCGCCAGCCGCAAGTCCTGTCTGGAGTACGTGGAGACGCATTGGGTGGATATGCGCCCCAAGTCGCTCATCGAGGCGATGTCCACAGACGTGGGGTGACCACCTGCGCGAGCGGCGCGCTGGTCGACATCCCTGCCGACCGCCGCGCCGCCGCACTTTCGGAAACTGGAACACGACGATGCGCCCGACGACAATACCCATGGCCCCAGCCACCAACGGTGGCGGCGACAGAGTGGCTGGTCGTGTCAATTATCGACACTGTGCCTGCGGCAGCGCACTCGGAGCGTCAGAGGTGATGTTGCTGTTGACGATATAGCCGGTGTGGATAGCCGGGGCGATCTTCACTGCAGTTGGGAGAGGACCGACGTGGATGGCTCGGTGACCGCGTGGGTGACGCCGTCGATCACGAACACGGTGCCAGCAGCCCTATTGGTGACGTAGGCGGTGTGGGAGGCCCAGTCGATCCCATAGCCGCTAGGCTGTGACCGACAGGGATGGTGGCAGTGACGGTGGGGGAGTGAGCGGCTTCGATTACCGACACTGTGCCATCACCCTTGTTGGCGATATAGCCGGTGTGGGAGCCCAGGTCGACTCGTACTTGCCCTGGTTTTTACCGACTGTGAAGGCAGAGTTTATGCTGGCGTGGGTAGTGCGTGGCCGTTCGGGTGAGGTGGGAATCGACCCGACCACCCACACCGCCTACGTCACCGCCGACACCGACGGCGGCATAGGCTATGTGATCGACACACTGAGAGATCGAAGACTCTGGCGCACTTCGGTGATCTTGTGCAGCGGTCTCGGAGTGCTGCTGTGATTTTCGCTGTAGAAGCTGCTGGTGATAGCGAGTGGTGTGGAGTCGGTGCTGCGGGTGTTGTTCCCGCATCTGGCCAGGGTCTGTATCGACGGGGTGGAGGTGCGGGGGTCGACGGTCCGGTTCGAGGCGCGGACCAGCTCGGTGACCGGGGCGTGCCCGCAGTGCGGCAGCGAGTCCGATCGGGTGCACAGCCAGTACGTCCGTCAGTTGGCCGATCGCAGCGTCGGCGGCCGGGAGGCGCGAATCCAGTCGCAGGTGAAGAAGTTCGGCTGTCTGAACTCTGTTTGCCCGCGCAAGATCTTCGCTGAGCAACCCGATGGTCTGGCCGGGCGGTATCAGCGGCGCAGCACAACGCTTACGGATCTGCTGACCAGGATCGGGCTGGCGCTGGGCGGCCGGGCCGGGCAGGAGAGGCCTTCGAAGGAGCGATCGTCGGCGTCGCGGTATGGGTGTCATACTTCCTCGCTACATAGGAACGGAAGTCTTCCTCCTGGTCCGTCGCGACGCACAGACGCTCGGCAAGGGACTTCTCGGCCTCCGGGTGGTGCCAGCCAGTGAGTGGGCTCGCCCCGCTTGGAGCTGAAGTCATCCGCGCTGCGGATGCTGATCAAGACTACGGAAACCGTTGAGGTGAGCATCACCACAAGAGCGACCGGATGTGATGCACAGGTCGTTTTCCCAAGGGTGGGGACGGCCGTGGTGTCGCGGCGAGTTGTTGCGGCTCGATGATAGTCGGTATGAGCGGCATCGTTGACCTCGTTCGGACCGAGTGGAGCCGTGTGAATCCAGCGACGGATCGTCGGTGATGACGTGCGGGTGTTGCTGACGGCGAGCGGTTCGCGCGGCGATATCGAGCCGATGTTGGGGCTCGCGCTGTGGTTGCGGGAATTCGGAGCCCAAGCGGGGGTGTGCGCGCCGCCGGATATCGCCTCGCGTTGCGCTGACCTCGGGGTGCCGCTGGTGCCGCTGGGGCCGTCGAAGTCCGGTTCGCGAGGCGGGAGGCCGTCGCGGGCGGAGCTGTTGCGGTATGTGAACGACTGGCCCGCGATGCAGTTCGACACGATCTCCACAGCGGCCGCGGGATGCGACGTGGTGGTGGCGACCGGCGTGACGCAGATGGCGGCCCGGTCAATCGCGCAGAAGCTGGGCATCCACTACCAGTTTGTGAGCTTCCAGCCAACCAGCCTGCCTTCACCCCATCATCCCCCGATGCCGTTGCCGGGCGATCGACCCGCACCGGAGGCGATCGGCAACCAGCTGCTGTGGGAAATCGACACCCACGGCTGGAACGCAGAGTTCGGCCACGCGCTCAACACCGGCCGGATGGCGCTCGGGCTACCGCCGGTTGCGGATGTACGCGACCACGTCATCACCGAGAGCCCATGGCTGGCCGCGGACCCGGTTCTGGGTCCATGGTCGCAGTCGCCGGGTCTGGACGTCGTGCAGACCGGTGCCTGGATCGTCCCCGACGACCGCCCATTGCCTGCCGAGTTGTCGGCGTTCTTGGACGCGGGCACACCACCGGTGTACGTCGGGTTCGGCAGTATGCCGATGCGCGCCGGAATAGCCAGGGCAGCGATCGAGGCGATCCGCGCTCACGACCGGCGTGTACTGCTTTCTCGTGGTTGGGCCGAGTTGGCTTTGATCGACAACCGCGAGGACTGCATAGCCGTCGGCGAGGCCAACCATCAGGCGCTCTTCGCTCGGGTCGCCGCCGTCATCCACCACGGTGGAGCGGGCACGACGACAGCCGCCGCCCGGGCAGGCGTGCCGCAGGTGGTGGTGCCTCAGATGATGGACCAGCCGTATTGGGCGCGCCGGGTGGCCGATCTCGGCATCGGCGCGGCATTCCAGGACGCTGACCCCAGCACAGCGTCGTTGTCCGCCGCTCTCGACATCGCATTGACGTCTACCACTCGAGCGCGCGCGAGCGCAGTGGCCGGCACGATCCGTGCGGACGGGGCAACAGTGGCCGCGAAACTACTGATCGACACGATCAGTTGAGGCAGTACCCACGCAGGTCCCGATGCGGACTGGTTTCGGATTTGTCTGGGCCAGGGGTGTTTTTGCCTCTCGGGCACACCAGCAGTGGGCGGATTGGGTCGAGCACTGGTATGCGACATCCACTCTCACCCCAAAGGCCCGCGGCATCTTCCGTGGTGCCATGGCGAAGCCCGGTCGGTGGCTAGCCGCTGAGCATTCCGAGATCATTTAGCCTGGTCAGTGGACCCGGCAGACCTGCGCAGCTTGGGGCGCGGCGATGGACCGCCTGAATGTCGGCGACTACGCCCAACGCACGGTCGGGCTGTCCAAGGGGTCCGGCAAGCCGCTGAGCCCGACTGCGGGTCGGCTGCATCCACACGATTGCCCCCTACCTGGGCAGAGTATAAACATGACGACCGGTCGGTAATGTTTCAGCGCTGGGAACACAGCGCCGAGCCGGCACCGCGCTCGGAGCCGCCCATGCGGGAAACGGTTGCACCCATCCAGTGGCCGTGCCTACTGTATGTCCAATTGGGGTACGCCTCAGCGCTGTGACCCGCGGCGGAAAGTGGCGGTGTTCTCGGGCCGTTGAGTGGCAATCCGGTGAGCACGGTCAGGTGTCGCCGATGACGAGGGTTTGACGACGTCGGCGGTGATTGTGTGGAGTTCGTTGATTCTCATGGTGTGGTGGATCTGGGCGAACAGTCGCTGCAGCGGTCGGAAGTTGCCGCCGGTGATGCGGGCGACCGCGGCGATGGCCTGGGCGTCGGTGAATCCTGCATTCCCGGTCGATCTCGCGGCAGATCACCCCCAGCGATCGCCGCTGCCTACTCGAGTACCGCGCCGACAGCACTGTGCGGACGATCGCCTCCACCTCATCCGGTCACCGCTCACCGCCCGGCCGCCGCTGGACTTGCCCGGCTGGAGATGACGCCAAACCCGCACCAGCCCGCCAGCGCTTCACCAAGCTCATATACCTGGCGGCGCTTCAACCCCAACCGGGCAGCGGCCTGGTCCGCAGAGGCCGCGCTGATCCGTTCCATCTCGGCGAGACGACCGATCACCTCCGCCCGATTGACGGCCACCTGCCAACGATCCTTGTGGCACAGCGAACATGCCGCGATTCGTATGTGCATGGCCGGGTGTGCCCTAGATGGGTGATTCCAAGGGGTGTGGTGGATCTCCGGTCGGTAGTCAGGACAGGGGCCGTCGCGACAGTGTGTTGGTCCATTCGCGTTGCTCGGGGGTGTCGGGGACGGTGAGTCCACGAGCTTGTTCGAGTCGGTTCCATGCCGTGTCGGGGTCGGTGCCGTTGATGACGAGGAGCGCGGCGGCCAGCAGGGATGCGCGGCCGATGCCGAAGCGGCAGTGGGTGAGGACGTGTGCGCCGTCGTTCAGTTGCGCAGCGAGGTGCTGGAGGGTCGGCAGCACGCTGGCCCGGTCGGGGACGCCGCGGTCGACGATCGGGATGGAAACGAATTGCAGGCCCGCCTCGCGTGCTGTGCGCTCTTCGGCTCCGAGGTCGCACTCGTAGAGTTCAGCGGCGGTGAGCGCGCAGACCAAGCGGTCGACACCGGACGCCTTCAGAGCGGTCATCTCGTCTTCGAGCCACTCTCCGCCGCGTGGCTTGGCCATGATGCTCAGCCGTCCGGGACCCCGATGGTCAACGGTGTAAAAGTTGGGGTGCATGCGCATGTTCATTGCCTCAGGTTGTGGTGGTTGCTTGCAAAAGTCGGCATCGCGAAGCCAGGCTGATCATGAGAGATGTTGCCGGGCAAGGGTTTTGCGCGCGTTCCGGCGTGATTTCGGGGCGAGGGTGCCGTAGATCAAGGGTGTGAGCAATGACATCGACACCCTCGCCACTGCACTGTATGTCACTACCGACAACCGGTTGACCGCCCGCCCGGATCTGCGGCCGTGGCGACCGCCGATCGGGTTCGCCCCACGGTTGACCGACGCCGAGCTGGTCACCCTGGCGGTGATGCAGGCCTTACTCGGGTTCACCTCCGAAGCCCGCTGGCTACGTTATGCCCGCACCCATCTGCGACACCTGTTCCGGTATCTGCCTCAGCAGCCCGGCTACAACAAGCGGCTGCACAACGCCGCCGGCCTGATCCGCACCGTGATCCGCTTGCTCGCCGCTGACACCACCTTGTGGACCGATGACGTATGGGTCGCCGATTCCACCCCGGTCGAATGCGGCCGGTCGAGAGAAACGGTGAAACGCTCCGACCTGGCCGGATGGGCCGAATACGGGTACTGCGCTGCGCACTCACGCTACTTCTGGGGGCTGCGGCTAAATCTGATCGCCACTCTCGGTGGCGTGCCGATCGGGTTCGCCCTGGCCGGAGCCAAGGCCGACGAACGCGAGGTCCTGCTCGGCATCCTCGACGCCGACCCCGTCTTGACGGCGACCCGGCCGCATCAGACCTTGATCGCGGACAAGAACTACTTCGGCGCCGGGTTCGAGACCCATCTGGCCGACCGGAGCCTGCGCCTGCTGCGCCCGGCCCGCAAAGGCGAGACCGAACGGGCCGGCGCCGGCCTGTTCAAGCCGTTGCGACAGGTCGTCGAATCGATCAACCAAACCCTCAAAGCCCAGCTCGACCTGGAACCGGCACGGCGGCCGCACCCCAGCGGGCGTCGCCGTTCGTGTCCTACAACGCCTGCTGGCCCTCACCGCCGCGATCTGGCACAACGACAAAACCGGCGCACCCGTACACCGGTCGCTGACCGCTTACGACCACTAGCAAAGTCAGGCAAGCAGCACCACAACCCACCCGACCTTGGAATCACTCATCTAGCCAGGGATGCCGCGACCGGCCGCTGATCGAGAATCGACTCTTCGCATTGACGGATCGCCCACCAGTCGATATGCCCCTGTGTGGACCACGGTGGCATGCTTCGGGTTCACAGTTTTCGGCTGCTCAGACCTGCTGTGGTCCAACGGGTGGTGGGCTGGCAGGCGGTGCGGCGCTCACTGTCGACGGAGGTGGTGCCGCAGCTTCGGGGCCGGCGGTGCCGGGATCGACATCCAAACCCGTCGGGTGACGGTAGCCGGTGAAATGGCCGTACTTCTCGGTCAGCGGCGGATTGTTGGAATCCCAGTGAACAAGGAGACCATTGTCCAGGACGTTCAAACCGTTCTCGTTCTTGACAATCAACGCACTGTGCTTTTCCCACTGCACGACATCGCCCGTCCTCAGGGTCGCCACATCCTCGACCGACGCCCACGGGTGGCGTTCCGGTATCGACTCACCCGCGGTTCCTGCGTACGCGGCCTCTGCGTTCATGGCGGTGTTCTGCGCCTGCTGCCGCAGAGCTTCCGCGACCGCAGGCTGGGACACCTGCACGAGCGAATCGCCGATTTGGATGGGGTTCATTACACCTGGTCGCGTCACCGGTGGTGGAGTGCTCGGGTCCGTCGGAGCTGTCACCCCCGGCGGGGTCGTCTGAGCGGCGGAATTGGCAGTGGCGGCGGGAGCGTCGTAGTTCTGTTGCCGTTCCCGTTTCTCACGCCGATCTTGGTCTGCGTGGGCCGTCTCATTGGCTCGGTCGTCGCTGGGCTGACGGTTCCCTTGATTCATCATCCCACTCAGGGCGCTCATCATCGCCATTTGACTCAACGCACTCGCGCCGTTGTCACCACCACCAGCAGCTGGCCCGGCGGATACGGAAGGCATGCCCGACCCGGTTCCGGCACCGCCCTGCAGTGTGGCCGGGAAGAGAGGGGAAGCAGAGCCGAGGCTCGACAGCGAGTCGCCAACATTGCCGTCCAGAGCGGCACCCGGGAAAGTATCCGAAGTACTCGCGGATCCACCGAGCAAATCGTCGTACGTAGAGCTGAAATCCTCGTTCTGATATCCGGTGGGCTGGGTGACAGCACCCTGAATCGGATACGGATAGCCGCCCTGCCCGCCGCCGCTGTTGTCCGTGTTACTCCTGTTGTCGTTGTTGACTTTTCTGTGCTTCGCCTTGTCTATCTTCTCGGCGAGTTCCCGGAAAGTCTTGACCGCTTGCACGTATTCTTTCTCCCATTTTTCCACCGCGGCGTCGATCAACTTGACGTAGTATCGCTGTTCCGCTTCCGGAGTCAGGACAAATTTTCCGAAATCGTCGCTGCTCCGGTCTTTGTTCTGCTCGGAGTAAAGGATGTATACTTCGCAGTTCGGTGGGCCCCCGGAGCTCTCGCTCAGCTTGTCGCCGTCGAGGTAGAGAGTTTTCGGGCGACCATGCATGAGATTCTCGTTGAGTTCTTTGATGATGTCTGTGAGTTTCTTGAAGAGAGCTGAGTTCGTGACCGCAGAATCGAATGTCGCACCGGTGATGTCCTGGTGTATCCTGAGGTACTCGGCCTGCTCCTTTTCCAGTGACTCTTTTAGGCTCTTGTGCTCGGTTCTCAATTGTGACCAGCCGTCCGCGGTGGCGACCTGCGTGCCATCGAGCAAGTCGGTGAAGTCGGGGGCGGCGTTCGGCTTGCCGCAACCGAGAGTGTCGAGTTGGCACTGCATGGTGAACTCGACGCTCTCGATCAGTTCTTTCAGTGCCTCACTGGCATACTTGGGCTCATAGATATCGACATAATACGCGTGCTTTTTCTTTATCTCGTCCGTAGTCTTTTCGAAGCCGTGGGTCGGGTTGTCGTCTTGATCCTCTGCTGCCTTCTTTGCCTTCACGAACCACGTTGGGTCACCACTCTCGAGCGCTCGGAGGATTTCCGCATATTTTGGATCGTTCTTGAGGTCGCCGGCGTCCTGAGCGAGCTGTCTCCTCAGGTCCCATTGTTTCACCGATCCCTGTTTGATAAGGAGTCTGTCGAAAGCCTCTTTGAACTCTGTCGAATTCAGTCCGGACAACAAGTTCAACGCGCTCTGGACTTCGTCGCCCCGGAATCCGACGCCGCCCGTCAACCAGAAATCCATATCATCACTGATCTTGGCGACTACATCGTCTACCCTGCTCACCAGGCTCTCCTCTGTTGTCGGGGTTACCGAAATATGCCGGATACCGCGGCAATTCGGCTATAAGTGCGGGGACCTCGCCGAGTTCCAATGAAAACGGCGCCGGTGGAGTAGCATTCCGCGCTCCCGTTGCCTGGCGCCGCGACTCCTCTGCGAACCGTTTTCATGCTGCTACAACCGCAACCGCAACCGCAGCCGCAGTCGCAGCCGTCGACGAATGCTCTGCTATCCGGTCGTACGTGTTGATCGGACAGCGCGGAGCCGCTCGGTCGGCTTCACGCGCGGCGGGCCACGCCAGCAGGTAACCGCGCGAGTATCGATAGTGGGGCGGAGGGACCACAAGATAACCCTCCCAAGAGCCCTGCCCTCGCGGTATGGGGGAAATCCCTACTACTGCCGGAGGCGCGCATTGGGCGATGGACGCCGTTCATGTCCTGTCAGGCTGACCAGGGGAATGGGGCCGCATGAAATGCGAGCCGCAGGCGATACGTATCCGCTCACGGGAGTCCGGCGATCTAGCGATCGACCGCTGCGGCGCAGGCGGGCTCTACCGAGTGTCGCTGCGAGGTTGCTCGGATGCCCAGTGCTGGGAAGTCGCCAGCTTGATCCGCTGAGTAGCGTCTGCGCTGCAGTTCGGGCCGTTCCACTCCAGAGCACCGGCGAGGAGGTCCGGGTTTGCCGAGTAGGAGCAAGTCATGTCTGTACGGGTTCTCGTCGGCGCGCGCTCACGCGTCGAGTGGTTCGATCTGTTCGACAAAACGCGTGATTCGGATGAAGCAATGCCGTCGATTGCGACATTGCGGGTATGGGTCCACGAATATCTGGTGCGTCCGAGCGGTGATTTGGGCCGTGATGGGCCGGTGTGCCCCTTTGTCAAACCGGCTGTTGGTCATCACTCTTTGTGGACAGCTGTCATACCGGGAGACGTGGAGTTGACCACGGAGCGGATGAAATCGGTGATCGACGACACTTTCGACCTCTTCGTATCTCTTACGCGACCGGTGATCTCCGGTGCGCCACAAGCTGCCCTGTTGGCGGTGTTTCGGGATTTGACGGACTACACCCGGGTCGACGCCATGCATTCCTTGTGTAAGGACCGTTTCGTGGCCGATGGACTGATGCTCGGCCAGTTCTATCCGGGGTGCCCGCAGCCTGGGCTGTGGAACCACGATTTCCGACCATTGGACGCTCCGCTGCCCATGTTGGTGGTACGGAACATGATGCCATCGGACTACCCCTTCCTGGTGGGGAAGAGTGAATGGTTGTTCGCATACTTGTCCCGGTTCGGTCATGCGCTTCCTGTCAAACTGCGCAGATCCATCGCCGAGTCCCTGTTTCGTGCGGTTGGCGATTCGGCCGGCGCGATTACCGATCACCGCATCCATAGCGCGGAGGACTTGGCCGAATCACGTTCCGCCGAGTGCACCAGCGGCATCGGGATGTCCTCCGAGCTCCCGCAGGGCGGGGCGCAGTGACGTGAATATCATTGAATGGCTGGCACGCGCGGTTGATTCGGCAACGGAGTGGGAAGCTTCGTTCGGCGGGTACCAGCCGCATCCGGATGCCATCGTCAGCGACGAGCGGTTCGGCAGGGTCTTCGATGAACTGTCCGAGCGGCTGCGCGGCAGCACCCCGTTCTTCCATCCGCGGTACGTGGGCCAGATGACCCGGGCGCCGCATCCGGCGGCGGTTGCCGGGTATGTCGCGGCGATGTTGCTCAATCAGAACAACCACGATCTCGCGGGTGGTCCGGCGACGACAGAGATGGAACACGAGGTGGTGCGGGATCTGGCGGCGATGTTTTCGCTACCGGCCCATATCGGTCACCTGACCAGCAGTGGGACCATCGCTAATTTGGAAGCACTGTTCGTCGCCCGGCAAACCCTGCCCGGTCGAGGTGTGGCGTTCAGCGCCGATGCCCACTTCACCCACGAGCGAATGTGTGCCCTCCTCGGCATGACCGCTTACCGGGTGCCGACCGACGCGCGCGGCGCCATTGATCTCGCGGCGGTAGAAAAGCTCGTCCGGACGGGTGCGGTCGGCACGGTGGTCCTCACAGCTGGAACTACGGGTGTGGGCGCGATCGATCCCATCGCCGATGCGCTGTCTCTGAAGGAGCGCTACGGTACTCGACTGCATGTAGATGCGGCATACGGCGGATTCTTCGCGCTGCTGGCGGACGATGACGACGAGGCGCTCGAGTGGGATCCCGCGCCATGGCGGGCGATCCGTGCGTGTGATTCGATCGTTGTCGATCCTCACAAGCATGGGCTGCAGCCGTACGGCTGCGGGGCGGTGCTGTTCGCAGATCCGGCGGTGGCACGGCACTATCGGCACGATTCGCCGTACACGCGTATGTTCTCTGGTGCGCTGCCGCACCTGGGCGAGATCACTTTGGAGTGCTCCAGATCAGGTGCCTCTGCCGCTGCTCTCTGGACCACCCTGCAGCTGCTTCCCCTGCGACGTGACGGCTTGGGAGCGCTGCTCGCATCCACTCGGCGCGCCGCTCTTCGCTTCACGCGCCAGGTGGAGGAATCGTCGGCGTTGACGCTCTACCAGCAACCTGACCTGGATGTGGTCACCTATTTTCCCAGCGCTGCGAGTTCTGTGTCGGAAGTGGATGCCGCTTCCCGCCGGATGGTCGCCGACGGTATGTCCGCCGACCCGACAGAGGCCATATTCCTCAGCACACTTCGAGTGGAAGCGGCCGGATTCGGCGGACGCGGTCACCGTCTCGACCCCGATGCTCCAAGCGGACGCATTCTGCGTAGTGCACTGATGAAGCCGGAACAAGAACTGTGTGCGGACGACTTGGTCGCGCGCATCGCCGCGATGGCGCCTCCCGTCGTCCGCACAGTGGGACGAATCCCGCGATGACCGCCGCGCACAAGGGTCCGGTCGCTGTCGTCACCGGAGGTAGCCAGGGCATCGGGCAGGCGGTGACCGACCGCCTGACACGCGACGGAGTGACTGTCGAGGTGTTCGACATCGGGTGTGAAGCCGCTGTGGACGTCACCGACCCGAACGCCGTCGCCGCTGCGGTGTCGAGAATTGTCCGATGCCACCGCCGTATAGACATCCTGGTGAATAACGTCGGGATTTTCCCACACGCCGCGTTCGATGAACTCGACTTCGGTGCCTGGCGGCGGGTACTGGCGACGAATCTCGACTCGGTCTTCGTCTGCAGCAAGGCCGTGTACCCCTGGATGAAGCAGCGCCGCTACGGACGGATCATCAATGTGTCGTCGTCGGCCTTTTTCGTGGGTGATTTTGACCTGACGCACTATGCTGCGTCAAAGGGCGGGATCATCGGGTTCACCCGATCGCTTGCGAAAGGCGCTGGTAGACACGGGATCACCGTTAATTCGGTGGCTCCCGGGTTCATCGAGACTCCCGGAGTTCTGGCGTCGCCCGAAGAACGGGCGCTGTTCGACGACATCGTGTCCGAACAGTCCATCCCACGTAGAGGCAAACCGGAAGATGTCGCCGCATGCGTGAGCTATCTGGCGAGTCCGGAAGCCTCGTTCATCACTGGTCAACTCATCAATGTCGACGGCGGACATCGATTTATATAGTATTCCGCCCTTCGCAACACAAGGAAGCCTTGCAATGGAGTCATACGATGTCATCGTGATCGGGGCCGGGCACAATGGTCTGACCTGCGCGGCGTACCTCGCCAAGGCCGGGAGGAAGGTGCTGGTACTAGAAGCTCGTCAGGTCGTCGGCGGAGGTTGTGCCACCGAAGAAGTAACGGCACCGGGATTTCGGCACAATTTCCATTCGAACTTTCACGGCATCATTCACATGGGTCCGGTGTATCGAGACTTGGAGTTGCATCGCCGCGGCGCCCGGTACATCTGGCCGAACAATCAGTTCGCGCATGTCTTTCCGGACGGGAACGGTCTGGTGCTGTCACGAGATCTCGACACGACAGTGCGGAACATCGCTCGGTACTCCAAACGTGACGCCGAGACCTTCCGCGACCTCATGCAGGTGTACCGGCATGTGCTGGAGACACGGCTGATTCCCGGTATGTTCTCCCCGCCCGGGTCGCCCTCGGCGGAAGTGGCAGAGATCGAAGCCGCGGGTGGCTTCGACCTGGTCCGCCAGTTCCTCACGACACCCAACCACCTGGCTCGAGATTTGTTCGAGTCGCCCGAGGTGCAGACCTGGCTGGGTTTCTGGGTAGCCCAACTGGCAGGTACCGGCGACGTCTTCGGTCTCGGCGCCAACTATCCACTCATGCTCGCCGGCTCGCTGAAACCGTACGGATGGGCAATCTGCGAGGGCGGCTCCAACAATCTCGCGCGAGCAATGGCGCGTTTCGTCGTAGAACATGGTGGAAAGATCCGAGTCGATTCCCCGGTTCGGCAGATCGAGGTCCGCGACCATCGGATCACTGCGGTCGTGCTCGACGACTCGACGCGGATTCCTGTCGACGGAATCGCGGTCTCCAACCTCGACCCGAAGCACACATTCCTGGATCTGGTCGGCGAGGCAGACCTGCCTATCGAATTCCGCCCCGCAGTGAAACGCTGGCGTTACGACCGAATGTCGATGTTCTGTCTGTACCTCGCCCTGCGAGAGCCGGTTCGGTGGAAGGCCGCCGACAGGGAACCCGGATTGCAGAACTGCTTCGCCGTGTCGCTCTGCGAGTCGCTCGACGTGCTCGACGACAACGCATCCGACTGTCGGTTAGGTCTACCACCGCGATCTCCCGGCCTGTTCACTGTCCACCCCTCGGCCTTCGATTCCAGTCTCGTGCCCGGTGGAGGCGAAGCTTGCTTCTGCGAACAGATCGCACCGTACGACCTACGTGACGGCGGATCGGCTGCATGGGACCAGATCAAGGCCGACTACGCGCAGCTCGTTCTGGACCGTTGGCGGCCATACTTGGACAGCGGGCTCGAGCCTGAAATGATTGTCGGCGAATATATATCGAGCCCGATCGACATCGAGCGAGTCATGCCCAGCATGCGTCACGGCGATTGGAACCACGGTGAGATGACCCAGGACCAGCTGGGCGTGTTCCGGCCTTTCCACGAGTACCCCCCTTACCGGACGGCGTTCGACAATCTGTACCTCTGCGGTGCTTCGACTCACCCCGGGGGGTCCATCGGCGGTGCGTGCGGTTACAACGCGGCAGGCGCCATCGCGGACGATCTCGGTATCCAACCTTGGTGGGGTCGCGCCCCCGAATAGAGGGATGGCAATGGTTAGGTCGGACGTACCACTCGGTGATTGTAGGTATTTCCCCCATACCGAGCGAACTGCAGGCTTTGAAAAAGTCTTGATAATTCTCAGCGAACGAAACGGCATGTTGTCGGCCGTGCTGCCTGCCGGTGCGGAGGTTTCGGGGCCCTGATCGGTCTCGACACCCGTCGACGACTACCCGATGTTTGCGCCCAGTCGATTGTTTGACAACTCGGAAAGGATGGAGTGGCTGTGCGGACACGAGAGGGCGCGTGCGGCGTTTCGCTGCAACAGGTGATCGTGACTTTTTCAAAGGTCTCGGGGTTGATGATTCTCGGCATCGCTGCCGCCGCGGCGTCAAGTCTTAACGTCGCGACGGCGACTGCTGATCCGGTCGCGGACAAGTCGCGCATCGCACGCACCGAGGCCGGCTGGGAGTTACGGGTCAGCAAGACCGCGGAAGATGTCCAACGCGTGCCGAATTTGGCTGCAACGCCTTTCACGCGCGAAGGGTTCGTATCGTTGTCCGCGGCGGCCGATATCACCGGCGCGGGCGCGGAGGCAGTGGACTCGGGGACGCTGCAGCTGGGTTACCAGATCGGCTGCCAGGCAGATGTTTCCAGCGGGCTTTCTCTCGGAATATCCGCTGCGATCGGCCCTGACGCCGGCGTGAGCGTGGGTGCCTTGCCCGATTTTACAGTGGGAGGCAGCGCGCTGATCTTGCCGAGTATTTCGACCACTGTCAAGCCCGGAACCATCACCAGTATCACCTTCGGCACAAAAGCTCTTGCGGGGGCGCATGCTTCGATAACCATGGACCAGGTGGAAGTCAAGATAGATGCTTGCCTCGGCGCCGTTAGTTTGCGCTCGTTCGCGATTGCGTCAATATCCACAGCAACAATGGACAGTTCGGTCGCCGTCTACGGTGATCCGATTTGGCTGTGACGTCCGCGACGGCCTTGTCTTCACCGAGCAGCCGATCGGCCTCGGTCAACTTGCGCACGACCTGCTCAGGGGTGTGCCTCTTCCTCGTGGTCATCGCATCGAGCCTTCCCGCTCACAACGTGGGCGGCAAGACTCACACAGTCGGTGGACCGACCTCATGGGTTCAGGTCAGGATGGCACCGACGAGATCGGGGACCGCGACGACGACGACCGAACGGTGAATGGAGGCAGCCCGGCGACGCGAGATCGCTTCGCGTCGTTCCGGAACTGCACCTACCGATGGGCGACGACGCGCCTATCGCCAGACCGACGGCGGCCGACCAGTGCGAGCGAGGACCGTGAACGATCTCGATGTCGCGGCCGGATCAGACCTTTTATCGATCACACGACACGGCACACCCCAGCGCAGCAACTCGAGAGCGAGAGTCAAACCGCCGGGCCTGCACCGACGATCGGAATCGCATCACGCGAGACAGCGGCTTTCGACACGGTGATCCTTCGTGCGGTGCCTGTAACGCCCAGTGACAAGGGAGCGCTCACCGGCTTCGGATGGCACCCTCCCATCGCGGGGAGAACTGTGGTCGTCAAGCGCGACTCTCACACGCACGCAATGAAGGTGGAGTGCGGAATGACCGGCAGATATCTACCGAGGTCACTTACCTATGTCGGATCGTCAGGATTTGAAGCAGAGGGTCGTTCTCGTTACGGCGGAGTTTCGGGCTGATACTCGCTGTCAGCCCGCTCGGCGACTCGTCGATCACCAGCGCCGACGAACCCGAGAACATCAGCCCGACAGCAACCTCCGCCTCACCAACCCAAGCACCGTGCCATCAGGCGACCACGCTCAGCCACCGGAAGCGAGTCAGAGTCGTTGTTCCGACGGTCCGGCCAGCTCTACGTTCCATCGGTGTCGGTGTCGGTGTCGGTGTCGGTGTCGGATGGGGGAGGGCGGAAAGGTTCGGTTGTGCCCTTGAGAATTTGCTGGATGCTGGCGGCCAAGGCTGAGCCGATAGAGGTGAAGCAGGCAAGTATCGCAGTGAGGGTGAGCTGGGAAGTTGAGTAACGGGTCTCGCTGATGCCGGGTACCGGAAGTTTGTCGTTGCCGAGCAACCAGGACATCACCGATCCGAGTTGCCCGCCCAGATCCCACCGACGCGAGGTCATTTCCTTGAGTTCGGGCGCTTTGCTGTTGATATAGAGCAGAGTGCAGACCGTGAAGATCGCCACTGCGACTGAGGATATCGCTGCCACGCGTGCGAGTAGTTCGTTGCGGGCCCGCAGATTTATGACTACGGTGAGCACGCAGATGATGATGGCGGCGGTAGTCAGGAGCGCCCAGAAGCCGGTGATCTGAGCTGTAGGCATTGGTTTCAGCGACGACCAGACGGTCAGGTATCGGGTAGTCGCGTTGATGCGACCGAAAGCGTTGGTTTCGGCTTTGCCGTTGGGGCCGGAGGCGGTGAGCCACGGCTGGAACAGCAAGGTGAAGGTGATCAGGCTGCAAACTGCTGCCCAGACGTAACCCCAGTTCCCGATGAGGGCCACGCGCAGTCCACTTTCCTTCGGGTTGCGTTCTCGGAAGAATTTCCGGCCGAACTGTGCTGATTTGTTCCATTTCCAGAGATCGGAGGTTTCCATGTGGTAATACTATTAATGTTCCCAGGAGTGGAAATTTGGAGCACGGAGATCGCTCTTACGGGTGCGCTCGTCCGACGCCGCCGGGGCGTCCATGAAGTATCGAGTCCTAGCCGATGGACTTGTTTTATATTGTGGCGCAATACTTTCGAAGGTCATTTCCGCTTCTTTCGCGCTGATGCATCGTTGTGTCGGTGATCCCAACGCTTGACTCGCCAATGACACGGTGCCGAAGCGACGGAGCGAACCCCATCACGACCATCTTCCCCGATGCAAATTTGGCGCGCGTGACGAGTATCTCTACGCGACAACAAATTTCGTGCAGTTTCCGGTCAACGGTACTCGTCATCCGATAGAACACCTCGATCAGGTTCCGAGATCCTGCGTCAAGGAACGGCCGAGGTTGGAGACCGTCGACCGGCGAGAGGGGCGACATAGGGTTGGCTGTGGCCGAGTCCCATCTCCAATGGGGCATTGCAGAAGTGGTCGGATCTTCGGCACCCCGCCACTCGGTGCCGGGGTTGTGGTGGCTCCTGGCGACATCAATGCCTGGATCGCTCCTGGCCGGGCGGATGACCTGTTGCTGCGCTGCGGAGGGGGTAAGGCGTCTAGCCGAATGCCGTCGTCAAAGGGTGACGAGTGTCATTACGGCTGCGACCGGTGGGCCCGTCACCGACTTCCGCACCCGCACGGGCCCCGGTAGCACAGGCTTGGCAGGTGTCTGGTGTGTAATGCGGGGGCGGCCTCCGGGATCGTTGAGGCGGATCGCGGCGTGGACGACCTCAGTGGGGCTCACCGTGGTCGGCGATGCAGCGCGACGGGCACCGATCGAGGCAATGGTGGCGCTGGCATCTGCGGCCGAAGTCGGAGGGCCCGCCAACAGCTGCGGATGACCCGGCCGCCGCCAACAAGTTCTGCCGACACGTTGCTGCTTCGCCCAGGCTGCTTCCGCTGGGTCGGAGCCGGTCGCCTTCTGCCGGTGAGAGGTACCCAACCCAAGGGGTGGGACAGATGTGCCGCTTCGTCACACGGGGTGTCGCGGGCGGTTGCGTCCAGCAGAGTGGTGTATCAGCGACTCCGTAGCGACCGTGTGAGCGTATCGTAGCCGGAGAGTGGGCGGTCACCGCGTGATCCTTCTTGAACCGCCAAGCTCAACGAAGGGAAAGTTCACGCGATGACCAGGATCGAGCCTATCGACCCGGGCAAGTCGTTCGCCGAGCAACTCGCCGCAACCAGCCCCGACCTGCTGCGTGAGATGCTGTCGACGGTCGTTCACTCACTGATGAGCGCCGAAGCAGATGCGATGTGCTGCGCGGGTGTAGCCGATCCACCGGTCCCCACGCACGTACCGCAACCGCTCCAGGCCCGGCAGCATCGCGATCGGGCGCGCCGACGGATGCAGATGCGACAGATCCGGATCGCCGCTCACCACTGCTCGATCACCTCGAACGGGGCCACCGGCCCAGCCGCCGAATCGTCGGGTGGCGGCGGCACAACCGGATCCGCGCCCCGCCGCGCTGCGGTGTTGTTGCGGCGGCGCTGGCCGTCGCGGCGGGCCTTGCGGCTGGCCGCGGTCGCGGTGTCGGTGATGTGGCGCATCTGCTCGACCATCGTGAACAGCGCGTTCTCGTCGACCTCGGTCCGGCCCTGCTCCCGCAAACGGGCCACCGCGGCGGTTTGCTCCCACACGCTGATCGCCGGGCGTGACCACGTCCGGTACGGCACTTCGAGGTATTCACCGGTGTCCGGATGCAGTGCCCAGATGCGGGAGATATCGCGCGGGTCGCGCCGCAACACGAACTTGCCGAGCAACTCCCGCCGCGCGATCAGCGGCTTCAGCGCGTCGCAATAGTATTGGACGTGGTCGAGACGAAACCCGCTGCGGGTCAGCGACCGCCGCTCTACCGGCAGGAAATCGACCAGGAACGCGGTTTCGTTGGTCACCGTCGGCGGGGTTCCCTGCTCGGCGGCCAGCTCCGCCCACACCCCCGCCGGCGTGCGCCCGCCCAGGCCGTCGTGCGGCTCGCCGTGGTAGCAGGCCACCGCCAGCGCCATCCACCGCTGCAGTTCGGTCAGCGTGAGCACGGCTTTCGCGTCACTGTCATAGTCGCCGCGCTCACGCGGGTTGGAGAACGTGGTGCCCGGCAGCTCATGGGTCAGCCGCATCATGGTGCCCACCAGGCGTTCGACGATGCCGCCATAGTGCGGGGCACCCAGCGGCCGGTAGCCGATACCGATGCCGTGCTGATCGCAGCCACGGCGCAGGGCCTCGCTCTTGAACTCGACGGCGTTGTCGACATACAGCCGGGCCGGTTTGCCGCTCATCGGCCACACCGCATCCACGCCGAGGCGCTCCAGCCAGGCCCGCTTGTCGATCGCCATCTGCGCCAAACACAGGCCCACCGACGTCGCCGACGGTGTCTCCAGGGTGATCACCAGTTCCGGAACGCATTTCGTGGCCTCGTCGATCGCCGCGGTCACATACGGCCGGCCGATCGGCAGCCGGTGCAGCTCGTCGACCACGATCACATCCGCCGGGGTGTGATCGATCTGCACCCGCTCCAGCAGCCCTGCACCGGTGGCGTGGAACCACCCGCCGCCCGCCGAGCGCGGGCCGCGTCGGCCCCTTCCCGCGCCGTGACCGCCTTCGCCTGATCCAACCGGCCGATCCGCCGCACCACCGCCGACCGGGACGGCGGGCGCAGGCCCTTGGCCCGGCACTCGTGGGTGATCTCCCGGCAGATCACCGCCACCGAACGACGCTGCCGCGTCAAATACCTCGTCCGCAACACCCTCCGCACGATCGCCTCCACCTCATCGGGCAGTCGCTCACCACCGCGCCCACCGCTCGAGGTGCCCGGCAGCAGATCCGAGGCCAGGCTGTCCCCGGCTCGCCACCGTTTCACCAGCGTATACACCTGCCGACGTTTCAAGCCCAGCTCTGCTCCGGCTTTGTCGGCGGCAGCAACGCTCACCCGATCGTTGTACGCGAGGCGGCCGATCACCTCCGCTCGGTGCACCGCCGACTGCCAGTGCGACTCATCTGCGGTGACCACACCGCGGTCCACGGCCTTGGCCGTATCGGCGGACATACCGATGCTCTCTCGTGCACACGAC
Organism: Nocardia sp. NPDC004168; assembly: GCF_040610355.1. Classification (NCBI taxonomy): domain Bacteria; kingdom Bacillati; phylum Actinomycetota; class Actinomycetes; order Mycobacteriales; family Nocardiaceae; genus Nocardia; species Nocardia sp. NPDC004168. The sequence continues at coordinate 3,842 of NZ_JBEXME010000033.1, read as the reverse complement.
GTCGAACGAAAAGCACACTAGTGCAGACGAGTTCGCGACACGCCGATGTTCGAAGTCCACTGCAAACAGAGCCGACCCCCAGGACAATGGTGCAGAGGAGTTCGAACATTGACACCGGACCTCGGGGCGGTTCGGGTGCTGCGTGGCGGGGTGCGGCTTGCCGACGCGGTCCGCGCTTTCCTGGACACGATCCCGGTCGCCAACACCCGCCGCGGCTACGCGACCGCACTCGACGCGCTGGTTTGTGCTTTCGGATTCGATTCGGATACGGGCATGTTGGAGCCTGAGCGGGTGGGCGGCTGGTTCACCTTCACGTGGGGTGACAAGTCCTCGCAGACGTTCAATGTCCGCTTGGCCGCGCTGCGCTCGGCGTGCGAGTACTGGCGCGCGCAGGGGTGGCTGGTCGGGGATCCGTTGTCGCGGTTGGTATCGCGGACAGTGCCGCAGGATCGTTCCAAGGCTCTGACCCGTGAGGAGATCACCGCGATCCTGACCGGTGATGCGCCGCTGCGGGAGCGCGTGCTGTGGCACCTGCTCTACGAAACCGCCGCCCGCGTCGAAGACATACTGCCGCTGGACGTTCCGGATCTGGACAGGCCGAATCGGTGCGCGACTGTGGTCCGCAAGGGTGGGGCTATCGATATCGTGGCCTGGCAGAGCGGCACTGCCCGGCTGTTGCCGCGCCTGCTGGCCGGCCGCCGCACCGGCCCGGTGTTCCTGACCAATCGCAAGGCCAAACCCATTGTGGCCAAGGCGGATATCGATCCCGGGACCGGGCGGGCGCGGTTGTCGTATCGGCGGGCCCTCGAGGTGTTCGAGAACCACACCGCCGAGTTCACGCGCGGGCCGTTCACGCTGCATCAGCTGCGGCATTCGAAGCTCACTCACGCTGCCGAGGACGGCGCGTCCACGCCGATGCTGATGCGCATGAGTGGGCATTCCTCGGTCCGGTCGCTGGCCAAATACGCGATACCTTCGGCGGAATCGCTGATGGCATGGCAGGCCAAGACCGATCCCGCCGCCCGGCGAAGCCGCTGAGGGGTGCCTCATTTGACCAAACCGCGGACGCTTGAGCTCGGCAGACAGTTCAGCGGCCCTCCGAGAATCGGCGTGGGTCCGCAGAGGCGAAGGGAATCAGGACGTGGAGAGCGTCTGGTCAGAGATGATCGCAAGGATGCTCCGGCGGAAACGTTCGTCGTTCTGAACGGATTCAGGGGCTGAACTGGCCCTCACCATCCTGCGGTCTTGTACGGCGAGTTTCCGCAGCGCATCCACGACATGAGGGGTTAGGACCGAGGGGCCGAGCTCTTCGAACAGCTCGATGGGCTGTTGCTGGTAGAGGGAGTCGGTGTTCGGTAGGTCTCCCACGATCATGTCGACCAGTTCTGCTCTGGCTCTCTCGGTGTTGTACTGGGCCGGGGCAATACTCAGTAGCGCACGTACTGCGGCTGGGCGGAGTCGGGGGGAATCGAGCAGCGAAACCAGCGCAGGCAGTAGTTCCTCGGCCGCTGAACCGATTCGTGCGGCCAAGTTTGTGGCGTCGATCACTGTCCAGAGGTCGGTCCGAATGGTTCGGTGCAACACCCGATCCAGGACGGGGAGAACCGCTGCCGGTTCGCCGCCGTGATGCACCCACAACCGCCCGATCTGCACATGCTCGCTGAATTCGTATGCGGGAGCATCCAGTGACGGTGGTTGAGACACCACATTCGCCAACACGCTCACCAGCCGTTCGGAGGGAGCCAGCGACAGGCCGGCCTCTGCCGTCATTCGGTCGACAGAGCGCTTGCGGATCCCATTCTCGATGGCTGCCAGCAGAACCTCGGTGCGTCCGGTCAGCTCGTGCAAGGCAGTCGCTGCATCAAGGGTGGTGAAGCCTGTTCCCTCGGTGGCAACCTGCGTGAGCCGATTAGCAGTCCACTGCGGCTCGCCGCCCATCGCGGCGAACGCGGTGAGCGCGGCCACCGCTTGAATACGGCTCAGCGATCCGCTGTAGAGGAGGTTGAGTACTTCAGGTCCGGCGGCGTGGGCGCATGATGCCCACGTGCGAAGTATCCGGAACAGGTTGATGAGCTCGTTGTGTCGACTGGTACGGGAGTAGTGGTTGGTAGGGGGTGAAGGTGGTTCGGCCAGTTGTGAGAGTCGGTTCCGGATCGCGTCGAGCAAGGGTGCTGACAACTCGAACGACGCGCATGCCTCGGCCATCTGTGACAAGGCTGCCGATCGTGTTGCCAATTCCTGGGCCAGCAAGATGGGCGCCCGTGGATCCCGCCACTGCACCAGGCACGCCACTGCTGCGTCGGCGACGCGCGGGCGTTCCAAGTGTCCAGCAAGTGTGGCGAGTGTGTCGGCTAGACTTGGGACGGCGTCGGGGCCAAATGCGCACAGCAGATTCACTGCACGGCGTCCGACGTACTCCTCCACCACGCCTTCTGTCGCCACGATGGTCAGCACAGGGATGAGTGCTGGTGCGGCGCTGCGGAATTCGACACAAAGGCGCTCGGCGTTGGACATGCCCCCGCGTCGAATCAACACCGCAGAAGGGCCCGTGTTGGTGAGCTCGAGGGCGATCAGGTCCGCGGCGGTGGCGATGTCACAGTGATGGACCAGGGCGTTTATCAGGTCGGTGATGTGATGGTCCAGCTCCCCGATGGTGTCGTGCATCAAGTCATCGGCGAGCCAAGCGGTTCCGGCTGCGTAAACCTCACCTTCCCATGGCATGCCGGCCACGATGCAGGTTGCTGCCGCGCGCAGGCGGGTCTGCGGGGCTTCGGCCGGTCCCAACGCCGCGATCACCAACTCGCGTGCCAGCGGGTCGTCGAGCTTCCCTGCGGTAGTGAGGATGTGGGTCCGCAGCCACGGCTCGCTCTCAACCTCCCACCGCTCGAGCAACAGGGGCAGAAATAGATCGGTGCGTTGCGTTCCGATCATGATGGAAAGGGCGGTACTACGTAGATGGTCATCGGCGTCGTCCACGAAAGGGCGCAGTAACGGCGACTGTTGTGCGACTGCGTGTCGAGCGGCACCGGGTTCGGCGACCCCTCGTTCATCGTTGCTGGCGGCGATCTCTGCCAAGAGATCCAAGACGCCGCGGGTCTGAATACCGGCCCCAGCCAATCGAGCCAGGAACGGTACCGCATGCGCAGTCGCGGAGTAGACCGTGCCTTGATGCCAAATGTTGCCGAACAGCTCCTGCAACGCCGCCGCTGCCTCGTCTTCGGCGCCGGACTGGAGTCGGCGCAGTAGCTCCGGCACATCCTGGGCCGATCCATAGGCATGACTCAGTTCTGCCCACGGCACCGATTCCAAGCCGACCCACAGCGCGTCTGTAACCATGCCGACAAACTAGCCACTGCCCAGGGTTGGGAAGTCGACCAAGTTGGTCACTCGATTGGGAGCCACAGCGGGATTTACTCTTCTGAGGCTTCCGGATCACGCAGTGGCCGGTGACCGCCACCGAAGTCCGGCAAATGGAAGGCGTAGTGCCCATCCAGGCCGATGTGCTCGCGCATGAACGGTGAGAGCCGGGCGGCGTCCTCGTCGCGGACGGGATAGTCCTGGGTGCGCAGCGCGTCCAGCGCACGGTCGGTGTAGCGGGAATTCCACAACACGACGCAGTTCAGCACGAGACCGAGAGAATTGAGCTGGTCTTCCATGCCGTCGTGGTAGGCGCGATAGATTTCACCCTTGCGACCATGGAAGATTCGCCGCCCCAGGTCGTGGCGGCCCTCGGTGAGGTTGGACTAATGCTGCGTTCCTCAAAGATCATGTATCTTGTTGCTGGTCTTGGTGGTTCAGGTGTGGTTGAGGTGGGTCCTGCCGAAGGTATTGGTTGCGCGTCC
>NZ_JBEXME010000032.1:0-54666 GCF_040610355.1 Nocardia sp. NPDC004168 | reverse complement strand
TGGGGTGCGCGTTATCCGGGGCAGTACGCGAAGGTCGTCGCGGATTCGGGTTTGGTGTCGGACTGGGTGGAGGAGACCCTGCGTTATGACACCTCGAGTCAGATGATCGCTCGTACCGCGACCGAGGACCTCGCGTATCACGGTGGGGTGGTTCCGGCGGGGGCGAAGGTGTTGTTGCTGATCGGTTCGGCCAACCGGGATGCGGCGGTGTTCGAGGATGGTGACAGTTTCCGTATCGAGCGTGCCGATCGGTCCGGGCTGGTGAGTTTCGGGGCGGGTGTGCATTTCTGTTTGGGGGCGCACTTGGCGCGTGTGGAAGCGACGGTGGCGCTGACGGAGTTCGCGTCGCGTGTGCGGTCCTATGACGTCCTCGATTCCGGTATCGCGCGGGTTCATTCGTCCAATGTGCGTGGCTTCGCGCACCTACCCATCACCGTGGAGACCCGATGAGCCGTCCATCCGACCGGATCCGTATGCCGGGATCGCCGCGCAGGCCCGTGTGGAGCCGGTCATGAGAATCCGCGCCGATCTCGATCTGTGCCAAGGGCACGCGGTCTGCCAAGCCGAGGCTCCCGAGGTGTTCACGGTGCCCAGACGCGGGCAGGTCGAGATCCTGCACGACGTACCGGACGCCGAACTCCGGCCCGCCGTGGCGGACGCGATCCGTTATTGCCCCACTCGAGCCCTGTCGATCGCCGACGAAGGCGCGACCGACTCCTCTCCGAAAGGTACCGACTGATGCCAGCTTTCGACCGCGCCGAGCTCGACGAGATGATTCAGCGCTGGATCGTGGAGAACCAGCGCTGCGAGGAGAAGGGGGACTGGAAGCCCCTCGCGCAGATGTACACCGAGGACGCCACCTACGGCTGGAACTATGGACCCACCCAGGAATTCATGGCCGTCGGACGCGACGAGATCCGCGAGCTGGCCCTCGGCCAGGAGATGGCCGGCCTGGAGGGCTGGACCTACCCCTACCAGGAATTCGTGGTCGACGACCGCACCGGCACCGTCATCGGGTTCTGGAAGCAGATCAGCGAGGCGACACGTCCGGATGGGCGCAACTACTCGCCCGAGGGCATCGGCGGTAGCTGGTTCCGCTACGGCGGCGACTTCCAATGGTCCTGGCAGCGCGACTTCTTCGACTTCGGCAATGTCTCGGCGCTGTTCGTCGAGATGATCACCGACAAGGCGCTCACCCCGGGGATGCAGAAGCGCATCGAGCGCTCGGTTTCCGGCGCGCCGCTGCCCGGCTGGTATCGCGTCGGCGAATCGCCCGCCTCGCTGTGGTGACCGACATGGCCGGACCTCAGAGCCGTTTCGCCGACCTGGACCGTGACACCCTGGCCGCTCTGCTGCCCGAACTGCTGCTGTGCGGGCACCTCATCGACCGCTCCGGCATGGCGCACTCGATCGCCGCGTTCGGCCGCGAGGGCATGACCGAGGTCGCCATCGAGGAGTGGCAGGTGGCCAGCCCGGTCTACACCCGGCGCATGCAGCGGGCGCTCGGCTTCGCGGGTGACGGCGTGGAGACCATCTTCAAGGGACTGCAACTGGACATCGGCGCTCCACCGCAGTTCATGGACTTCCGTTTCCGAGTCGACGACCACCACCACGGCGAGTTCTGGCTCGACCACTGCGGTGCGCTCGCCGACGTGGAACCGATGGGCGAGGACTTCGTCGTGTCGATGTGCCACGACATCGAGGACCCGACCTTCGACGCGACCGCGCTGGCCACCAATCCGCACGCCCAGGTCCGGCCGATCCACCGCCCGCCCCGCCGTCCGGCCGATCGCAAGCCGGTGTGCGCGTGGACGGTCGTGATCGACCCCGCGCACGTACCGCCGCCGGTGCCTGCCAACGCCGACCTGGTCGCCGGGTCGGTGGCGGCCGGACTGGATCTGGCCGCGATCGACCCCACCGACGAAGGGCGGCCGGACTACTCCGGCCCCTTGCTCAGCGATGTGCGTTTCGCGGATTTCTCCCGCTCCGCGCTGGTTCGGCTCGCCGACGAGGTATGTCTGCAACATCACCTGCTCACCCTGGGTTTCCTGATCGCGGTGCGCGCTCGGGTGGACGCCGGCGCGGCGCTGGAGATCGGACGTAAACAGTTCGCGGGCATCGCCGGGCTCACCAGTGAACGCCTGCGCGATTGTCTCGGTCTCGGTGACGACGCCGCCGCGCTGGCGACGGTGCTGCGGTTGCACCCCGCTCTGAATCCCTTGCCGTACAACGGAATCGAGATCGTGCCCGCCGGCGACACGGTCACGGTGACGTTCCCGGCCGCCAGTGGCGCGCACACCGACGGCACGTGGCCTTCGATGCTCGACCCCGAGCACCTGCAGCCGCTGAACGCCCTGGTCCGCGGCGTGAACCCGCGTTTCTCCGCCGAGGTCCTCACCGCGGGCGAGGACGGCTGGCATGCCGCGATCACGCTCGGCGACACACCGTTCCGGGAGGCGACGGAGGTCGCGCTGACCCGGTTCAGCACCGGCGCGGCCTTCACCTTCACCGACCGGGGGATACCCCTTCCGCTCACCGTCGTCTGACCGCACCACGCAGAGATGGAACGACATGGCCAACAACTTCGCCGACCTCTTCGAGCACTCCGTGGACGCCATGCCCGAGCGGGTGGCTCTCATCCAGTCCGGCCGTCGCGTGACCTACCGCGAACTCGACATCCGCGCCAATCGGCTCGCGCACCATCTGGCGAGCATCGGCGTGGGCGCGGGAACGCACGTGGGTTTCCAGATGCACAACAGCATCGAGACGATGGAGACGCTGATCGCGTGCTTCAAGCTCGCCGCCGTCCCGATCAACATCAATTACCGGTACGGCGTCGCCGAACTGGCCTACGTCTACGAGAACGCGGATCTCGAAGTGCTCGTGTACCACTCCTGTTACGGCGCCGCCGTCCGGGAGGCCGGGGAGCGAACGCCCGGTTTGCGGCACATGATTCGCGTCGCCGACGAATTCTCGCCGGACATCGACGATGTAGCGACGTCGTACGAGTCGGCCGTCGCCGCCGGAGCGACGGACCGCCCGGTGGTCGAACGCAGCGCCGACGACCTGTTCATGATGTACACCGGCGGGACGACCGGCATGCCGAAAGGAGTCATGTGGCGGCAGGAGGACATGTGGCGCGTCCTCGGCGGAGGCATCGACTTCTACACCGGTGAACCGGTCGCCGACGAGTTCCAGCAGTCCCGCACCGGCGCCCGGATCGATCCGAGTGCCTGGCTGGTGCTGCCGCCGCTGATCCACGCCGCCGCCATGATGCCCACCTTCACCGCGCTGTGGTCGGGCAACACCGTGATCTTCGAGTCCCGCTTCGACGCCGGACGCGTCTGGCGGACCGTCGCCGAGCAACGCCCGCAGGTCATGGTGATCACCGGCGACGCCATGGCCAGGCCGCTGATCGAGGCGTATCGGAGCGAACCGGTGGACGCCTCGTCGCTGCTGGCCATCGCCTCCGGCGCCGCGCTGCTGTCGCAACCGGTGAAGAACACGCTGCTGGAGATGTTCTCGTGGGCGGTGGTCTCGGACTCCATCGGATCATCGGAGACCGGATTCGGCGGTATCGGGTTCGCCCAGAAGGACGACGATCCGGCGCGCGGCCCCCGCGTGCGGACCGGCCGCGGTGCGGTGGTCGTGGACGACGACGGCCGCCCCGTCGCGCCCGGTTCGGAAGGCTGGCTGGCCAAGACCGGCAACGTGCCGATCGGTTACTACAAGGACCCCGACAAGACCGAGAAGCTGTTCAAGTCCGTCGACGGCGTGCGCATGGTCGTCACCGACGACCGGGCCCGCGCCGAGACCGACGGGTCGATCACGCTGATCGGCCGCGGCAACATGGTGATCAACACCGGCGGCGAGAAGGTGTTCGTCGAAGAGGTCGAAAGCGTGGTGAAGACCCACGCCGCGATCTTCGACGCGGTGGTGATCGGCGTGCCGCACGAGCGCTGGGGGCATCAGGTCGCCGCGGTGGTGTCGCTGTCCGGGCCGGTCGAATTCACCGAGCTGCACGCGCACGCGCGCAAATTCCTGGCCGGATACAAAGTGCCCAAACAGGTCTGGGTCGCCGACACCATCGTGCGCGCTCCGAGCGGCAAACCCGACTACCGGTGGGCCAAACAGTACGTGGCCGGGCGAGGGCCCGACCACAAGGCGGACTGACATGATCCGGGTGATCCAATGGGCGACCGGCGGGGTCGGGCGGGCCGCCATCGAGGGCATTCTCGACCATCCCGAGCTGGAACTGGCCGGAGCCTGGGTGCACAGCGCGGACAAGGACGGCATGGACCTGGGCGAGCTGGTCGGCCGCCCGCCGGTCGGGGTGCGCGCGACCACCGATGCCGACCGCTTGCTCGCCACGCAGGCCGACTGCGTGCTCTACAGCCCGTTCATGGCCGACGCCGCGACGGTGCGCGCGATCCTGCGGTCCGGCAAGAACGTCGTCACACCGCTGGGCTGGTTCCATCCGCGCCGCGCGGAGCGGGAACGGTACGACGAGCTGTGCCGAGCCGCCGGAGTCACGCTGCACGGGACCGGAATACATCCCGGCGGCATCACCGAGAAGATCCCGCTGGTGGTGTCGGCGCTCTCGGGGGCGATCACCGCGGTGCGCGCCGAAGAGTTCTCCGATATCCGCACCTATGGCGCGCCCGAAGTGGTCCGGGACTGGATGCTGTTCGGCGCCACGCCGGAGCAGGCCGCGACCAGCGTCATGGCGAACGTGCTCGCGGGCGGCTACAGCCAGTCGGTGTGGATGATCGCCGAAGCGCTGGGCATCGCGCTCGACGAGCGGTTGCTTGTGACGCACGACATGGCGGTGGCCACCGCGCCGATCGATTCGCCCATCGGCCCGATCGCGCCCGGGCGCGTCGCCGCGCAGCGCTTCCGCTGGGAAGGGACCGTTCGCGGTATTCCGGTGATCACGGCCGCGGTGAACTGGTTCATGGGCACCGAGAACCTCGACCCGCCCTGGACCTTCGGACCCGTGGGAGAGCGATACGAGGTCGAGATCGTCGGCGATCCCGGCGCGACGGTGACCTTCACCGGTATGCACGCGCACAGCGCCGCCGCGGGTCTGGTGCGCAACCCCGGCATCGTCGCCACGGCCATGCACTGCGTGAACTCGATCCCCTACGTCGTCGCCGCCGAGCCGGGTGTGCGCACGTATCTCGAATTGCCGCTGGTCGCTGGTCGCGCCGCCGCATGGCTGCGCGATGGTGACGCGGCCTGCGCGTCGGCCGCCGAGGCCGATCCCGACGCCGCGCGGCGCACTTCGCCGCGCTGACCGGCTCGCAGTTTCATCTAGGAGGTAGCAATGGCAGCTCCGGCATTTCCGGTCGGATTCGATTTCACCGACCCGGCGCTGTGGGAGAACCGAAGTCCGGTAGAGGAATTCGCTCAGCTACGCCGGACCGCCCCGGTGTGGTGGAACGCGCAATCCGACGAGACGTCCGGTGGTTTCCACGACGGCGGCTACTGGGTGGTCAGCAAGCTCGCCGACATCAAGGAGATCTCCAAGCATCCGGAGCTGTTCTCCTCGGAGCGGAAAGGGGCCATCATCCGCCTGCCCGGCGACATCACGCCGGAACAGATGGCGCTCACCGGCGCTCTGCTGGTGAACATGGACCCGCCCAAGCACTCCAAGATCCGGCGGATCATATCCAAGGGCTTCACGCCGCGGGCGGTGGAGAACCTGCGCGCCGCGCTCGCCGAGCGCGCCGAGCGGATCGTGCACGAGGCCAGGAAGTCCGGCGGCGGCGACTTCGTCGAGCAGGTCGCCTGTGAACTGCCGTTGCAGGCCATCGCCGAGCTGATCGGCGTGCCGCAGGAGGATCGGAAGAAGATCTTCGACTGGTCGAACCAGATGCTCAACTACGACGACCCCGAGTACGGCGATCCCGCGATGGCCTCGGCCGAAATCCTCGGTTACGCCTGGAATATGGCCGAGCAGCGCCGTGCCTGCCCGGTGGGCGACATCGTGAGCGAGCTGGTGCACGCCGACGTCGACGGCGAGGCGCTCGGCTCCGACGAGTTCGGTTTCTTCGTCATCCTGCTCGCCGTGGCGGGCAACGAGACCACCCGCAATGCCATCACGCACGGGATGAAGGCGTTCGTCGATCACCCGGAACAGTGGGAGACCTACCGGCAGCAGCGTCCACGTACCGCGCCCGACGAGATCGTGCGATGGGCCACTCCGGTGACCGCCTTCCAGCGCACCGCGACGCAGGACCTGGAACTCGGCGGGCAGCGGATCCGGCAGGGTCAGCGGCTCGGATTGTTCTACAGCTCGGCGAATTTCGACGATGAGGGCTTCGAGAATCCGTTCACGTTCGATGTCCTGCGCAATCCGAATCCGCACGTGGGTTTCGGCGGCACCGGCACGCACTACTGCGTCGGCGCGAACCTGGCCCGGCTGGAGATCGACCTGATGTTCAACGCCATCGCCGACGCGATGCCCGGCCTGCGGCAGGTGTCCGATCCGGTGCGGCTGCGGTCCGGGTGGATCAACGGCATCAAGAGCTGGCGGGTGCGCTACGAGTAGCTGCCGGACGCGGGCTCCCCGTCACGCGACGGGGAGCTCTCGCGTGCCCGGCCACGTCGTCAGCTGTCGTCGTCCTCGCGGCGCCTGCGGTAACGGACGGTGCAGGGCTGCGCGAGCTGCACGACCATCTTGGAGTGGTCGTTGCGGTAGCTGTCCGACGGCTGGACCATCTCGAACTCCCAGTCCCGCAACAGCAGCGAGAAGATCGCCTTCAGCTGCATCAACGCGAACGCCGCGCCGACGCAGCGGTGGCGGCCCGCGCCGAACGGAATCCAGGTCCAGCGATTGACGAGGTCGGCTTGGTTGGGATCGATATAACGTCCGGGATCGAAAGCGTCCGGGTCCGGGAAGTCCTCCGGGATCCGGTTCGAGATCGCGGGAGTGGCGGCGACGTGATCGCCGGGCTCGATCCGATGACCGCAGACGTCGAATTCGCCGCGCGCCACCCGCATCAGGATGATCAGCGGTGGATGCAGGCGCAGCGTCTCCTTGAGCACGGATTCCAGCATCGGGATCTGGCGCAGCGCGCCGAAACTGATGTCCGAGCCGTCGGCGTAGAGCTCGTCGAGTTCGGTGACGACTCGGTCGAGCATTTCGGGGTGGCGCAGCAGTTCGATGATCGTCCAGGCCGCCGTGCCGGAGGTGGTGTGATGGCCCGCGAACATCATGGAGATGAAGATGCCGGTGATCTCGCTGGCGCTGAAGCGCGGTTCGCCGTTGTCGCCCGGGATCGAGATGAGCACGTCGAGCATGTCCCGGTCGTCCTTGCCGGTCGGCGGGTCGGCGGCCCTGCGGTCCATGATCCCCTGGACCAGTTCGACCAGCTCGGCCCGCGCCTGATCGCGACGGCGGAAACTCTCGATCGGGGCGTAGGGGTCGACGTAGGCCAGCGCGTCGGTGCCGCGTTCCAGGTCGTGGTAGAGGTGCGCGAAGCGGTCGTCGAGGTCGTTGCGGAACTTCACGCCGATCAGGCAGGCCGAGGAGGTGTAGATGGTCAGCTCGGCGAAGAAGTCGAGCAGGTCGATCTCGCCCTCGTCACCCCAGCGCGCCAGCATCCGCTGCACCTCACGGGCGATGGTGGCGGCGTGCCCGCGCATGTGTTCGGCGCGCAGCGCCTGGTTGTGCAGCATCTCCTTGCGGCGTTCCGGGCTGGCGTCGAAGACGACGCCCTCGCCGAAGATCGGCTTCATGAAGGGGTAGGCGGCGGCCTGGTCGAGGTCGTCGTCGCCGGAGCGGAAGAAGAACTCGTTGGCCTCCGCGCCCGACAGCAGGATGACCTGGCGCTCGGCCAGGTCGAACGAGCCGACGTCGCCGCACTCCGCGCGGACCCGGCGCATCAGCCCGATCGGGTCGACGCGGAACTCCTCCAGATGACCGTGCTCGTGGTCGCCTCCGGATACCCGACGTGGTTTCACCAGAGTCATTGGAAATCCTTCCCCAGATAAGTGTCCAAGTTTTATGATGGACACGTGTCTGGACAGTACTACGGTTAGCGAGCGTCCGGCAAGCCGCGGACCGCGACCGTAGTCGGATGCCAGGGCCGCGGGTGTGCCGCCGTCCGTGCACGGGCCCGTGACGAGAAGTGATCGGTGGTTTCGAATGAGTTTCGGCAGCCAAACCGTGCTGGTGACGTGGCGGTTACTGCGGTTGAAAGTCGCCGGAGCGGCGTTGCTCCTGCTCATCGTCGCGGTGGTCGCGGTCGCCGCGTCGATGTACGCCGGACGTTTCCGCTCGACGGTGGCCGTCACCGTCGAGACGCCCCGCTCCGGTCTGGTGCTCGACAGCGATGCCAAGGTGCGGATGCGCGGCGTGGAACTCGGCAAGGTGAGCGCCGTCGAGTTCCGCGGCGACCGGGCGCGTCTGCGCCTCGAGCTGGATGCCGAACTGCTGCGGCTGGTGCCCGCCAACGCGACGGTGGACATCCGCTCGACCACCGTATTCGGGGCCAAGTACGTGAATTTCGTGGTGCCGAGCGCTCCTTCGCCGACACCGCTGCGCCCCGGCTCGACGATCCGCGCCGAATCCGTCACCGTCGAATACAACACACTGTTCCAGCGTCTGAGTGATGTGCTGGCGAAAGTCGAACCGGGCGAATTGAACGCCACCCTCGCCGCCTTGGACACGGCGTTGCAGGGGCGTGGCGACCGGCTGGGCGATCTGCTCGCTCGTTCGGACGACTACCTGCGGCAGATCAACCCGAGCCTGCCCGCGCTGCGGCGGGACCTGTCCGCTGCGGGCCAGGTCACCGGGCTCTACGCCGATACCGCCCCCGACCTGCTGCGCACGGCCGCCGACGCCACCACGATCAGCGGGACGCTCGCCCAGGGTGCGGAAGACCTGGACGCCGTGCTGCTCAACCTCGTCGGGTTGGCCGACACCACCCGGACGGCGCTGACCGAGAACGAGCAAGGACTCACCGCTGTGCTCGCGACCCTGCGGCCGACCAGCTCACTGCTCGATACCTACTCGCCCGTGGTGTATTGCGTAGTCGTCGGCATCGCGAAAGCCCTTCCCGCGGCCGAGGCCATCATCGGCGGATACAAACCCGGAGCCATCTTCAACGCCAGCTTCATGTACGGCGCGCAGCCCTACAAATATCCCGACGATCTGCCGAAGGTGAACGCGACCGGCGGGCCGCGCTGTGCCGGGATCCTCGACCGGGTGCCGGATAGCCACGCCGACTACGTGGTCACCGACACCAACGAAGGCGCGCCCTTCACGCCGTCCATGGCGGTCGTACTCAACGCTCCCAAAGTCTTTCAGATCCTTTTCGCCGGTATGCCCGGAGTGCCACGCTAGTCGACGGCGGCCGCTTCCGGTTCGGTGGTGGGTCCGCGCAGGACGGTGCGCGGATCGCCGTTGCCGGTGACCCGGCCGTCCTGTAGTAGCAGGCAGTGGTCGGCGCGCAGGGCATCCTCGTGCCGGTGCGTGGCGTGCACGACCGTCACGCCCTGCGCTCCGACGTGGCCGATGGCGTCGGAGATCTCCCGCCGCGCCGCCGAGTCCAGACCGGTGGTCGGTTCGTCGAGCAGCAGCAGATCCGACTCCTGGGCGAGTGCCTGTGCGAGCATCGCCCGTTGGCGCTGGCCTCCGGAGAGACTGTCGAGTCGGCGATCGGCCAGGTCGGCGATGGCCATCCGGTCGAGGCACGCGCGCACGATGGCCCGATCCGCCCGGGTGAGGCGCCGCCATGCGCCGCGGTGCGCCCAACGCCCCATGGTGACCGTTTCGCGGACGGTGATCGGCAAGGTTGCCGGAACGCCGCTGTGCTGCACGACGAACGCCGGTCGCCGCAGATGTCGTCGGCGCACGGTTCCCGCGCTGGGTGTGATGACGCCCGCCAGGACGCCGAGCAGGGTGGATTTGCCCGACCCGTTGGGTCCGACGAGTGCGGTCACCCGGCCGTCCGGGATGGTGGCGGTGAACTCGCGCAGGACCGGATGCCCCCGGTAACCGGCCGTCACCTCGGCGATATCGACAGCTGGCGGCATGTAACTCCCAACCACTCATTGAAATGAAAACCGTTATCATTGTAGAGTGCTGCGTTATGGAGTGGTTGGCCCCGTTCGAGGTTTCGTTCGTGCAGCGGGCGTTGTGGGGCGGATTGCTCGTGTCGTGTCTGTGCGCTCTGGCGGGGACGTGGGTGGTGTTGCGCGGCATGGCTTTTCTCAGCGACGCGATGGCGCACGGCATGCTGCCAGGCGTCGCGATCGCCGCGCTGCTCGGCGGAAACCTGTTGCTGGGCGCGGCATTCAGCGCCGCGGCGATGGCCGTCGGCGTCTCGGTGCTCGGCCGTGGGACGCGATTCGCCGCCGACACCGGGATCGGGCTGCTGTTCGTCGGGATGCTGTCGGCGGGCGTGATCATCGTGTCGCGTTCGCCCTCGTTCGCGGTCGACCTGACCGGCTTTCTCTTCGGTGACGTACTCGCCGTCGGAGAACGTGACCTGTGGTACCTGGTCGCGGCCACGGTTCTCGCGGCGGTGATCTCGGTGCTGGGCTACCGGGCATTCGTCGCGCTGACCTTCGACCCGCGCAAGGCGCACACCCTCGGATTACGGCCTCGCCTGGCGAACGTGGCGCTGATCGCTCTGCTGACCCTGGCGATAGTCGCGTCGTTCCACATCGTCGGCACATTGTTGGTCTTCGGTCTGCTCATCGCGCCGCCCGCGGCGGCCGTCTACTGGGTGCATCGCATCCCGGCGATCATGCTCGCCGCCGCCGCGCTCGGGGCGGTGGCCACCTTCGCCGGGCTGCTGATCTCGTGGCACGCGCACACCGCCGCCGGGGCGACCATCGCGGCGACGGCCGTCGCGCTGTTCTTCGTCTCGGCGCTGTCGTCCTGGGTGCGTGATCGGATCCGGTCCTCGCGCGGGACGCCGAAACCACTGGCCGTGCTCCTGGTACTCGCCACGATGACGCCCTTGATCGGTTGCGGGACAGGCGATTCCACCGGCCCTCCGGAGACGCCGCCGCACGGTTATGTGGCGGGCGCGCAGGAGGCCGACGAGGCGCAGCCGCGTCTGGTCGTGGTCGACAGCGGGACCGGCGCGGTGCGGGTGGTCGACCTCGTCACCGCGGACGTCATCGATCTCGGCCGAGCGGAAGGCGTCGGCCGCGTGACCGCCGATGGGCGCTACGCCTTCTTGTCCGCCCGCGACGGGGTGCGGATCGTGGACGCGGGCGCATGGACGGTCGATCACGGCGATCATGTGCACTACTACCGGGCACCCGTCCGCGATCTGGGCGCCCTCGCCGGTGGCCCGGTGTCGGCCGCGTATGCCGACAGTGCGGTGACCGCACTGGTTTCCGACGCGGGTGGCACAGCGCTGCTGGATCGGTCCGCGCTGGGCGCGGGGTCGCGACAAGAGCGCGGCGCGATCGCCGACGGAGCCGCCGTGCCATACGCCGAGCACCTGCTGGTGGCCGTGCCCGCCCGGGACCGGATCGAGGTTCGTGCCCGAGACGGAGCGCCCGCCTCGGTCCTCGCCCAAGAGTGTCCGCGTCCGCATGGCTCGGCGGTGACCAGGCGTGGTGTCGTCTTCGGTTGCGCCGACGGCGCGTTGGTGGTGACGGCCCGGAACGCGGTGTTCAGCGGCGAGAAGATTCCCTATCCGCACAGCACCTCCGACGGCGACCGCGCGACCGCGTTCTTCCACCGCGCCGGCAGCGCGACGCTGGTGGCGAAGGCGGGCCTGCGCGGGGTGTGGGTGCTCGACGTCCGGCGCAAGTCCTGGACCGCGGTGGACACCGGTCCGGTGGTCGCGGCGAACACCGCGGGCGAGGGCGCGCCACTGCTGGTCCTCACCGCGGACGGCCTGTTGCACAGTTACGACGCCGTGTCCGGACGGGAGACCGCCGCGGCCCGACCGTTCACCGCGCCGGTACTCGACGGCGCGCCCGCGCCGCTGATCCTCGTCGACGAGCACCGCGCCTACCTCAACGATCCCGCGGCGCGAGCGATCCACGAGATCGACTACGCCGACAACTTGCGTGCCGCACGAATCTTCGGCCTCGACATCGTGCCCACGGCGATGGTGGAGACCGGCCGATGAGACGTGCCGCTCACTGGTGCGCGCTGTTCGCCGTCGCCCTGCTCGCGCTCACCGCATGCTCGAATGCCGACGCCGATCGCGACGGAGTCGTCGTCACCACCAACATCCTCGGCGATCTCACCCGCGCCATCGCGGGGGACGCGGTCGAGGTCACCGTGCTCATGCCGGCGAACGCGGACCCGCACTTCTTCGCCCTCTCCGCCCAGCAGGCGGCCCGGCTCGAACGCGCGAGCCTGATCGTCTACAACGGTCTCGGCCTCGAGGAGAGTGTGCTGCGCAACGTCGAGGCGGCCGCGAGATCCGGAGTGGCAGGGGTATCCGTCGGCGCGGCAATCGATCCGATCGACTACTCCACGGACGACGCGGACGGCAGGCCAGATCCCCACTTCTGGACCGACCCGCGCCGGGTGCGCAAGGCGGTGGAAGTCATCCGGGACCGGATCATCGAGCAGGTCGACGGCGACGACGCCGCGACCGTGCGGATCGAAGCCGACCGCTACCTCGACGAACTCGACCGGCTCGACCGCTGGATGACCGAGCGGTTCGCGACCATCCCCGCCGAGCGGCGGAAGCTGGTCACCAACCACCACGTCTTCGGTTACCTGGCACAGCGATTCGGCTTCGAAGTGGTCGGCGCCGTGATACCGGGCGGGACCACGCTCGCCGCACCGAGCCCGTCGGATCTCTCCGCCCTCGCCGGAGCAATCCGGGCCGCCGGGGTGGGCGCGATCTTCGCCGACTCCTCGCAGCCGGACCGTCTGGCCAGTGTGCTCGCCGAGCAAGCCGGTGTGCACGTGCAGGTGATCTCGCTGTATTCGGAGTCGCTCACCGAGCCCGGCGGCGGCGCGGGCACCTACCTGGAAATGATGCGGGCCAACACCGAATCGATCGTCCGCGGCCTCGCCACCGCTTAGTACCCGAACACCAGAACGAAAGACGGAGTAGCTCATGCCCGTTCGGTCTCGAATCACCACATCGTCCGCCCTGATCGGTCTGCTGGCCTCGGTGCTCGCCGGCTGCGGGGCCGACACTTCCGCCGAACGCGACACCCCGCGGATCACCGATCCCGTCGCGATCACCTACGACGGCGGAATCCACGTGCTGGACGGAACCACTCTCGAAATCGCGGGCACGGTCGAGCTCGACGGCTTCAACCGGCTCAACCCCGCGGGCGACGACCGTCATTTGATCGTCTCGACGAAAGACGGCTTCCGCGTCTTCGATGCCGCCACAGCCGGATTCACCGGCATCGAGTTCCCCGGCACGCATCCCGGCCACGTGGTCCGGCATGCCGGACGGACGGTGCTGTTCAGCGACGGCACCGGTGAAGTCGTCGCGTTCGACTCGGCCGATCTCGCAGACGGCGCGCCGCAGACCGCCACTTACCGCGCGGCCGCCCCGCACCACGGCGTCGCGATCGAACTCGCCAACGGCGAACTCGTCGTCACGCTCGGCACGGAGGAGAAGCGAACCGGGATCGTGGTGCTCGACAAGAACCGCACCGAGAAGGCGCGCAGCGAGGACTGCCCCGGCGTGCACGGTGAGGCGACCGCCGCGGGCGAGGCCGTGGTCCTCGGCTGTGAGAACGGCGTGCTCGTCTACCGCAACGGGGCGATCACCAAGGTGGCAGGCCCGACCGAGTACGGCCGGATCGGCAACCAGGCGGGCAGCGAGACCTCGCCCGTCGTCCTCGGCGACTACAAGCAGGACAAGGATGCCGAACTCGAACGCCCGCAGCGTGTCTCGTTGATCGACACGGTCACCGGCACGCTGCGGCTGGTCGATCTGGGCACCAGCTACACCTTCCGCTCGCTGGCCCGTGGCCCGCACGGCGAAGCCCTGGTCCTCGGCACCGACGGCCGCATCCACGTGATCGATCCCGTCGCGGGCGCTGTCGTGCGCACGATCCCCGTGACAGGTTCCTGGCAGGAACCGCTGGAATGGCAGAAGCCGCGACCGGCGCTGTTCGTCCGCGGCGACGTCGCCTACGTCTCGGAACCCGCCGCGAAGCAGGTCCACCGCGTCGACCTCGCCACCGGAGCGAAGACCGCGAGCGTCACGCTGCCGAGCACACCGAATGAAGTGAGCGGTGTGGTCGGGCACTGACGCCGGATTCTCCTCGATGGGGACGGAGGAAGATGGCCGCGCCGGACCACGCCCCCGGCCATCCGACGCCGCACTCTGCTGACCGCGGCGGCGCTCCGCGGATCTCGTGTCAGCGCCCACCGTCGCACCGGCCTTCCCGCCGGAGGTGATCGATGGGCCGCCTCTGCGCATACCCGCGCGGGACTATCTGCTGTTGCGGGGCCCGCTCGGCCAGGTAGGGCAGGGGGGAGCCGCGGACCTGCTCCCGGGCTGGTCGCGGACGATCAACAGCCCGAATCTCATCTGGCCCGCCGACGGGGCGTGGTTCGTTGCGACCGAGACCGACCTGCCCTGGACCGGCATCGCGGGCAGCGCCGCGCTGATCGAGGCCCTGCGGGACGACGCGGAACTGGACGTCGAAGAGACCGTGCGTCGGGCGATCGGCCCTGCTGGCGGGAGGGCACATGAACGCTCCGTAGCCGTCGAGGCGCGATCCCCGGCGCGACCGCCGCTACGGTGGGTTGGCATGGACACTGCTGCGCTCGCCGTGCCGGAGTCGGCGCGCGTTCCTCCGGTGTCGGCGCTGGGCCGCGTCCGGAGGATCGCGAAGGCACAACCGGTGGTCGTCGTGGCCGGATGCCTGGTCGTGGTGCAGCTGGCCGTCCGCTGGTGGGTGGCCGACAGCGGCTTCTTCTATTGGGACGATTTCATCCTGGTCGGCCGGGCGGCCCGCTACGGGCTGTGGTCCACCGATCTGCTGCTGTACGACCACGACGGGCACTTCATGCCGTTGGCCTTCGTCACGGCCTGGGCGGTGAACGCGGTCGCGCCGCTGGTCTGGGCGGGACCGGTGACGGTGCTGCTGCTCATGCAGCTGGGTGCGTCGGTAGCCGTGGTGCGCATGCTGCTGCTCATCGTGGGCCCCCGGTGGCCGCTTCTGATTCCGCTGGTCTTCTATCTGTTCTGCCCCCTGACGATCCCGGCTTTCGCATGGTGGGCCGCCGCTCTCAACGCACTGCCGCTGCAATTCGCCCTCGCCTGGGTGATCGGGGACGCGGTGTCGCTGGTGCGGAGCGGTCGCCGCCGATACGCGCTGTCCGGCGTCGCGGTGCTCGTGGTGGCGTTGCTGTTCTTCGAGAAGTCGGCGGTCGTGCCGTTCGTCGCGTTCGCCGTGACTGCGCTGGTCCGCCATGTCGACGGCGGCGAGTCCCCGATTCGTGTGGTGGCGCGGCGGGGCGCGGCGCTGTGGATCGGATCGTCCGCGGTCCTGGGCTTCTGGACCATCGCCTATCTCGCGGTGGTCGCAGGGCCGGGACTGCCCGACGACTGGGACGAGTTGCGCGACCTGCTGCCCGGCGCGGCCTCCCTGGGGATCGTGCCCGCGCTGTCCGGCGGTCCGTGGGTGTGGGAGCGGTGGCTGCCGTCGACGCCGTGGGCGGATCCCCCCGGCTGGGCGGTGGTAGCGGCCTGGCTGGCGCTGGGCGCGGTGGTGGCGCTGTCGATGCGCACCCGGCAGCGGATCGGGGCGGTGTGGCTGACGGCCGCCGTCTACGTCGTGATCGCTCAGCTGGCCGTCGCGTTGGCTCGTGGCGGACCGAACACCGCGGGGGAGTTGATGCAGTCGCTGCGCTACTTCGCCGACTCGGCGGTGATCGCGGCGGCCGCGGGCGCGCTCATGGTGCGGGCTCGCCCCCGGCCGTCCCGGAATCCGCGGCGCATCGGGCTTCCCGTCCGGCAGCTGACGGTCGCGGTGACAGCGGTGTTCGTCGCGAGCAGTCTCTGGTCCACCTGGACATTCGTGCGATCGTGGCGGGTCGGTCCGTCCGAAACGTATGTCACCAACGTGAAATCGGCACTGCGCGCGTGGGACGGCGCGCCCCTGCTCGAGCAGGAGGTGCCGTGGAACGTGTTGAATCCGATGGCCTATCCGCAGAATCTGACCAGCAGCGTGCTGGCGTCCGTGGCCGCCCCCGGCACGTTCGCGGTGGCGACACCGCACTTGCGGATGATCACCGACGACGGTGCGATCGTCGACGCGGCGGTCTGGTGGAACCGGGCCATCCTCCCCGGACCGGAGCCCGGCTGTGGCTACCGCGTCGACGGAACAAGGCCGGTGTTCCCGCGTCTCGACGGCCCCCTGCTCGCGAACAAGTGGACCGCGCAAATCAATTACGTGGCCAGTCGTGATGGCCGGATCAGCGTCGCCCTGGAACACGGTGAAGCGGAGTCGGCGCCGGTCCGGAAGGGACTGAACACCGTGTTCGTCCGCCTCGTCGGCAGCGGCTCGGCACTGCGAATCTCCGCCGAGACACCGGGGCTAGACCTGTGCCTCGGCGTCGGCCCGGTCGGCGTCGCGTCGTACGACAACTGAGCTCCGACCGGATCGCGGAGACCTCCGCCATTCGATCTACTTCAGCGGCTCCGGAGCCGATCATCTCCGCTGAGGGCGGTCTTCCGAGGCGGTTCGTCTCCGCGCATGCGCGCGTCGACAGGTGATTCTCTCCACGATACTGACTAATTCGTCATTTACTCTTGACGACAATTTCATCGTAGCTGATGATTTCATCGAATGCCGTCCGGTGGTGCTGAGAAGCACCGGTGGACCGGTCCGTTTCCCCGTCCGGACGAGTGAGGACTCTCATGACCGATTCCCGATTCCGCAGGAAGACGAGCAGGCGCCGCGCCTTGGGCGGCGTCGTCGCCGGGACGCTCGGCGTGGCCGCGACAGCGGCGATCGCTCGAGCGAACCCGGCGCGCACCGGGCAACCTGCGCCGTCGGGCACCTACCGGATCGACCTGCACGCCCACTTCCTGCCACCGGACTACCGTGCGGCGCTGCTCGACCACGGTCACGTCACCATCGGCGGATACCCGACGCCGGATTGGTCCCCGGAACAGGCGCTGGCGTTCATGGACTACTACGGGATCCAGGCGCAGGCGCTGTCGGTGTCCGACCCCGGCGTGTCGTTCCTGCGTGGCAAGGAGGCGAACGACCTGGCCCGCTACTGCAACACGTATGCCGCAAGGCTGTTGCAAACGCATCCGAAGCGATTCGGCGCCTTCGCGGTGCTGCCGATGCCCGACGTCGCCGCCTCCGTCGCGGAAGCCGTCTACGCGCTGGATGAACTGCACCTCGACGGTGTGGTGTTGCTGTCCGCCTACGACGGCGTCTACCTCGGTGATCCGCGTTTCGAGCCGTTGCTGATCGCGCTGAACCAACGCAGCGCCTATGTCTTCGTGCATCCGGCCGCCATCCCCGCCGAGGCCAAACCGAAGCTGCCGCTGCCGGACTTCCTCGAAGAATTCACCTTCGACACCACGCGCGCGGCGACCTTGATGATGGCCACCGGCACGACGCAGCGCTACCCGAACATCCGTTTCCAGCTCGCGCACGCGGGCGGGACACTTCCGTTCCTGTCCCACCGCGTCAGCGTCGCGTCGCAAACGGTGCTCGGCGAACTGTGGCCCGACGATCTGCCCAGGCCGTCGGTGCTCGACACGCAACGCCAGATCGCGAACTTCTACTACGACACCGCGCTCAGCGGATCGGCCGCGGCGATGGCGAGCGTGCTCGCCGTCGGGAAGCGCGAGCACGTCGTCTTCGGTTCCGACTGGCCCTTCAGCGCGCTCACCCTGCCGCAGACCGGCACGCACGATCCGGCCCCCGGACTCAGCGACATCTTCGACGCGGACCAGCGGATGGAGGTCGAGCGGATCAATCCGCTGCGGCAACTGCCCCGCTTGGCCGCGGCGATCGACGCGTGAGCGCCTGCCACTCGCGATCGACGACGCGCAGGGTTTCCCGGCGAAACTCCGGACCACGATTTCGGGATGTCCGCGCGCACGGGTGAAGATAACCAGCAGTTCGCCGAATATGTCCGCGCCGCCGAGCAGTCTTTTGTCCGCCGCGAGAGGAGCCGGTTCCATGGCAGCGAAACCCACGCGGATCCGTACCTGGATCCGACCCCTTGTCGTCGTCACGCTGCTCATGGCGTTGCTATCGGTGATGTATCTCGGGTACGTCGTCAACCCCGAAAAGAATCTGCACGACTTGCCGCTCGCCGTCGTGAACCAGGATGCGGGCGACACACTCGCCGGGAAACCGGCCAACGTGGGCAACCAGATCACCGCGGCGCTCACCGCGAACATCCCGGCCGACAAGGTCGACCTGCGCGTCATCGGCATCACCGAAGCGCAGTTGCTGATGCGCGACGGCAAGATCTACGGTGCGATCGTCATCCCGAGTGATTTCACCAAGCGGCTCGCGATCCTCGGCGCTTCCGGTGTGGTATCCGGAAAGGTCGACCGGCCGGTGATCACCGTGCAGACCAATCCGCGCACCGGCACCTACGCCACACAGATCACGCTGCGTATCGCCGAACAGGCACTGGGCGCGGTCAACACCACGGTCGGACAGCAGCTCACCGCCGCTGTGGACGAACAACTGCGGTCCTCCGGCGGACCCGCGCCGCAGTTGGCCGGAGCCAGCCAGTTGCTGCTGGCCGAGCCGATCGACGTGGTGATCGCGCCGTATCGTCCACTGCCCGAAGGCACCGGCGGCGGGTTGTCGGCCTTCTTCTACACGCTGCTGATCCTGCTGGCCGGATTCACCGGCGCCATGATCATCCACACCATGGTGGACGCTTCGCTCGGATTCACGCCGACCGAGTACGGGCCGTGGTATGTGCACTATCCGCCCACTCCGATCTCCCGGCTGCGCACATTGCTGCTGAAATGGGGCGTGCTCGCCGTCGCCGCGCCGATCGTGTCCGGTGTGTTCCTCGGCGTCGGGACGGCTTTGGACATGCCCATCGACAAAGCCTTGCTGCTGTTCCTCTATTCCACGTTCGCCATCCTCGCCGTGGGCGTCACCGCGCTGTCGATACTCGCCGCCTTCGGCGCCGCGGGCATGCTCGTCAACCTGATCCTGTTCATCGTGCTGGGGTTGCCCTCGGCAGGCGGAACCGTGCCCATCGAGGCGACGCCTACGTACTTCGCCTGGCTGTCCACATTCGAGCCGATGCATCAGGTCTTCCTCGGCGTCCGCGCGATCCTGTACTTCGAGGCCAGAGCCGCGGCGGGCCTGGAACGCGGTGTCTGGATGGCGCTACTCGGCCTGGTCATCGGCTTGTGCTCCGGTGCTGCGGTGACGGCGTTCTACGACCGGAAAGGATTGACGCGCACCGCGAATCGCGGCACCACATCCTAGGGCGGCCGGATCTTCTCCGGCGCTCGCTCAGTTCTGCGCGACGGCGGCCTCGGCCGCGGCCTGGGCGCGCGACAACGCTTCCGGCACCGGAATCCGGCCGAGATACATTTCGGCGAAAATCGGGTCGAGGGCGCGGAGCGCGGCCGAGAAACCCGGTCCGCCACCAGAGGAGATGCGCGGGCCGCGGAGTACGTCGAAGAAGGGGGAGACCTCCACGCCCTTGCCTGCCCAGTAGTCGCGATAGCGCTGCTGTTCGGACACGACTGCCGGGATGGCGCCGCCGCCCTCGGCCAGGTGGCGGTTGCCCGCGCCGCTGCCGAGCCAGGCCAGCACCCGGCGCACCGCGTCGGGATGCCGGGTGGCCGCGTTACCCGCGACGCCGATCGCGTTGTTCGTGCTCACCCGTCCCGCCGGGCCCGCGGGCAGCAGCGCGACGCCCCACTCGAAGCGGGCCTGTTCGGAGATTTGCGCGAGATTGAATGTCCCGGACTGCAGCAGCGCCAATTTGCTCTGTAAGAAAGCGTTCTTCGCGAAGTCGGGATTGGTGTTGGTGTCCGCGGGCGATGGCGCGAGTCCGTCGGCGATCAACCGCACCAGATAGTCGAACGCCGCCACGCCCTGCGGGCTGTCGAAGACGAAATTGTCGTGGTCGTCTTGGAAGCGCGCTCCGTTCGAGCCCAGATAGGGTAGTTCGATGGACTGGAAGTCGTGACCCGCGTTGTACGCCCACGGCGTGACCGCCGCCAGTCTGCGCAGCAGTGGGCGCAGGGTGTCGTCGCCGCCGGGACTCCACCGCATCGCGGTCAGCTCGGCGGGATCGATGTGCGCGGCCGCGAGCAGGTCGCGGTTGTAGTACACCGCGGTTCCGGCATCGACGAATTGCGGTACAGCCCAAAGCTTCCCGTTGCGCGTGTACTGCGCGACCGCCGAGGGGTCCCAGGCACTCGCGGCCTCGGGACCGAGCGTCGCCCCGATGTCGAGCAACCGCCCGGCATCGGCGTAGTCCTCGTACAGATTGGTCCAGAACAGATCGTCGGCGGTGCCACCGGCCACGTCCAAGCGGAGTTTCTGCCGATACGACGACCACGGCACCACCGTGATCCGTACTGCGAGGTCCGGATTCGCCCGCTCGAACTCCGCGAGCGACGCCTGGTAGGCGGGTACCAGACTCTCGTCCCAGATCCGCAACCCCACCACGGTGCGGCCGGACCCGTCGCCGTCACGGCCGAGCCACAGGGCCGCCGCGACCAGCAGTGCCGCGGCGAGTGCGAGGGCGAGCACCACGCGGGTCGATGTCCTCATTTCACCCCCGTCCACGCGATCGAGCGCAGCACCTGCCGCTGGCAGATCACGAACAGCACCACCAGCGGCGCGATGGCCAGCGTCGTGGCCGCCATCACCAGGGTCCACTGCGCGTTGTAGCGGGTCTGCAGATTCGCCGTCGCCACCGTCAGCACCTGCCACGAGCGGCCGCTGCTCGCGACCAGCGGCCACATGAAATTGTTCCACTGCGAGACGATCGTGATGAGCGTCAAGGTCGCCAGCACCGGCCTGCTCATCGGCACCATGACGTGCACGATGATGTCGAGGGTGTTCGCGCCGTCGAGCCGCGCCGCGCCGATCAGCTCCTGCGGAATCGCCCGAAAGTACTGACGCAGCAAAAAGACCGCGTACGGCGATCCGAACACGAACGGCAGCACCAGCGCCCAGAAGGTGTTCAGCAGGTCCAGGCGCGCGAACATCAGGTACAGCGGGATGAGAGTCACCATCGGCGGCACCATCATGGTGCCCAGATACACCCAGAAGAGCGCGTCGCGTCCCGGGAAATCGGTGCGGGCGAACGCGTATGCCGCCAGCACCGAAGTGATCAATTGGCCGCCGGTGATGAACACCGTCATCAACGCGGTCACCAGCACCGCACGACCGAAGCCGTAGTCCAGTACGGTCCGGAAATTGTCGGCGGTGACCGGATGCGGCAGGGCCAGCGGCGACCCGGTCGCGAACTGGCCGGGTGTCTTCACGGCGGTGAGCGCGCTGAGCAGCAGGGGCGCCACGGTCAGCAACGCTCCGGCCGAGAGGATCGCGTAGGCGGCCGCCGAACGTAGGCGATCAGAGCTCATAAGTGGTCCGATCCCGGAAGTAGCGGTGCTGCGCCACGGTGATCGCGAACATGACCGCGAACACCACGAGCGCCATGACGGCGGCGCGGCCGGGCCGTGCGGCGTCGAACGCCTCGGTGAAGATCCGCATCGCGAGCACATCGGTGCGGTCGCCCGGTCCGCCCTTGGTCAACGCGTACACGGTGTCGAAGGTCTGGAAGGCGGTCAGTACGCCGGTGACCAATACGAAGAACATGGTGGGCCGCAGTAGCGGCAGGATCAGCCAGCGGATCCGGCGCCAGCCGGTGGCCCCGTCCAGCGCACCGGCGTCGAGGATCTCGTCCGGGATCGCGCGGATTCCGGCCACGAAGAACAGCGCCACGTAACCGAAGTTCGCCCACACGCTCACCGCGGCCACCGACGGCAGCGCCAGCGCCGGATCCGAGAGCCATTCGACGCGCAGGCCGAGCGCGGCGTTGACGGCGCCACCGGTGGGAGCGAACATCCACTGCCACACCACACCCACCGCCACCGGCGCGCACATCCACGGCAGCGCGTACATGACCCGGAGACTCGTCGCGCCGCGCCGCCGGGCCAGCAATGCCGCGACCGCGAAACCCAGCACCGTCTGAGCGGGCACCACGATCGCGGTCAACACCAGCGTCACCAGCAGGGCGTGGCCGAACGCGGCGTCTCCCAGCACCGACCGCCAGTTGCGCAGTCCGACGAACTCCATCGGTCCCAACAGGTTCCAGCTGTGCAGACTGAGCCAGGCCACCACCAGTATCGGCAGCACCAGGAACGCGCCGACACCGATCAGGCTCGGCAGCAAGAGAACATAGCTCGTCATGCCGCGACGAGCCCCACGCCGATTCATGTGCTGCGACGTTACCGCCCCCGCCCGCCCCGGCACGGCGGGCGGGGGCGGGTCGTCAGTTGGTCGGGCCGCCCGCCACGTAGATCACCTGGCCGGAAACGAAACCGGCGCCCTCGCTCACCAGGAACGAGGCGGTGTGCGCGATGTCCTCGGGCGTGCCGACGCGCTGCACGGGAATCTGCGTGGCGGCGGCCTTCTGGAAGTCCTCGAAGGAGACGCCGACGCGCGCGGCGGTGGCGGCGGTCATGTCGGTGACGATGAACCCGGGAGCGATGGCGTTGGCCGTGACGCCGAACTTGCCCAGCTCGAACGCCAAGGTCTTGGTGAAGCCCTGCAAACCGGCCTTCGCCGCCGAATAGTTCACCTGGCCGCGATTGCCGAGCGCCGAAGTGCTGGACATGTTGACGACCCGTCCCCACTTCTGCTCGACCATGTGCTTCTGCACCGCGCGGGTGAGCAGGAAGGCGCCGCGCAGGTGTACGTTCAGCACCGCGTCCCAGTCGTCGACGCTCATCTTGAACAGCAGGTTGTCGCGCAGGATGCCCGCGTTGTTCACGACGACGGTCGGCGCCCCCAGCTCGTTCTCCAGCTGCGCGACGGCGGCGGCGACCGACTCCTCGTTCGACACGTCGGCGCCGAGCGCGACGGCTCGGCCGCCCGCCTCGGTGATCGCGCCGACCGTGTCGGCGCAGGCGGCCGCGTCGAGGTCGAGCACGCCGACCCGAAGCCCGTCCGCCGCCAAGCGCTTGGCGATCGCCGCGCCGATTCCTCGTGCGGCGCCGGACACTACTGCAACTCGCTCGCCCATGAGCGCGTCCCTTCGTCGATCGGATGTCGGATCGAATCAGTCTTACCGCACCGGTCCGCCGTGGCCGGGAGGCGGATCGGTCGCCGGATCGGCGCCGGGGAATTAACACCGACCTCGAGCGGAAGGCTTGCCCGGCTCTCGACCCGGATGCTTCGATCGGCACGTGACCGAGCAGAACGAGGTTCCCCGTATCGTCAGCGCCAGCCGTGAGATCAACGCGAATCCCGCGGAGATCTTCGAGCTCATCGCCGATCCCGCCGAGCAGCCGCGCTGGGACGGCAACGACAACCTGGCCGAGGCCGCGGCGGGGCAGCGGGTGCGAGAAGCCGGAGCGGTGTTCAGCACCACCCTGACCAACGGGGCTGTGCGCGACAACCACGTGGTGGAGTTCACCGAGGGCAGCCGCATCGCGTGGCATCCGTCGGAACCGGGCAAGCAGCCGCCCGGCCACCTCTGGCGCTGGGAACTGGAGCCGGTGGGTGAGGGCCGCACCCTGGTCACCCACACCTACGACTGGACGTCGCTCACCGACGAGAAGCGTCAGGTCCGGGCGCGCGCGACCACCGCGGACAAGCTGTCGGCCTCCCTCGACCGGCTCGCCGAACTGGCCGAGCAGCAAGCGGTTTCGTCGCAGCGGTAGTCGGCGTCGTCGTCCGGTCGCCGAATGTCGTGGCCTCGGAACACCCACGCAGGGCCACCGCGATGCGGCCCGGCCCAGTCGCGCCGGAGCCGTATCGAGTGTGGTGCCTCAACGGTGGTGAGAGCACGCACGATGCGGTGGTTCAGGGCTGAGACACGGCCGGACCGGTGACCCGGCGACACAGGCCGCCGTCGCGGTAGTCGCCGGGCGCATCTCAGCGTGGTGCCTGCTCTCGGGACAGCAGCAAGCCGATGAGGCCGACTTCCTGTCCCTGGGTGCTGATCATGTCGCGGGCGATCTGTTCGACCATGCCGCCGTTCAGCCGGCGATCCGCCGCCTGCGCCATCTGGATGCCGCCATAGTGGTGGCGCTGCATCAGGCGCAGGAAACCGGTCGCAGCCTCGGCGCCGCGCGCGGCGCCGAGCGCGTCGAGTTCGTCCTGGCTCGCCATGCCGGGCATCGTCGCGTGCCCGGCGGTCGCGTGGTGCTCGTGGTCGGCCTCCGCGTGCATCCACGCCATCGGGTGCGGATTGGTCACCGCGAGCCGGGCCATGCGCAGCCAGCCGAGCATCATGCCGATCTCGGTGCGCTGGGTGTCGGCGATCTGTTGTGCCAGCGCGCGCACCGCCGGGTCGGCCCCGCCGTCTAGTCGCTGGACCAGGAGCAGCGCCTGATTGTGGTGCGCGATCATGTCCTGGACGAAACCGGTTTCGGTGCTGTCCAGCAGCGGTGCGGCGGTGCTGTCCGCGCCGACCGCCAACGGCCGCAGCGCAGCGCCCGCCACCAGCAGCAGCACCGCGAAGGCGGCGAGCGTGGCCGCCCCGAGCCACCGGCGGCGGATCATGATCCCGTGGTCGAACGCTGGTCGGCAGGCGGCGTGTACACGTTCCGGTCCACTTCCAGCGCCAAGAAGCCGTTGTCGGCGCAGGTGGTCCAGAGTTGGTTGCCCCGCCATTCCGGCGGCGAGAAGCACCAGTCCGTGGAGAGATCACCGAAGGCGAGCATGCCGCTTCGTTCGCTCGTCGCCTGCGTGAGGTCGAACTGGCCTTGCAGCACCGCCTGCACCACCGCGGGACCGGCCAGCACCGGAGGGCCGATGATCGACGCGAGCGCGTGCGGTGAATTCCAGAGCTCGGTGTTGCGGCCGGTGCGCGCGGGCGGGTTGTAGTAGGCGATCTCCCGGACGGCCGACGGATCCCGTACATCGAACACACGGATGCCCGAGGAGGTCCAGCTGCACGCCAGCGCCGTGGGATCGGCCGCCCGGTCCGCGGCGCAGTAATGCGTGTCGTAGGCGAACAGCGAGCCGCCCGCGGCGGAAGCCATTGCGGTGTCCTGATTCTCCGGCAGGTTGATCTCGAGTTTGATGGTCTCGACGATGCGCGGCCGGGTGGGCTCGGCGACATCGATGATCTTGACGCCGCCGGATCCGGCCTCGTTGGTGGCGAACACGTACGGCCTGCCGCCATAGGTCACGGGGATGTTGTGCTGGCTGGCCCAGCCGTCGGTCCAGGTGAGGTGCGACAGTTCGCGCACCTGCGGGCCGGGATCGCGGCGCTGCACCGCGCCGACGTCCAGAATCATCAGCCCGCCCATGTTGTTCGCCAGGTACATGAGGTTGCCGTCGGGGCTGAACCCGAATCCGTGCATGGACAGACCGGGCAGACCCTGCCACACCACGTGGGGAGCGGCGGGGTCGGTGAGGTCGACGGCACTGACCAGGCCGGGTGCGACGCCGGAACTCCAGTAGGTGTTGCCGTCGGGGGAGAACCCGCCCTCATGGGCCGTGATCGGCAACGGCATCGCCAGGTCGGTTCCCGGGCCGGGGTTGAGCAGGCGTGGATGCGCGCAATCGGTGAGGTCGTAGACCGACAGCAGGCCCGCACCGGTCAAAGCGGGCACCCCGGTGCCGACGAGCAGTTTTCTCGTCTCGTTGACCTTCAGGCTCTCCCAGGTGCCTGCCAGCATGGCCGGTTCGGTGAGCGTGGCGGTGCGGACGGGGTTCGTGGGATCGGCGACGTCCACCACCTGGACGCCCTCTTCGGGCCCGAGCAGGTCGCCCGGGAAGAACGTGCCGATGTAGGCGCAGTGGTCGAAGGTCACCGAGTTGATGCCGCCGCCGCGGCCGCCATAGGCGCCGAGCCGGGTGACGTTGCAGCTGTAGCCCTGGCCGCTGCGGCCGCTGTCACGGTCGGCGGCGGGAACATCGCCTTGCAAACCTGTTTCGGGGGCCGAACCTGGATTGCAGACGGCGCGTGCGGCCGCGGTCGCGGCTATGGCGCCGACCTCGCGAACCTGCCCGGAGGGATCGGAATCGGTTTGGGCGGCGACGATGCCGAATGGCAGGAGAATCGCTGCGGCGCCGACGGTCACGAAGAAGCGCCGGCCCCAGCTGGTGATGGACGAAGTCATGGACGTACCGGCCCTCGGCGGTGAGGGCGCCTTTCCCGTGTGCTCGGTCACAAGTCCGGATGCGGTCTCGGACGGCTGTTGGTCGATCCCGAGCGCGTGCGGTGCGGCCGCCGCGGTGACGGCAGCGTCATCGTGTATCCGGACCACCCGATGCGGCATGGTGGCGTCGAACGAGTGTCGAATCCGGCCTGGCGCAACGGCGTCCCTACTCGCCGAGCCGGGCCGAGCCGACCCTCTCGCCATGCCGGACTGTGTTGTCCGGTTACTCGGTCAGTGTGCGTGAGATCGCCGCGCCGCGTCAATACGGCGCGGCTGTATCCGGTCGGATTACGGCATCCGTGCCGGGCCCTCCGGCGTGCTGCGGGGCGGTCGGCGATGGTCCGGTAACCTTGCCCGAATGACCTCGCCACGCCGTGTGAACAGGGGGCCGAAGGCGGCGGCCGGCAATCGGGCGGCCTTGATCCAAGCGGCGCGGGAGGTTTTCGCGGACAGTGGCTTCGACGCGCCGTTCAGCTCCATCGCGCGGGCCGCCGGCGTGGGGCAGGGCGTGCTCTACCGACACTTCCCGACCAGGGAGAGCATCGCGCTCGCGGTGTTCGAGGAGAACA
Organism: Nocardia sp. NPDC004168; assembly: GCF_040610355.1. Lineage (NCBI taxonomy): Bacteria > Bacillati > Actinomycetota > Actinomycetes > Mycobacteriales > Nocardiaceae > Nocardia > Nocardia sp. NPDC004168. Next base: position 27,821 of record NZ_JBEXME010000032.1, on the reverse strand, counting down.
TCGAGGGCATCGAGGCGCTGGCGGACGATCCCGCGGTCACCGTGGACGATCTGCTGGCGATCATGGTCGATCAGATCACCACCTCGGCGGCGTTCATCGCGATGATCCATCCCGCGAACACCGACGACATGCGCCTGTTCGAGGTGGCGCGACGGCTGATCACCCTCATCGCGGAGAAGCTGGAGGATCCGCGTCAGCGCGGCACGATCAGCGCCGACATCACCACCGCGGACGTGGTCCTGGCACTGGCGATGCTGGCGGCCGTGCTGTCGAAGACCGATGCGCAGTCCAAGAAGGAGACCGCCCGGCAGGCATGGGCGTTGCTGGACCGCGCTCTGCGCGGCTGAAGGGGGCGCGTCCGTGTGTGCGGCTGAACCTTCCGGCGAGGGGCGCGGCGATCCACTTCCACTGCCCACATCGGTACCGCTCGGCGGTGGTCGCCCCGAATATCGCGGACGTCGTGCGCTGGACCGGTGGGTGGCTGTTCGATCGAACCGTCGCGGGATGGGAGGTCACGGTGCTGGTGGCCGGTCAGGCGGATATCCGTCCGCTGCGCATCCTGGGGGCGACGGTGCTCGACCTCGAACAGTTCTCGGCCGCGCCGGTGCGTGAGACGTGGCCGCAGGCGGTCGCCGTCGCCGCCGGGACGTATCGGTCCGACAGCCGGGTTCGTGACGGCGTGCTCGACTGTCTCGACCGCGGGCTCACCGAGGTGACGATGTGGGGCGAGGGGGTGCGGTGACCTCAGATGCAGAAGCTGATGCTTGCCGGGCCCAGTGGGATATTGAGGCATACCGTGACCGAGCCGAGGGCGTCGTTCGTCGGTACGGGTGAAGCCGGTGCGGCGGAGGCTGCCGGGGCGAAAAGGGCCCCGATGGTCAGTGCGAGAGCGGCTGCGGCGATCGCTTGCGTGGCTTTGGTGATCATGGTGATTTCCTTGGCTGAGCGATAGGGCGATCCGAACCCGGCCCGGCAACGTCGATCCGAGTCCGGGGTGACTCTGATCAGATCATCCGCCGGTGCGGTGGTGTAGACAAGCCCTCCTGGTTGCCGTGCCCGCATTGGGAAGGTCGGATTTTGAAGTTAGCCTAACCTTATGGACACGACCGTGGTGGTGCGCGAGCCTGGCAAGCGGATCGTCGGATCACCGAAGCGATCCCGGAAACCGATACGGCGCAGGCTGATCTCGATCCATCGCTGGTCGGCGCTGATTCTCGGCTCGGTCCTCGTGATCCAGTCGACCTCGGGCGCGATCCTGCTCTACCACGCGGAATTGTTCCGAGCGCAACACGCTTCGTTCTATCGCCACACGGACGCGCCGGCGGTGGTCGACGCAGAACAGGCCGTCGCGATGGTGCGTGCCGCCGATCCCGGTTTCGACGTCGGCTGGGTCGGTGGAGACGGCGGCGTGATCGCGATCGGGAACACGAAGTACACCGCCGCCTACTCCGTCGATCCCGCTACCGGACGAATCAACGAGCAGGTGAACCTGACCGACGGCGTTCTCGGCTGGCTGACCAACCTGCACAACTGCGCGTTCGGTTGTGCGCGCTACTCCGGCGCGATCCCGATCCTCGAGAATCAGGCTCCGCTCCTCGGCATCAAATGGGGCGCGGTGATTCTCGGCGCGCTCGGCGTCCTGCTGGTATCGCTCGCGGTGTCCGGCGCGGTCATCTGGTGGCCGTCACTCGCACGGCTGCGCCACGGATTCCGGGTCCGGCTGCGGAAAGGCCGCTTCGCCAGGGACCGCGACCTGCACGACGTCATCGGTATTCTCGCGGTGCCGTTCCTGTTGCTGTGGGGCATCACCGGCACCACCATCGAATGGCCTGCCGTGCAACGGGCTTGGCTCGTGGCGACCGGCGGCACCACGATCCTCGAGCGAACCGAGCGGTCTTTCGTGCCGCGGTCGAGCGATGCCCGACGGCCCCCGCTGTCCATCGGCGAGGCCACGGCGATCGCGGATCGGGCCGCGCCGGGCCGACTCGCCTACCTGTTGCTGCCCACGGACGACGCCCCGTACTACCGCGCCGTCGTCGCCGGGGCCTACTCCCCGCGCGAGCACCGCCTCTTCTACAGCGGTGACGTCATGGTCTACGTGAACGCCCATGACGATTCCGACATCAAGGTGGTCGACGCGAGCCACGACCGGCCGCTGGCGAACACCTTCTACGCCAAGGTCTTCGAGCCCGCCCACTTCGGCTGGCTGGTGAACGGCTGGTGGCGACTGATCTGGCTGGCATTCGGCCTGACACCGCTCGCGCTGGCGATCACCGGCCTGTCGACCTGGCTGTTCCGGCGCCGGACCCGGCGCCGCCGCGCTCACGCGACGACGTAGCCGCCGACCCCGGTCACGACGGGAAATGGATCACCTGGCGGGAGAAGAGCGCTTCGGGCTCGGCGATGTGATTCGCCGCCGCGACGACTCCCACTCTGGTGTCCAGATCCGCAGGACCGTAGTGGTCCTCGCACATCGAGCGCAGCGTGTCGCCCGCGACGCCGCGGCGGCGGTTCAGGCCGGGCACGACGAGCACGTGGCCGGGAGCCGGCTGGCTGCCCGAGGGCAAGTGGTTGGCCAGTTCGATCATCACGCCGAGATTCGCGTCGCCGTACCAGCGCTCGGCGAGTATCGAGAGGGTTTCGCTTTCGGTCACCGTGTGGTGACCGACATCGGCGAGCTCCGGAATGTGCAGCCACGCGCCGGGCTGGATGGCACGTTGCGCCACGCCGTTGACGACTTCCCAGATCAGCTGGACTCCGGTGTCCTCGGTTCCGTAGTAGCGCTGGGTGATCTGCTTGCGCACCGCGGTGGAGTCGGGCGTGGTGAGGAGGTGGCGCCGCGTGATGTAGGGGATCAGGAGCTGTTGTCCGACATCGATCGAATTCGGATCGGCGAGATGGTTCTGGCGCGCGATCGCCGGGAACAGGCTGCCGTCTCCGTACTCCCGATGGGCGATCGCGGAGAGGGTGTCGCCGGGTTGGACTTCGTACTTCTTCATCTGTTCGGCCTTTCTGCACTGCTGACAGCCGGCGCCGCGGACACCGATTCCGGCTTGTCTCGCCCGCGCACCTGCCGTCCACGAACGGTTGTGGCGCTACCGAATGCTCGTCGCGATCGGCCGCGCGATCGTGCGTAGGCGACTACTCGTTTCCGGCGGCGCTCGCCGCGACTCCGTCGGGGCGGCGTCCCGATTACCCGGTTGGTCTCGCCGGATACGCAGGTGGCGCCCGGCCGGTCTGGCCGGGTCGGATGCCGCGACCAGCTTCCCGGGGCGGCTCGGAGAAGCCGTTTCCGGGCAGTTCTTTTCGATCGTGTGAAGAAGCTCCGAGGCTGATTCGAGCACTGGGGCAGGGGTAGCACGAAGACGTGGCGCCAAGAGCCACAGTCGGTTTCATCCGCTACCGAAAGGAGCAAGTGATGGCAGACCAGAAGAACCCGGGCCAGTTCGGCAACCGTTCCGACACCGAGGAGCAGGCGCGTCGCGGCGGCCAGGCCAGCACCGGCAGCTTCGGCGAGCGTAACTCGGCCGATCCGAGTGCGGCCGGACGCAAGGGCGCCGAAGCGCAGCCCAACGAAGCCAAGGTGCGCGGCGGACAGCACAGCCACGCCGGTCGCTGACGTCGACCGAACACGGGCCGGGCGGTACAACCGCCCGGCCCGTTTCGTTGTGCGGCGGTCATGGTCCGCAGTGGCACGGCAGCAAGAAGACTGGGTGACCAACTGTCTATGTGACTAGTTATTTGATACTGATTCAGGTGGTGATAGGCGGAGGGAACCTGGTGGCACGCCGGATGTCGTTCTATCGGTAAGTCGCTGGTCAAGTGTTCAAATTTGGCAAATGTGCTGGTCGGCTGCGATTCTGCACCGGAGCTGCGCGAGTGTCGGCCATGGTGCGATTGGTGTCGGCAAGTTACGGAAAAGTCGGGACAACAAGCGCCAGTGCTTGCTAAGTTAATGACTGTTCTTATCGATGCGACGGCGATGTACGAGTGCTGCCGATCTTTCGTCGCATCATCACGGCGGCGCTCGGCTCAATGAGGAGTGGCGCAGACATGGATGGACTCAGCAGGCGCAACGCGTTGAAAGCCGGTGGGGTGTTGGGCGCGCTCGGCGCGCTGGCCATGGCGACCCCCGCGCGCGCGGAGCCGTGGACGTGGTCCCCGCAGGGTTCGGTGGCCGGCTCCGGTGAAGGGGCCGATCCGCTCACCGTCTGGGATCCCGAGGCGGATCAGTTGGTCGCCTCTCTGATCGACCGGGGGGAGGTGCCGAGGGTCAACGAGCTGTTGCGCACCTGGACCGCGAACGGGCAGCCTTTGCCGGACGGATTGCCGCCGGATCTGCGCGACTTCATGGAATACGCACGTCAGCTGCCGCCCTGGGCTGATCGCGGAAAGCTGACCACCGCCGTCGAGTTCAACAAGAAGCGCGGGCTGTATCTCGGCGTGCTCTACGGGCTGGCCAGCGGCATGATGAGCACGGTCATTCCCAAGGAGGCGCGCGCGGTCTACTACTCCAAGGGCGGTCACGACCTGAAGGACCGCATCTTGAAGACCGCCAAGCTCGGTTACGACATCGGGACCGCGAATGCCTACGCGCCCGGTGGTGAGATGGTCGTGACCTGCGTGAAGACCCGGCTGGTTCATGCCGCTGTGCGTCACCTGCTGCCGCAGTCCCCGCACTGGGTGTACTCCGCCGAGGAGGACATCCCGATCAGTCAGAACGACCTGATGGTCACCTGGCACAGCCTGCCCACCACCGTGATGAAGCATCTGACCGCGTGGCAGGTGCCGATGCCCGTCGCGGAGTCGGAGGCGTTCCTGCATTCGTGGCAGGTGGGCGCGCACATGCTCGGTATCCGTGACGAATACATTCCCAACTCCTGGGCGGAGGCCGACTCGCAGGCCGCGCAGGTGCTGGATCCGATCCTGGCACCGACCCCGGAGGGCGCCAAGCTGGCCGACCGGCTGCTGCGCCTCGGGGCGAACCTCGACTTCGCCGTCCTCACTAAACCGGTGCTCGGCGCCTTCACCCGCTTCCTGCTCGGCGATAAGATCGCCGACGGGCTGGCCATCGCCAGGGAGCCGGTCTGGGACCCGCTGCTGCGGGTGAGCTGGGGGCCGTTCATCGCCGTGCGTGAAGGTCTGCTGCCCGTGGTGCCGCTCGCGCCGGATGCCTACTGGCTGTTCGACGAATTCCTCCGCAGGGCGGCGCTGCTCTATCTGGCGGAACTGCGGATGCCGATCAGTATCGAGATCCCCACCATGAACCGGGACATGAGCCAGCCGCCGCGCTGAGCCTGCCGGACGCCGATGCGCTCTCGAAGCCTTCTGGAGTGCATCGGCGATAGCTGGTAAGTTACTGATTGTTCTTTGCGGTAGATCGCCGAGATGAACCGTCACCTCGTCATAAGTGCGCTGGTGGGTGCGCGATCGAAGGGTTGATCTCGGACTAAGTTACGAGGAGTTCTGGAACGTGAGCCATAGGACGCTCGGCCCTCCACATGGCTCGACCGCGCTGCGACCGATGTCTGGAGGTGGCGCGGAGCATGCCGTACCGACAACCCACCGGACAGTGCGGTGGACATGACGAACCCGCAGCATATCCGGCACATCCACATCGAATCCGGCGCCCTTGTGCTGGACTACCGAGCGTGCGCGGAACAGGCCCGGAGTCTGGCCGCCGACTTGGCGCACAGTCATCCGGACCTGATCGTCACGATCGATGACGATGTCCACGTCGAGTTGCCCGAGCTGCCCTGCGGAGGTCTGTGGCGGTGATCGGCGCCCGGCTCGAGTAAATTGACGATGATCTGACCCACGACGAGGGAGCGTCGGACCATGACAGCGATTCGCCATGAGATCGTGATCGACGCTTCGCCGCGCCACATCTGGGATGTCGTGCGTGATGTCGGCGCCGTGCATCGACGCCTGCTGCCCGGCCGGGTCGTCGACACCCGCCTGGAGGGAGCGCGGCGTTCGCTGACTTTCCCGGACGGGCATGTGATCCGTGAACTGATCGTCTCCATCGATGACGAGGCCCGCCGCTTGGCGTACTCCGTCGTCGAAGGGGCCAGGCCCGCGCTGGACTATCACCACGCTTCGTTCGAGGTTCGCGCCGAGGGGGAGCGTGGCCGACTGATCTGGATCACCGACGTCTTGCCGGAGTCGGCCGCGCCGGAAGTGCGGATTCGTACCGAATACGGCCTCGCGGAGATGAAGCAGGCGATCGAGGCCGCGGCGGCCCAGTCGTAGCGGGATCGGGAGGTGTCGGACATGTGGCAGGGCACCGCGACGCTGTACCCGGGCAGATTGTTGTACACGGGGCGGCTCGGGAGCGCGCACCGCCACCATCATGCCGCCGCGCAATTGATCTTCAGTGCCAACGGCTCCGTCGGTCTGCGGGACGACGCCGGCCGCCACTGGGCCGGGCGAGCGGCGCTGATCCCTCCCGGTGTACCGCACGAAACCACCGGCACGGCAACGGGATTGCTCGTCTTCGCCGACGCGCAGTCGCCCCTCGGGCGCGCGCTGACCGATTGTGTGCAGCGCACCGGGAGCGCCGTCGACTCGGTCACCGCGTGGTCGCGGGCCGCGCTGCCACTGCTCGACCTCGACGACGGCGAGCGGGATCCCCAGCAACTGGCGCACGCCGCACTGACGGCCTTGATCGGCGATCCCGCTCCCACCGGCGCTGCCCGGCACCCGGCGCTGCGTCGCGCGCTGGAGCTGCTGCCGGACCTGCTCGACGGCCCGCTGCGTCTGGCCGAGCTCGCCGCCGCGGTCGGACTGTCGGCGAGTCGACTCGGTCATCTGTTCCGTGCCGAGCTCGGGCTGGCGTTCCCGCCGTATGTGCGGTGGGCGCGCCTGCGACAAGCGATGGACCACGCCCGTCGCGGCGGCACGCTCACCGAGGCCGCGCACGCCGCGGGTTTCGCCGACAGCGCGCATCTCACCCGAGTCTGTCGCGAGATGTTCGGGCTCACCCCCTCCGAACTCGCCGGTGCGGTCACCATGGTGCGGCCGTAGCGAATCCGTTCAAGCGCCGCCGGGACCGCGGCCCCCACGCTGAACGGCATGCACACCTTGGTTCGCTACGGCTACGTGCCGTTCATGCTCTTGGCGGTCAACGGCGCCGCGCTCGCCGTCATCGCCACCGGCGCCGGCAAATTATGGCTGTTGCCGCTGCTGGTACTCGCGATCGCCGCATCGTTCGCCGCCGAACGGATCCTGCCCTACCACGACGACTGGAATCGCGCCCACGACGACGGTCGGCGCGACACCGCGCACGCCGTGGTCAACGAACTGCTCACCCTCGGCGGCGTGGCCGCACTGCCGCTGATGGCCGCGCTGATCCCTTCCGCCGATGTCTGGCCACACCGGTGGCCCTTCCCGATTCAGGTGCTGGTCGCGGTTCTCCTCGCAGATCTCGGCATCACGCTGACCCACTTGGCCAGCCACAAGATTCCCGCGCTGTGGCGGCTGCACGCCGTGCACCACAGCGTCGAACGCGCCTACGGTTTCAACGGACTGATGAAACATCCTCTGCACCAGACCCTGGAGACCGTCGCCGGTGTCACCCCGCTCGTACTGCTGGGCCTGCCCACCTCGGTAGCTTCGGCCCTCGCGTTCACCGTCGCGGTGCAACTCCTACTGCAACATTCGAACGTCGACTACCGCGTAGGCCCCCTGCGTACCGTGCTCGCGCTCAACCAGGCACACCGGTTCCACCACTTGAAATGGGCGGGCATCGGCGACGTCAACTTCGGACTGTTCACCTTGTTCTGGGATCATCTGTTGCGCACCTACTCCTACGACCCGGACCGCCGCTTCACCAGCGACGACCTCGGGATGGCCGCCAAGCCCGACTACCCCAGCGGCTATCTCGCCCAACTCGTCGAACCCTTCCGGCCCAGCGGCGCTTGCGGGGCCACGAAACCCGCTCAGCGCTCATTGCCCGCGCGCAGCCAGGCGATGTAGTCGGTGGTCGCGCGTTCGGTGTCGTAGTCGGGCCGGTAGCCGGTGTCCTGCTGGATACGGGTGATATCGAGGTAGTTGCGTTGTCCGGACCCACCGGTGGGGAGGTCGATCCCGGCGTCCGGGACGACCTTCTCGATCGCGGCGATGACTTCGGCGTTGGTAGTCGCGCGGCCGGAAGCGACGTTGTAGGTGCGGTGATTGAGCCGGTCTGCCAGTTGCAGGAGTGCGATGGCCCGGCCGCAGTCCTTCACGTAGCACAGGTCGATCGCGTCGTCCGCGTAGGCGGGGAAGCGCAGCGACGACAGGTCCGGCGCGGTGCCGCGGGTGGCGGCATGGACGAGCTGAGGGGCCGGGAAGAACGGGTCCGCGGGTCGGCCGCGCGGGCCCCAGATGGCGGAGATTCGGTAATTGACGATCTCGATGCCGGTCGCCCCGGTCAAATGGTCGGCGAGCAGCTCACCGATCTTCTTGAAGCTCGGTATCGGATGGGGTGCGGTCAGCGGAACGGGCATGTCTTCCCGCAGTGGACCCGCACCGGTCAGGCCGGCGTAGACGCCGATCGTGCTCGCGACGCCGACCCGCGGCACGCCCCAGGCCTCGGCGGCTTCGATCACATTGAACAGACTGCCGATCGCCTTCCGCGCGCCATCGATGGGCTCGTCGGAGCCGGGTGGCCAGGGCATCGAACCCGCGAGATGCACGATGCCGGTGATCTTGTGGCGCGTGCCCACGTCGAGCAACGCCGTCAGATCGGTGATGTCGGCCCGCTCCACCGCCACCTGCGCACCGGCGAACTCGGCCGGTACCTCGCCGGTTCGACGCTGGACCAGCACGCAGCCCTCGCCCAGGTCGAGCAGGGCCCGCACCGTGTGGGAGCCGATGAACCCGAGACCTCCGGTGACCAAGATCATCACATGAGCCTTTCTGTCGTCTAGCTGATTATCAGTACTACTGACGATCAGGCTAGCGATAGAATCTGCGGGTGTCTAGGACGGATGGGCCGGGCCCCGAATTGACCAGCCGGTTGGGCTACCTGCTCAAGCACGCGCAGTTGCGGATGGCCGAGCTGAACACGAAAGCGTTGGCGCCGTACGGCATCGACGGGCGCGAGCTCGGCGTGCTGTCCGTCCTCGCGGGCCGTGAACCCACGTCCCAACAGCAGGCGGCGCAGCGGCTGGGCATCGACCGCACCACGATGGTCGCGATGCTGGACACTCTGGAAGGCAAGGGGTTGGTGGCACGTCATCCGGACGCGAACGACCGGCGTCGCAACGTGGTCGAACTGACACATGCCGGACAGGACACTCTTCGCCGGGCCACCAAGGCGAGCGATGCCGCCGAGCGTGAGTTCCTGGCACAGCTCGGTCCGCAGGCCGCACAGCAACTGCGGAACTCGTTGCGAACCATCGTGACCCATCCCGAGCAAGAGCAGTCCTGACGCTGTGGACCGTATGGGCGGAGAACCGGAGCCGTCGGCAGCCGATAGGTGAATAGCGCCGTTCATACTCGGCTTCCGGCCTACGCGGATCCGCGTAGGGGATCGTGATCGGCTGCGTCGGTCGTCGTAGTCGATCGCGCATCCGGTCAGGAGCGCGAGCGCTCGCGGATGCCGTACGCTCACGGCATGGTTCAGCAGGCGACGGCACGACGGCTGTCCGCCTGGTTCTCGCGTCGGCCCGCCTGGTTCCCGGATGTCCTGCTGGCGCTGTTCGTCACCGTGATCCAGGTGCAGAGTGCCGCGATACCGGTGCCGCTGGAGCCGGCCTACACGCCGGTGTCGGGTTTCGGATATGTCCTGCTGATCGTCAGCGGCCTGGCGGTCGCAGCCCGCCGCAGGCAGCCGGTCGCGGTGTTCAGCGTGACGGCGCTGGCCAGTCTGATCTATTTCGGTCTCGGCTTCCCCGACCGGCTTTCCTATCTGGGGCTCTTCGTCGCCCTGTACACCCTGGCCGCCTACGGCGACGGGCGGCGGACGCTGATGATCGCCGGTGCGGGCATCGCGGTCCTCGCCGTCGGCTGGCTGATCGCCGCGGCGGATATCAAGCCACTGGTAGCCATCGGCTGGGTGTTCTTCCGGATCGGCGCGTCGGTGATCAGCACGATCCTCGGTGAGTCCGTGCGATCCCGCCGGGTCATCGCCGCCGATGCGCAAGAACGAGCGGAACTGGCCGAACGGTCCCGCGACGAGGAAGCCAGAGCGCGGGTCGACGCCGAACGACTGCGGATCGCCCGCGAAGTCCACGACACGGTCGCCCACGCGATCGCCATCATCAATGTGCAATCCGGGGTCACCGCACACGTGCTCGACAAGCGACCGGAACAGGCCCGGGAAGCCCTGCGCACCATCGAGCAGACCAGTTCGCGGGCGCTGCGCGAGATGCGCGCGATCCTCGGTGTACTGCGTGATGGCGACGAGCGCGAACCCTACCCGGGGCTCGGCCAGATCGACGAACTCGTCGGCAAGGCCCGCGATGCCGGGCTCGACATCGCTTTCGCGCAGACTCCCCCGGTCACGCCGCTACCGAGCGCGGTGGGCAGCGCCGCCTATCGCATCGTGCAGGAATCGATCACCAACGTGATCCGGCACGTCGGTCCGACCAGGGTGACCGTGGCGCTCGAACCCGGCATCGACGCCTTGCGGATACGGGTCGCCGACGAGGGTCGTCGCGCCGCCGCACCGGTCCGCACGGATAGCAGCACCACGACCGGACGCGGCATCGTCGGGATGCGCGAACGCTGCCGGCTGCTCGGCGGTGAACTCGACGCGACGCCGCGTCCCGGCGGCGGGTTCGAGGTCACCGCCCGCCTACCCTTGACCCCGGTCGGATCGCGCTCGTGAACGCCACACCACCCATCAAAGTCGTGCTCGCCGACGACGAACGCCTGGTCCGTTCCGGCTTCAAGGTTCTGCTCGACCTGGAAGACGACATCACGGTGGTCGGTGAAGCCACCAACGGCGCGGAAGCCGTCGAACTCGCTCGCGCCACCCGCCCCGACGTGGTCCTGATGGACATCCGCATGCCACGACTGGACGGGATACGCGCCACCGCCCAGATCGCCGCGGCCGCCGGGATGGAGCGGGTCAAGGTGCTCATCCTCACCACCTACGACACCGACGAGAACGTCTTCGACGCCTTGCAGGCGGGCGCGAGCGGGTTCCTGCTCAAGGACGCGGGCCCGGCCGAACTGCTGCACGCCATCCGAGTGATCGCCGCTGGTGACGCACTGCTCGCACCTCGGATCACCCGGCGGCTCATCGGTCAGTTCACCGCGCAGCGCCGGGCAGCCAAGTCCGCCGAGGACCGGCTCGCCGTGCTGACCGACCGTGAGCGCGAAGTCCTGGCGCTGGTGGGACAGGGCATGAGCAACGACGAGATCGGCGCCGCGCTGTTCCTCAGTCCCGCCACCGCACGCACCCATGTGAGCCGCGCGATGGTGAAACTGGGTGCGCGCGACCGAGCGCAGCTCGTCGTGATCGCCTACCAGACCGGGCTGACCGGCTTCACCTCGTAGCGATCAGCGGGGTTGACCTCGCTGCCGAGGCGTTCGCGGCCTGGGACTCGAATCACGTTGACTCACAATGTCATAGCACTGGCGAGTACGGCCGCGCGTTCGGCTACGACGACCTGCGCAGCCGATCGCCGTCGGCGTACGCGCGTTCACGTAGACGGCGACTCCCGTCGGCGGAAGCCCAGCAGGTGCCGAGGGCGCGACCATCGACGGCATGATCTTGGATCCCGAACTCGAAGCCTCAGTCGCGTTCTTCCCCCCGGCCGACCTGAGCGACCCCCGCGCCGCCCGGGAGCGCCTCGCCGAGTTGGTCGCCGCCCTTCCGGTACCGGACATCGAGGGCATGTCGATCGAAAATCGCACGGTGCCGGGCGATTTCGACGTACCGATACGAATCTATCGGCCGGACCGGGCGCAGGGCGCTGTCCTCATCTGGCTGCGCGGCGGTGGATTCGTCATGGGTGATCTGGACACCGAACATCCGTGGGCCGGCCTGCTGGCGGACAACTCCGGTGTGACAGTGATCTCGGTCGGCTACCGCTCGGCCCCCGAACATCCGTTCCCCGCCGCACACGACGACGTCTACGCGGTGCTGATCTGGACGGCCGAACACGCGGTCGAGCTCGGCATCGACCCGGCGCGGATCGCGATCGGCGGCCACAGCGCCGGGGCGGGAATCGCGACCGTGGTCGCGTTGCGGGCCCGCGACGAGCAAGGGCCGCCGATCCGCTTCCAACTGCTCAACCAACCCGTCCTCGATGACCGCCAGCTGGCCTGGTCGGCGCGCACTTTCACCGATACGCCGTTCGTGACCCGGGCGAAAGTGGCCCAGATGTGGCAGCACTATCTGGGTTCCGCGCCCGCGACGCCGTACGCCGCTCCGGCGCGGGCGACGGATCTGTCCGGTATGCCTCCCGCCTACATCGCCACCGCCGAGTACTGCCCGAACCGCGACGAGGACATCGAGTACGCGCTGCGCCTGTTGCAAGCGGGCGTGCCGGTCGAGCTGCACCAATGGCCCGGCACGTTCCACGGGTCGCAGGCGATCCTGTCCGCGGATGTGTCCCGGCGCCAGAGCGCCGAATTCGCCGCCGCGCTGCGCCGCGCGCTGCACCCCGCGACCGGCTCGCAAAGCGCGTAGCCGCAAAGGGATTGCAAAGAGGGGAGAACGATGACCACCATCGACCTCGCCGAGGCGAGGAAGCAGTCCACACCGCCCCCGTCGGATGCCGATTCCCCGGCGGGAGGAAATGTGACGGGGTTGCTGCGCCCGTACCTGGGCGGTTTCGCCGTCGTCGTCGTCCTGCAGATCATCGGTGCCGTCGCCGGTCTGGCGCCGCTGCTCGCGGTCGTCGAATTGGGTCGAACGCTGTTGTCGCCGGGCCCGATCGATCACGGCCATGTCCGGATGATCGTGATCGCGGGGGCGGCCGGGTTGTTCGTCCGGCTGGTGTTCACGGCCGCGTCGTCCGGCATCGGGCACCTGCTCGACAGCCGGGTGCAACTGTCGCTGCGCCGAAAACTGGCCGCGCGACTGGGGCTGGTGCCGATCGGCTGGTTCTCCCGGCGCGGTTCCGGCGAGTTGTCGAAGATCGTGGGCAAGGACGTCGGCACCGTGCATCCACTCATCGCCCACACCCCCGGCGAACTCGTCGCCGCGTTCGTCGTTCCGCTGGTGTCGTTGACCTACCTGTTCACCGTCGACTGGCGGCTCACGTTGATCACGCTGATACCGGTCGCGCTGGCCGTGGCGCTGGTCCCCTTGATGATGACCCCGGCCCGGCTGCGTGCGCAGCAGGAGTTCGACGCGGGGATGGCGCGGATCGCGAGTGCGACCGTCGAGTTCGTACAGGGCATCTCGGTGGTCAAGGCGTTCGGCGCGGGCGAGCGCGCGCACCGCAGATTCCGCACGGCCGCAGACGATTTCACCGACTCCTTCCTTCGCATGGTGCGGGGTCTAGCCGGACTCGGCGCGGCGATGCAGGTGGTGTTGTCGCCGCCGTTCGTGCTGCTGGTCGTGCTGACCGGTGGTGCGGTCCTGATCACCGGCGGCGCCATGGCCCCGGCTGACCTGCTGCCCTTCCTGCTGCTCGGACTTGGTCTGACCGCACCGGTGGCGGCGCTCGGCCACGGCTTCGACGACTTGCGGGCGGCCCGGCGCGCGGTCGACCGGATCCGGGAGGTCCTCGCGGTGCCGTCGCTGCCGGAACCTTCGCGCCCGGTCGCGCCGCAGGGGCACCGGGTGGAACTGCGGGAGGTGCGATTCGGCTACGACGACGAGCACGAGGTGCTGCGCGGCATCGACCTGGTCCTGGAGCCGGGGACGGTCACCGCGATCGTCGGGCCGTCGGGCAGCGGAAAATCCACGCTGGTTCAGCTCCTTCCTCGATTCTTCGACCCCACACACGGTTCGATGCTGCTCGGCGGGGTCGACCTGCGGGAGCTCGGCAGCCGGGCGCTCTATCGGATGGTCTCCTTCGTCTTCCAGGACGTGCGGTTGCTGCGCGCGTCGGTCGCGGACAACATCGCACTGGCGCTACCGCAGGCCGACCGCGACGACGTGGTGCGCGCCGCCCGGCTGGCGAACATTCACGATCGGATTCTCGAGCTGCCGCGCGGCTACGACACGGTGCTCGGTGCGGAGGCCGAGCTGTCGGGCGGTGAAGCGCAACGAATCTCGATCGCCCGGGCACTGCTCGCCGATACTCCCGTGCTGGTGCTCGACGAGGCCACCGCCTTCACCGACCCGCACACCGAGCAGGCGGTGCGCCGAGCCCTGGCGACACTGGAAGGCGATCGGACGATCCTGGTCATCGCTCACCGGCTGGAGACAATCGCCGACGCGGACACCGTCGTGCTGCTGGAGAACGGGTCGATCACCGAGCGTGGCAAGCCCGGCGAATTGCTGTCCCGCAACGGGAAATTCGCCGAATTCTGGCGATCGCACCGGTCCACGCTCACCGAAGAGGTCGAAACCCTCGGCGGCATGCTCCGGCGTGAGTTCGGGCCATGGAGCAGGCAGCGGAGCGTGCCTGCACGCCCGCTCGCCGACGAGACATCGCGAGGAGAGGAGCGCCGATGATCCGAATGCTGCTGCGCGTGCTGGGCGACGAGTACGCCCAGCCCGTACGACGCACCGTGGCCCTGATGACGGCGACCTCGGTAGCGGAAGGTTTGTCCTACGCACTTCTGGTTCCGGTGCTGCGAGCGCTGTTCGGGAGCACGCCCACGGACGCCTGGCCGTGGCTGCTCGCGTTCGGGGCGGCGATCGCGTGCTACGCGGCGCTGCGCTATCGCAGCGATCTGTCCGGCTTCCTCGTGGGCACCACGCTGCTGCGCGGTGTCTACCACCGTTTCGGCGATCGCCTGGCCCGGCTACCGCTCGGCTGGTTCACGGCCGGCCGCGTCGGAGAGGTGTCGGTGCTCGCCAGCGAGGGTGTGCTGCAGGCGATGAGCGTGATCGCGCATCTGCTGGCGCCGACGATCGCCGCCGCTGTGACTCCGCTGACGATCGTCGCCGTGCTGCTCGCCTTCGACTGGCACATGGGGCTGGCCGCGCTGGCCGCGGTGCCGATCGTGGCGGCGATCCAGATCTGGACGGGACGTTCGATGGCCGCCGCCGACGCCGAACGCGTCGAACGCACCAAAGAGGCAACCGGGCGAGTCGTCGAGTATCTCCAGGCACAGCCGGTGCTGCGAGCCGGTGGCCGAACGGCCGAGCGATTCCGGCTGCTTGACGACGCGCTGTCGGGATTGGAGCGGGCGTCCCGCCGTGCCGTGCTGTCGGCGCTGCCAGGGATCGTGGGGCTGACGCTCACGGTCCAGGCGATGTTCACCGTGCTGCTGGCCCTTGGCGCCTACCTCGCGCTCGGCGGGAACGTCGGCGCGGCGGAGATGGTGGCGATGCTGGTGCTGGTGGCCCGCTGCGCGGATCCGCTGCTGTCGCTCTCGGAGATCGGCGGCAAACTCCGCAGCGCGCGTACCGTGCTGGGCGGGCTCGACACCGTGTTGCGCACCGAGCCGCTGCCGGAACCTCGCGAACCGATCCGGCCGGTGGGCAACGACCTGGCGTTCGAGTCCGTCGCCTTCCGGCACGGCGGTCGTACCGTGATCGACGACGTGTCGCTGTCGGTACCCGAGGGACAGCGGGTCGCCATCGTCGGACCGTCGGGTGCGGGCAAGAGCACACTGCTGCAACTGCTCGCACGGTTCTACGACGTGGACGACGGCGCCGTGCGCGTCGGCGGCGTAGACGTGCGCGCGATCAGCACCGAAGTATTGATGGAACGGATCGCCGTCGTCTTCCAGAACGTCTATCTGTTCGACGGCACGATCGAGGAGAACGTGCGTCTGGGCCGTCCCGATGCCACCGAATCCGACGTGCGCGCGGCGGCGACCGCGGCGGGGTTGGACGAAGTCATCGATCGGCTGCCCGGCGGATGGGCGACGAACGTCGGCGAGGGCGGCGCACTGTTGTCGGGCGGTGAGCGCCAACGCGTCTCGATCGCGCGAGCCCTGCTGAAGAACGCGCCGATCGTCCTGCTGGACGAGGTGACCTCCGCGCTGGACCCGGTGAACGAGGCCGCCGTCCACGAGGGCATCGAACGCCTGATGGCGGGCCGGACGGTGGTGATGGTCGCGCACCGGCTGCGGACCGTCCGGCGGGCCGATCACATCGTCTTCCTGGACGACGGCCGGATCGTGGAGGAGGGCAGCCACGACGAGCTGCTGCGTCTCGCTGGCCGCTACGCCGACTTCTGGGAGTTGTCCATGGCGACCGTGGCAACCGAATGAGCCGCGATGTCGATCATGGGGTGCTCTCGTGCTTCTCGAGCCAATCCCGGTAGTGCGTTGCGGCCAGACGGGCGTCCGGGCCCGCCGTGAGAACGTCGCCGGGAACGTCCGCGAACATGCCCGCGGTGTCGTCGGTGACGACGGTGCGGCTGTCGCGCCGAGCGGCCAGGGTGAGCCTGCCGAGGTCGTCGAGGCGGAAGACCTCCGGACCGGCGACATTGCGGACCCCGCCCAGCGGAGCGCCGGTGGCGACCTCGACGACCGCGTCGACCACGTCCGCGGCGGCCATCGGCTGGATCGGGGTGGCGGGCAGGCGGACGGTGTCGTCGTCGGAGGTCCAGGACAGCACCGCGTCCATGAACTCGAAGAACTGGGTGGCGCGCACGATGGAGTACGGTGTTGGGCCCAGCCGCAGCAGGTCTTCCTGCAAGCTCTTGGCCCGGTAGTAGTCCAGGCCGGGCACCTGGTCGACGCCCACGATGGACAGCACGACCTGATGCCCGACACCGGCTTTCTCTCCGGCGTCCAGCAGGTTGCGCATGGAGATGCGGAAGAAATCCACCGACGCCTCGTCGAAGGTCGGCGAGTTCGCCAGGTCGATGACGACCTGGGCCCCCGCCAGCGCCCGGTCCAGGCCCTCTCCGGTGATCACGTCGACACCGGTGGACATCGACGCGGGCACGGCCTCGTGCCCGGCCGCGGCCAGCTTCCGCACCACTCGAGAGCCGATCCGCCCGGTACCGCCGATGACTGTCAGTTTCATGGTTCTCGCCTTTCCCGGCGTGCCACCGGGCGAGCCCGCGATTCATGGAACCGTTATCGGTTCGTTCCGGTCTCGGTACCACGACGCCCGATCTCGCCACGGGCATCGGGTCGTCGGTCCCGGTGTCGATCGCTCGGGACAGGTGGCCGTCGTACACCGTTCTCCCGCAACACCGTTTCGTCGCACTGATGTAAGAGCGGCGACAGCCCCTGTAGGGGTGTTGGTGGGGCAGGTCGTGCACGCTCGGTTTCCGGAGAAGACCGGAGAGGTGACCGGGGGCGAGATGACCGAACGGTGCACCGGTGGCGCTGTCCACGCGCAGCGGCGCGACGACGGACGGCGGATCGGATCGTGGTTGACCGCCACGGCGGTCGTGCTGAATATCGCCCAGCTCTTCGGGCTCCCGCTGCTGATTCCCGGCGACCCAGCATGGGGCTGGGCCCTGCTGCCGTTGCTACTGCTGACGACGACATTCTGGTCGGTGATCCACGAGGCCGTGCACGGCAATCTGCACCACTCGCGGTCTCGCAACGACCGGTACGGCCGCGTCCTCGCCGTGCTGTACGGGTCGCCGTTCGCGCTGCTCAAAGCCGGTCACCTGCTGCACCACCGCTACAACCGGACTCGGGAGCGGGCCGAGGTCTACGACCCGGCGAGTTCCACCTGGGCGAAGGTCGCGCCCGGGTACTACCTGCGGCTGTTCGGCGGGCTGTATCTGCTCGAGGTGGCGGCGATCATGCTGGCGGCGTTGCCCGTCGCGGCGGTGCACGGGCTCGCCCGGGCGGTGGACGGGCCGGACACGGTGGCGGGGCCGCTACTCGAACGCCTCGCGCGACCCGAGGTGTTCCGGCAGTTCCGCGTCGACGCGGCCGCCGTCGTAGGGCTGCACGGTGCGGCGTTCGCCGCCTACGGTCCGCACTGGTGGATGTTGCTCGCGGCGCTGGCCGGGCGCGGCGTGATCGTCTCGCTGTCGGACAACGCCTATCACTACGGCACCGATCTCGACGAGCCGCTCGAGGCGCTGAACCTGAAACTGCCCGCGCCACTGGAAGTACTGGCGCTGAGCTTCAACCTGCACGGCGTGCATCACCTGCGCCCCGGCCTGCGCTGGTACGAACTCCGGCTCGCCTTCTACGCCGAGGGCGGCCGACACGACATAGGCTGGTTCCGCGCGGTGGCCCGCCAGATACGCGGCCCCCTCCGGCTCACCGATCGGTGACTGCCGCCCGCCGCGGACGCGCCCCTGCCGCGATCACTCCTCGGTTTCCATGTGCGAATCCATCCGCGAGAGGATCTCCTCGATCCGGCCGCGCACCATGTGCCGCTCACCTGCCCAGCTGTCCGCCCGACGCGTGGTCGGTACCGGTCAGCGAGTCGGCGGCCTCGCCGCTGGCCCTCCGACATTGATTACACCGCAGTGAGTCGAGCCTTCATCAAAGGCCAAGCGAATCTGATCGCGCGCAGCATGAATCGATCGATGGACATCGAAAACTCGTTTTCGGAACACCGTTCGTTTCCCGTGCGACTACGACGCCGAACCGTTCCCCGACAACCACCTCTTCCCACCCGAGATCTATCGAGCGGACCTCGAAGTCTTTCCGCGAGACCGGCTGTCGCTGTGGCTGGCCGCCCATATCGGGCATGCCGATCGGCAATCGCGGCCCGCCGACACGGCGGCCAGGGCCCAGCCGGGCGTGGCAGTTGGAGGACGGTGTGCCCGCGCTGCCGTTGCTGCCGGCGCGCTGGGCGGTGCTGTCCGCGGCATTCGTGGCAGTGGGCTCTCCGTGGGTCCGAGAGTCTTACCAGCGCTCGGGTTGTGCGAGGGAGCCGAGCGCAGCGGCTCCTCGCTCCGGATCGTGTCCGGCACCGGGCCGTGCTCTCCGGTGGCGTGTGGAAATATCCCGTCCTCGACGCCGTCTACAACGCCGGGGCGCCGATGCCGGACCCTCTCCTTCGTCAGCGGCACAGCGCCGTCTCGCGCTCCATGCGGGACAGCTTCTCGGGATTGCGCACGGCGTAGAGGCCGGTGACGAGGCCGTCGTCGATGCGAAGCGCCAAGACGGTGTCGATCTCGCCGTCACGCCGCAAGATCAGCGCCGGATATCCGTTGACCTGCGCGGGCTGCCTCGACACCGCGGCGAGCCTGCCTAGCCCGGCCGCCAGTATCCTGGCCACGCTGTCGGCTCCGAGGACGGGCGCGAGGGTGGCCTGCACGACGCCGCCGCCGTCACCGAGCAGGACGACGTCCGGCGCGAGGATGTCGAGCAGATGCTGCAGATCGCCCGTTTCGGTCGCTCGCTGGAACGCCTCGAGGGCGCTACGGGTCTCGGCGGGCGAAACGACTCCGCGCGGTCGGCGTGCCGCGACGTGCGCACGGGCCCGGTACGCGAGCTGGCGGACCGCGCCGGGGCTCTTGTCGACGGCTTCGGCGATCTCGTCGTAGCTCAGATCGAATACCTCGCGCAGTACGAAGACCGCTCGCTCGATCGGCGTCAACGTCTCCAGCACGAGCAGCATGGCCATCGACACGCTGTCGGCGAGTTCGACGTCCTCGGCCACGTCGGGCGCGGTGAGCAGCGGCTCGGGCAACCACGGGCCGACGTAGGACTCCTTGCGCCGCCCCAGTGTCCGCAACCGGTCGAGCGACTGGCGGGTGACGATCCGCACCAGGTACGCGCGCTGATCCTGGACGGTGCCGAGGTCGACGCCCGCCCACCGCAGCCAGGTCTCCTGCAGCACGTCCTCGGCGTCGGCGGCCGAGCCGAGCATCTCGTAGGCGACGGTGAACAGCAGATTCCGGTGGGTGACGAACGCCGCGGTAGCCGGGGCGGGGTGGTGATCGCCCGGCGTCTTCTGCGATGTGTCGGCCATGAAGCGGCTCCTGTTCCCTCTCGGCTGTGTCACCCATCAGACGCCTGTCCCTGCCGTCTTGTAACACCGATACGCAGTGGCGCAGGTCACTTCGGTGCGCTGTTACGAGGCTCGGGCAGCCGACGTCTGGTGTTCGTTCAGTGCACAGCACACGACATCACGAGTGAGGACCACGTCATGGGACCCCGTATCAATCTCAACGACAGCGAGATCGGCGCCAAGATCGGCAAGCGGTTCGCGAACACCAGCCTGGCGATCCTGCAGTCGACGGTGCCGAAGGCCACGATCGAACTGATGGAGCTGCGCGCAAGCCAGATCAACGGCTGCGGTTGGTGCACCGACGTGCACACCAAGGACCTGGCGGCCGCCGGTGAAGCCGCGGTCCGCATCAACCTGGTCGCCGCCTGGCGCGAGTCCAGCGTGTTCACCGAGGCCGAACGGGCCGCGCTGGCGCTGGCCGAGGAGGGTACCCGGCTCGCCGACGCCTACCGAGGCGTCTCCGACGAGACCTGGGCCGAGGTGCGCGAGCACTACGACGACGACCAGATCGCCGCGCTGGTCTACCTGGTCGCCATGATCAACGCTTCCAACCGGCTCGGCGTGATCACGCGCATGCCGGGAGGTTCCTATCAGCCCGGCATGTTCGACGCCATCACGAACTGATCGGCGGGTGCGATCCGAGCCTCCGGCAGGAGTCACCGGAGTGGCGGTCCCCATCCGGCCTCGCGCGTGGTGACCGCCACCGCGCTCGATCAGGGCCATGTCGAGATCTCATCGTTGCCAGGCGAATTCGCTACTCGGCCATGGTCCACGACGACGACCGATCGGCATCGCCGCTCACTTCGGACGGCGGGTCCGGCGCAGCGCTGATCGTTCGGCAGGTGGTCAGCCACGGTCGTGCAGGGCGTGCGCCAGGCTGCGCAGGGCGGGGACCG
Source organism: Nocardia sp. NPDC004168 (assembly GCF_040610355.1). Lineage (NCBI taxonomy): Bacteria > Bacillati > Actinomycetota > Actinomycetes > Mycobacteriales > Nocardiaceae > Nocardia > Nocardia sp. NPDC004168. Next base: position 6,971 of record NZ_JBEXME010000032.1, on the reverse strand, counting down.
CGGCCAGCAATCTGCCGACCTCGGTCTCGTCGACGGTGTCCAGCGCGTCGAGAACCAGGCGGGTGCGCGCCGCGTCGATGCGAGCGGCATTCTCGATCGCCTTGCGGGTGGGCAGGATCCGGCTGCTGCGGCGGTCGGCGGGGTCGATCTCGCGTTCGATCAGTCCCAGTTCGGTCAGGTGGCGCAGCACGGTGCTGACGTTGCTGGGTCGCATGCCGGTCACCACGGCCAGGTGCCCGGGAACGGTACCCGGCTCGTGCACGATCACCCGGAGTACTTCGGCCTGTGCCTGGGTGACTCGGCTTCAGTCGTTCTCGGGAGCGGCGATCGTGAGGACCGCGTCGGCGATATGCGGGTTGCGTTCGAGTTCGCGCTCGAGCGCGCGCAGCGTGAGGGCGATGCTCGACTCGGCCGGGTCGCCGACCAGGTCGACGCTCGCGACGAGGAAGACCTGCCGAGGGCCGACGTATTCCAGGCGCACGAAGCGCACCGAGGCCACTTCGGGCATCTCCTCGATGCGGGCCGCCGCGGCGGCGCGGAGTTCGGGCGAGGCGGGCTCACCGGTCAGGAAGCGCCGGTTACGGTCGATGAGCACTACGGCGATCACCCCGAGCAGCACGCCGACGAGCACCGATCCGAGTGCGTCCCAGGCCGCCACGCCGGTGAGCTGGTGCAGCCCCATTCCCGCGAAGGCGATGACGATGCCGATCAGTGCGGCGCTGTCCTCCGCGAAAACCGCGCGCAACGTCGGATCGGAGGTCTTCAGTACGTACTCGAGGATGTCTTGATCGAAGCTCTCCGCCTCGCCGCCGAGTTGCCGCGTGGCCTGTAGCCACGAGGTTCCCTCCAAGATGAAGGCGATTCCGAGCACGAGGTAGGCGATCGCGTAATCCTGTCCACCTCGACCTTCGTGCAGCAGTTCGGTGATCCCGTGCCACACCGACACCGCGGCGCCCGCGACGAACAGTCCCACCGCCGCCAGCAACGACCAGACATATGCCTCGCGTCCGTACCCGAGGGGTCGTTTCGCGTCCGCGGTGCGAGCGCTTCGACGGTTGGCTACGAGCAGGAAGATCTGGTTGCCGGTGTCCGCCCAGGAATGTGCGGCTTCGGCGACCATGGACGCCGAGCCGGACAGCGTCGCGGCGACCGTTTTGGCCACCGCCACCGCGACGTTCGCGCCGAAGGCGACGATCACCGTGCGAGTGCTCTCCCCACCGGCGGTGGGTGCGGATCTCTCGTCGTGGAAAGCGTTCGCTCGCTCCATCTACGCCAGTGTGGCACGACCCCGCCGACTCTGTTTGCCGCACCATGTGTGGGGTATGCGCGGGTCGTGATCAGGCACGACCGCATAGCCGAACCCTGGGGCCACCGGACGCCGTACGAACCGGGAAAGCCGTGGCCCGCCCGCGTGGACATGCATCTGGCGGACGGAGTTCGGGAGCAGGACGTCGACGAGTGGGTACAGTCGGCGTCGATCCTGCACAGCAACGGTGATGCGCTGGACATCGCCGTCAAGGACGGCGGCATCGTCGGGGTCCGTGGACGCGCGGGAGACCGGGTCAATCACGGTCGGCTCGGCCCGAAAGACCTGTTCGGATGGCAGGCGAACGCGTCACCCGACCGGCTGACCAGGCCGCTGATCCGTGTCGGCGGGCGCTTGGTCGAGACCGACTGGGACACGGCGATGAACCGCGTCGTCCAGCGCAGCAAGGAGCTGCTCGCCGAGCAGGGGCCCAGTGCGCTGGGTTTCTACACCAGCGGGCAGCTGTTCCTGGAGGAGTACTACACCCTCGGTGTGATCGCGCACGGCGCGATCGGCACCAATCATCTCGACGGCAACACGCGGTTGTGCACCGCCACCGCGGCCCAGGCACTCAAAGAGTCGTTCGCCAGTGACGGCCAGCCCGGCAGCTACACCGATGTCGACCACGCCGACGTCATCGCGTTGTTCGGACACAACGTCGCGGAAACCCAGACCGTCCTGTGGACGCGCATGCTCGACCGCCTGGCCGGAGCGCAACCCCCGGCGTTGCTGTGCGTCGATCCGCGCCCGACACCCGTAGCCAAGGCCGCGACCGTGCATCTGGCTCCGCTGCCGGGAACGAATGTCGCGCTGATGAACGGATTGCTGCGCGAGATCATCGAGCACGACTGGATCGACCGCGACTACATCGACGCCCACGCCGTCGGATTCGACGAATTGGCCTCGGCGGTGGCCGACTACACCCCGGAGCGGGTGGCCGAGATCTGCGGCGTCGCCGCCGCGGACGTGCGCAGGGCGGCCGAGTTGCTGGGCACCGCGCGACGACTGCTGTCGACCGTGTTGCAGGGCTTCTACCAATCCCACCAGGCGACGGCGGCTGCGGTGCAGGTCAACAACATTCACATCCTGCGCGGGATGCTCGGCAAGCCGGGGTGCGGGATATTGCAGATGAACGGCCAACCCACCGCCGAGAACACCCGGGAGTGCGGGGCGGACGGCGACTTGGCCGGTTTCCGCAATTGGGCCAACGACGAGCACGTCGCCGAATTGGCGAAGCTGTGGAATATCGAGACGCACCGGATTCCGCACTACGCGCCCCCGACGCACGCGATGCAGATCTTCCGCTACGCGGAGCAGGGCACGATTCGAATGCTGTGGATCAGCGCCACCAATCCGGCGGTGTCACTGCCGCAATTGGGCCGCATCCGGTCCATTCTCGCTCAGGAGAGACTGTTTCTGGTGGTGCAGGATCTGTTCCGCACCGAAACCGCCGAACTCGCCGACGTCGTCCTTCCCGCGGCGACCTGGGGCGAGAAGACCGGCACCTTCACCAATGCCGATCGGACCGTGCACATCTCCGACAAAGCGATCGCCCCACCCGGTCAGGCGCGAGCGGACCTGGACATCTTCCTCGACTACGCCCGGCGCATGGACTTCCGGGACAAAGACGGCGACCCATTGCCGCCGTGGCGCGACCCGGAATCGGCGTTCGAGGCTTGGAAGAAGTGCAGTGCCGGGCGGCCTTGTGACTACACCGGGATCACCTACGAACGCCTGCGTGGCGGCAGCGGCATCCAATGGCCCTGCAACGACGAGCATCCCGACGGGGCCGAGCGACTGTATGAAAACGGCGAGTTCTTCGCTTCCCCGCAGTACTGCGAAAGCTACGGCAAGGACCTGGTCACGGGAACGCCGGTGGAACCGACCGAGTATCGCGCGCTCAATCCCGATGGCAAGGCGATCATCAAGGCCGCCCGCTATGTTCCGCCGCACGAGCAGCCCGGCGACGACTATCCCTTCGCCCTGATCACCGGCCGCACCCTCTACCACTTCCACACTCGCACCAAGACGGCGCGTGCGCCGCAGTTGCAGGCGGCCGCCCCGCAGGTGTGGGTGGAACTGTCTACCGAGGACGCGACGAAACTCGGCGTGGCCGAAGGCGATATGGTGCGGATCTCCTCGCCACGCGGCGCGATCCGGGCACGGGCGCGGATCACCGGCATTCGCACCGGCGTGCTGTTCGTGCCGTTCCACTACGGCTACTGGGACGAGCCCGCCGCTGAGCGCGAGCGGGCAGCCAACGAAATGACCATCACCGACTGGGATCCCGCCTCCAAACAGCCGATCTTCAAGACCGCCGCCGCCAAGCTCGAACGGCTCGCGGGCGCCGACGGGCACCCGGCGCCTGCCCCCACCGCCACCGCGTCCGCGCCGATCACGTCCGGGATCGCCGCCACCGTGGGCGGGACCGCGGCGCTCGACGACGAAGAACTGCTCGAGGTCCCGAACCGATGAAACTCCGCATCGCGCTGTGCGAATTGCACCGATCCGAGCGCAAACTCGCCCGGGAATTGTCCGCGATCTCCGCACGCCACGTCACCGAACACGAAATCCGGCACGTGGCGTTGGACATTCGGCGCTGGTCCCTCGACCACATCGCCGACCTTGCCGACGCGGGCCGCCGATACGGGCTGAAGCTGCGCCCCGAGCCCCGCACCGACGCCCTCGGCGCGGGTCTGCAGGAACGTCTGAGCGCCCGGTTGGGCCGTCGGCCGGAACCGGCCCTGCTTCTGCTCGCCGATCTGCGCCGTCTGCACCGCGTCGCGGCGGGCGTGTCCCTCGACTGGGAACTGCTGGCCCAAGGAGCCCAAGCGGCACAGGACCTCGAATTGGTCGACCTCTGTCAGCGCTGCCACCCGCAAACGCTGCGGCAACTGCGCTGGGCGAACGGGATGCTGAAGACACTGTCGCCGCAGGCATTAGTGAGCTGACGACCGCACGGCCGCTCATCTGTCACCAGTCCACGGGAGCTTCCAACGCCGTGAAGCCACCGCGCTGCGGTTTTGGTTGTGCTATCAACTTTGGTTCCCCATCGGCGTTCTCGCACTTACAATGGGCCAACACATAACGGCACGTTGTATAGGTGCACGGTGGTGAGACTGGGTCGGCGGTTCCTCCCACCTCGACGATGGGATTCGACATGGTCGGGAGTTCAATAGAACCGTCGGACTGGTCCGTCGAGCGCAAGGGCGCCGAATGGGTGGCGGACGAGGAACGTCGAGGCAAGCCACGCGCCTTGTTCTGGCCGTGGGCGGGCACCAGCTGCAATGTGGTCCTGGTGTCGTTCGGTCCGTACGTCACCGCACTGGGCCTGGACTGGCATGTGGCGGCGCTGGCCGCCGCGCTGGGCGCGGTGCTCTCCTTCCTCCTGCTCGGCTTGGTGTCGCTGGCCGGGCAGCAAGGGGGAGCGGCGACCATGGTTGCCGGCCGCGCCGCGTTCGGGTTCCACGGCAACAAGATTCCGGCACTGCTGAGCTACCTGGCGTTGGTCGGATGGGAGACCTTCTCGGCGGTGCTGGCGACCCTCGCGGCCCGCACGGTGGCACACCGGCTCGACCCGGATATGGACACCGCACCGCTCATGGTCGTCACTCTCGTCACTGTCATCGTGGTGACCACGGTGATCGGAATCTACGGCTGTCACGTGATCCTGCGGATCCAGAAGTGGTTCGCCCTCGCATTCACCGCGCTGTCGGTGGTCTATGTAGTGCTGACGCTGCCCAGGATCTCGTTCGCGACGCACGGACAGGTCAGCGTGGGCGCGTTCGTGGGCGGGGTGATGCTGGTCGCCAACACGCTGGGCTTGAGCTGGGTCAACTGCGCGGCCGACTACACCCGCTACCTGCCCCGCACCGCAGGCAAACGCGCGCTGGTCGGCTGGATCACGTTCGGTGGCACCGCTCCCGCCCTCGTTCTGATGGGACTCGGCACGGTGCTCGCGGCGGGGGATCCGGACATCGCGGCGACGGCGGCCACCGATCCGATCAGCGCGCTGTCGGCCCACTTGCCCACCTGGTTTCTGGTGCCCTACCTGATCCTGGCGCTGGTGGGCTTCGTGTCGGGCTCCATCATCGGCCTCTACTCCTCCGGGCTCGCGCTGCAGACGTTGGGCGTCCGGATATCCCGGCACTACACCGTTCTGATCGACGCGGCCCTGATCGCCGCTGCCGGCGGCTATGTGGCATTCGCGGCCCCCGGGTTCTTCGCTCCGTTCCAGGCGTTCCTGACCACCACCGGTGTGGTGATGGCCGCATGGACCGGAATCTTCGTGGTCGACCTGTGGCAGCGTCGCCGCGTCGGCTACGACCGGACGGCCCTGTACAGCCCGGTCGGCGGCTACGGCAAGGTGAACCGCGTCGGGGTCGGCTGTCTGATCGTCGCGACCATCGCCGGGCTCGGCTTGGTCACCTCGCCCGATCCGCATGTCGGCCCGCTGCTCGGCTACCTGTTCACGCCCGCCGCCCGCGCGGGTGGCCTGGGTAGCAGCAACCTAGGGGTATTCGTCGCGCTGGTCTCGGCGAGCGTGGGATACGCGGCGCTGCATCGGGTAAGTCCGCTCGCGCAGGCGAGCGCGACCGAGCGGGTCGAGGACCGCGAACCGGAACCGGACCGAGTCCCGGTGTAGAAAGAACGCCGTATCGACTGGTGGTGCGGGCTTTTCGCCGCGACGGTCACACGTGCGCGGCGATCCGCCGATCGATCACCGACAGCGTGAACTCCCCCCATCGAATGTTCTCCTGCTCGAAGGAGATTCCGCGCAGCAGTGTGAGATAGGGGCCGACCCGCTCGGCCTCGGCCAGGTACGCCTGCTCGCTGCGGCCGTCCAGCAACCGGGAACGCAGGCGTTCGTAGCGGGCCAGTTTCGACTTGGACCACTCCAGCTTGTCCGCTACCGCGGCACGCACGGCGGGGGCGTCCTCGACGTCCATGCCCTGCACCTTCACCATCATCTCGTCGCGGATGGCGGTGGGCTTGGCCGGCTTCTCGACGAATTCGTGGAGAGCCGCGCGCCCGGCGGGGGTGATGGCGTGCAGGCGCTTGTTGGGCCTGCGCTCCTGCTGCACGACCCGGGTCTCGATGAGGCCATCGGCCGCCATCCGCTCCAGCTCCTTGTACAGCTGCTGGGGCGTGGCCATCCAGAAGTTGGCCACCGAGGCGTCGAAGCTCTTGGCCAGGTCGTAGCCGGAAGCCTCGCCCTCCAGCAGGGCGGCCAGCACCGCGTTACGTAGCGCCATCGGCTCAGGCTACCACTCGAGAAGATTAATCAAATATCTGTCCTTCGAGCTATGGACAGGTCGACTCGACCTGGATACGGTTCAAGTCACCTATTAAATTTCTTGAGTATAGGAGGTGGGAGATGCACCCCTTCCGCGCAGCCGTGGAAGCTCGTGACGAGGCCGCCATCGAGGCGCTGCTGGCCGACAACGTGGTGTTCACCAGTCCGGTGGCATTCCAGCCGTACCCGGGCAAGGTGATCACCGCGGCCATCCTGCGCGCGGTGATCCGCGTGTTCGAAGATTTCCGCTATGTGCGCGAGATCGCCGACGCGAACGGTCGTGATCACGCGTTCGTGTTCGAGGCCACCGTCGACGGCAAGCGGCTGACCGGCTGCGACTTCCTGCACTTCGACGAGGACGGCAAGATC
>NZ_JBEXME010000031.1:0-64365 GCF_040610355.1 Nocardia sp. NPDC004168 | reverse complement strand
GGTACCCCGGTCGACATCATCCTCAACACCCACGGTGTGCCGCGTCGTATGAACATCGGCCAGATCCTGGAAACCCATCTGGGCTGGATCGGCAAGGCAGGCTGGAATGTCGACGTCGCAGGCGACGGCACTCGCCCGGATTGGGCGCAGGCGCTGCCGGAGGAGATGCTGGGCGCTCCGGCCGACTCCAACATCGCCACGCCCGTCTTCGACGGCGCGCGGGAAGAGGAGCTGACCGGTCTGCTGTCCTCGACGCTGCCCAACCGCGACGGCGAGCGCATGGTCAACGACGACGGCAAGGCCACGTTGTTCGACGGTCGTTCGGGTGAGCCGTTCCCGTACCCGGTGGCGGTCGGCTACATGTACATCCTGAAGCTGCACCACCTGGTCGACGACAAGATCCACGCGCGTTCGACCGGCCCGTACTCGATGATCACCCAGCAGCCGCTGGGTGGTAAGGCGCAGTTCGGTGGTCAGCGTTTCGGTGAGATGGAGTGCTGGGCCATGCAGGCCTACGGTGCGGCCTACACCCTGCAGGAACTGCTGACCATCAAGTCCGACGACGTGGTCGGTCGCGTGAAGGTCTACGAAGCGATCGTCAAGGGCGAGAACATCCCGGAGCCGGGCATTCCGGAATCGTTCAAGGTCCTGCTCAAGGAACTCCAGTCGCTGTGCCTCAACGTCGAAGTGCTGTCGTCCGACGGCGCCGCGATCGAGCTGCGCGAAGGCGAGGACGAGGACCTGGAGCGCGCCGCGGCGAACCTCGGCATCAACCTGTCGAGGAACGAAGCCGCCACCGTCGACGATCTGGCGAACTAGGCGGTCGGCCGGATGCCGTCACGGCATCCGGCCTCCCGCAACGGATTACCCAACTAGTGAACTTTTGCTCGAATTCGACCCGCACAGGGGAAAGGAAGTTACGTGCTAGACGTCAACTTCTTCGATGAACTCCGGATCGGCCTGGCCACCGCCGAAGACATCCGTCAGTGGTCCTACGGCGAGGTGAAGAAGCCGGAGACCATCAACTACCGCACGCTCAAGCCGGAGAAGGACGGCCTGTTCTGCGAGAAGATCTTCGGTCCCACCCGGGACTGGGAGTGCTACTGCGGCAAGTACAAGCGCGTCCGCTTCAAGGGCATCATCTGTGAGCGCTGTGGCGTCGAGGTGACTCGCGCCAAGGTGCGCCGCGAGCGCATGGGCCACATCGAGCTGGCCGCTCCGGTCACCCACATCTGGTACTTCAAGGGCGTGCCCTCGCGCCTGGGCTACCTGCTCGACCTGGCGCCGAAGGATCTGGAGAAGATCATCTACTTCGCCGCCTACGTCATCGTGGCGGTCGACGAGGAGCTGCGGCACAACGAGCTGTCCACGCTCGAGGCCGAGATGGAGGTCGAGAAGAAGGCGGTCGCCGACCAGCGCGACGCCGACCTCGAGGCCCGCGCTCAGAAGCTCGAGGCCGACCTGGCCGAGCTGGAGGCCGAAGGCGCCAAGTCCGACGTCCGCCGCAAGGTCAAGGACGGCGGCGAGCGGGAGATGCGCCAGCTCCGCGACCGTGCCCAGCGTGAGCTGGACCGGCTGGAGGAGATCTGGAACACCTTCACCAAGCTGGCGCCCAAGCAGCTCATCGTCGACGAGGTGCTCTACCGCGAGCTGGTCGACCGCTACGGCGAGTACTTCACCGGCGCGATGGGCGCGGAGTCCATCCAGAAGCTGATGGAGAGCTTCGACATCGAGGCCGAGGCCGAGTCGCTGCGCGAGACCATCCGCACCGGCAAGGGCCAGAAGAAGCTGCGCGCGCTCAAGCGGCTCAAGGTCGTCGCGGCGTTCCAGGCCAACGGCAACTCGCCGATGGGCATGGTGCTCGACGCCGTTCCGGTGATCCCGCCGGAGCTGCGCCCGATGGTCCAGCTCGACGGTGGCCGCTTCGCCACCTCCGACCTGAACGACCTGTACCGTCGCGTGATCAACCGCAACAACCGCCTCAAGCGACTGATCGACCTCGGCGCGCCCGAGATCATCGTCAACAACGAGAAGCGGATGCTGCAGGAGTCGGTCGACGCCCTGTTCGACAACGGCCGCCGCGGCCGTCCGGTCACCGGACCGGGCAACCGTCCGCTCAAGTCGCTGTCCGATCTGCTCAAGGGCAAGCAGGGCCGCTTCCGTCAGAACCTGCTGGGTAAGCGCGTCGATTACTCCGGCCGTTCGGTCATCGTCGTCGGTCCGCAGCTGAAGCTGCACCAGTGCGGTCTGCCCAAGCTGATGGCGCTGGAGCTGTTCAAGCCGTTCGTGATGAAGCGCCTGGTCGACCTGAACCACGCACAGAACATCAAGTCGGCCAAGCGGATGGTGGAGCGGCAGCGGCCGCAGGTGTGGGACGTCCTCGAAGAGGTCATCGCCGAACACCCCGTGCTGCTCAACCGCGCGCCCACCCTGCACCGTCTCGGTATCCAGGCCTTCGAGCCGCAGCTGGTGGAAGGCAAGGCCATCCAGCTGCACCCGCTGGTCTGTGAAGCGTTCAACGCCGACTTCGACGGTGACCAGATGGCCGTGCACCTGCCGCTGTCGGCGGAGGCGCAGGCCGAGGCTCGCGTGCTGATGCTGTCGTCGAACAACATCCTGTCGCCCGCCTCGGGCCGCCCGCTGGCCATGCCGCGTCTGGACATGGTGACCGGCCTGTACTACCTGACCCGTCTGGAAGAGGGCGCGAAGGGTTCCTACCAGCCGGCCACTCAGGACGGTCCGGAGCAGGGCGTGTACTCCTCGCCCGCCGAGGCGCAGATGGCGGTGGACCGCGGTGAGCTCACCGTGCGTTCGCTGATCAAGGTCCGGTTGACCGACCAGCGTCCGCCGAAGGAGATCGAGGCCGAGCTGTTCCCGGAGGGCTGGCGCCGCGGCGACGCGTGGACCATCGAGTCCACGCTGGGCCGGGTGCTGTTCAACGAGCTGCTGCCGGTGGACTACGCGTTCATCAACGAGCAGATGCCCAAGAAGCGCCAGGCGACGATCATCAACGATCTCGCCGAGCGTTACCCGATGATCGTGGTCGCGCAGACCGTCGACAAGCTCAAGGACGCGGGCTTCTACTGGGCCACGCGTTCCGGCGTGACGGTCTCCATGTCCGACGTGCTCGTGCCGCCGGAGAAGGCCGAGATCATGGAGCGCTACGAGGCGCAGTCGGATCAGATCGAGAAGAAGTACCAGCGTGGTGCGCTCGATCACCAGGAGCGCAACAACGCCCTGGTCAAGATCTGGCAGGAGGCGACCGAGGAGGTCGGTAAGGCGCTGCGCGCGCACTACCCGGCCGACAACCCGATCATCACGATCGTCGACTCGGGCGCCACGGGTAACTTCACCCAGACCCGTACCCTCGCCGGTATGAAGGGCCTGGTGACGAACCCGAAGGGTGAGTTCATCCCGCGGCCGATCAAGTCCTCCTTCCGTGAGGGCCTGACGGTTCTGGAGTACTTCATCAACACCCACGGCGCTCGTAAGGGTCTGGCCGACACCGCGCTTCGCACCGCCGACTCGGGTTACCTGACCCGTCGTCTGGTGGACGTCTCGCAGGACGTCATCGTGCGCGAGCACGACTGTGGCACCGAGCGCGGCATCGTGGTGCCGATCGCGGAGAAGCAGCTCGACGGCTCGATCATCCGCGACGCGCACGTGGAGACCTCCACCTATGCGCGCACGCTCGCGTCCGACGCGCTCGACGCGCAGGGCAACGTCATCGTGGGCAAGGGCGCCGACCTCGGCGACCCGGCGCTGGAGGCGCTGCTCGAGGCGGGTATCACCGAGGTGAAGGTCCGCTCCGTGCTGACCTGCACCACCGGCACCGGCGTGTGCGCGACCTGCTACGGCCGCTCGATGGCGACCGGCAAGCTGGTCGACATCGGTGAGGCCGTCGGTATCGTCGCCGCGCAGTCCATCGGTGAGCCCGGTACCCAGCTGACCATGCGTACCTTCCACCAGGGTGGTGTCGCGGGTGACGACATCACCGGCGGTCTGCCTCGTGTGCAGGAGCTGTTCGAGGCGCGCGTGCCGAAGGGCAAGGCGCCCATCGCGGAGGTCTCCGGTCGCGTGCGGCTGGAGGACGACGATCGCTTCTACAAGATCACCATCATCCCGGATGACGGTGGCGAAGAGGTTGTCTACGACAAGCTCTCGAAGCGGCAGCGTCTGCGTGTGTTCAAGCACGACGACGGCACCGAGCGTCTGCTCTCCGACGGTGACCACGTCGAGGTCGGCCAGCAGCTGCTGGAAGGCGCGGCGGATCCGCACGAGGTGCTGCGCATCATGGGCCCCCGGCAGGTTCAGGTCCATCTGGTCCACGAGGTCCAGGAGGTCTACCGCTCGCAGGGTGTGTCGATCCACGACAAGCACATCGAGGTCATCGTGCGCCAGATGCTGCGTCGCGTGACGATCATCGACTCGGGCGCCACGGAGTTCCTGCCCGGCTCGCTCACCGAGCGCGCCGAGTTCGAGGCCGCGAACCGTCGCGTTGTCGCCGAGGGCGCCGAGCCCGCGGCGGGTCGCCCGGTGCTGATGGGTATCACCAAGGCGTCGCTGGCCACCGACTCGTGGCTGTCGGCGGCGTCCTTCCAGGAGACCACTCGAGTCCTGACGGACGCGGCGATCAACTGCCGCTCCGACAAGCTCATCGGCCTCAAGGAGAACGTGATCATCGGCAAGCTGATCCCGGCCGGTACCGGTATCAACCGCTACCGCAACATCCAGGTGCAGCCGACCGAGGAAGCCCGTGCCGCCGCGTACGCGGTGCCGTCCTACGACGACACCTACTACAGCCCGGACAGCTTCGGTCAGACCACCGGCGCCGCGGTTCCGCTCGACGACTACGGCTTCAGCGACTACCGCTGATCCGTCAGCCGTAAGCATCCGGCCCCCGCTCCGTTCTGGAGCGGGGGCCGGATTCGTTTCGCGCGCGGTGGACAACCGGTGGGGAAGCCAGTAAAAGTAGAACAGGTTTCAGTTCTGCTCCTGGAGGTGGCGGTGGACGGCGTGGCGTTGGCGGATCTGGTGGTGGCCGGGTTCCGGAAGCTGGGGTTCATCCAGTACGCGGGGGTGGAATGGGAGGAGTTCGCGGCGGGGCGCAATGTGGTGTCGGTCGTGCCGCGGGCGGAACACCTGAACCACAACGGGGATCTGCACGCCGCCGTGTTGTTCGGGATGGCGGAGACCGCCGCGATGGGCGCGTCGGTGTCGGGAATCGTGGACCTGATGGGGGATACGTTCATCGTCGCCAAAGACGGGCGCATCGAGTACAAAGCCCGGGCGAAAGGGGAAGCGGGGCCGTTCCGAGCTACTTCCGCGTTCTCCGGCGAGACGCTGGCGAAGATGCGTGCGGACATCGAGGCGAAAGTGCCGCTCGAACTCGAAGTTCCGGTGGATATCGCCGACGCCACCGGAAAGACCGTGGCCGCAGCGGTGTTCACGGCCGTGCTGCGTCCGCGCCGGACGTGATCGCGCCCGGAGATGCTCGGAGCTACCGTGCTCCACGGTGAGTGACCGGCACCGCGGGCCGGGCGCGCGGACGCACGCACGCCGGTTCTTATGGAGAACAGCGGAATAGTGGGGGTCGCCCGGACCGCAGTCGCGGCGAGGCCGTCGGGACTCGCGTCCCTCGCCGTGCCGCTGCCGTCGATTTCGGCATCGGGGGTCCGAGCACGGGTGGTCCGGGGCGCGGCCGCGCTCCGGACGTGACCTCACCGCTCGCTGTCGAGCATCGCCATCTGTGCCGTGGCGTAGCGTTCCCCCGCGACTCGGTCTGCGGGCACGGCCGACTCGATGGTGGACAGCTCCTCGTCGGTTAGCGAAAGATCAAGGGCGCGAACAGCTTCCGCCCAGCGTCCGCGTCGGCGGGTGCCGATGAGCGGCACGATGTCCGCGCCGCGGGTCAGTGCCCAGGCGATGGCCAGTTGCGCCACCGAGGCGTCCTTGCGCGCCGCGATCTCGTTCAGCGCGCGGACCAGCTCCAGATTCCGGTCCAGGTTCTCGCCCTGGAAGCGTGGGCTGTGCGCGCGGAAATCGGTCGGGTCGAAGGTGGCGCCGGGCTGGATCGCATCGCTGAGCAGACCGCGTGAGAGCACGCCGTAGGCCGTGACGCCGATGCCGAGCTCGCGGCAGACGGGCAGGATGCGCTCCTCGATGCCCCGCGAGATCAGCGAATACTCGATCTGCAAGTCCACGATGGGATGCACGGCCGCCGCGCGCCGGATGGTTTCCGGGCCGACCTCGGACAGGCCGACATGGCGGACGTATCCGGCTTCGATCAGCTCGCCGATGGCGCCGACGGTGTCCTCGATCGGCACGTCCGGATCCAGCCGGGCGGGTCGGTAGATGTCGATGTGGTCGACGCCGAGCCGCTGGAGGCTGTAGGCCAGGAAATTGCGCAGCGCGGCGGGACGGTTGTCCATGCCGACGAAACCGCCGTCAGGGCCGCGCAGCGCGCCGAACTTCACGCTCAGCACCAGGTCCTCGCGGGGACGTTCGGCGATGGCCTTGCCGATCAGCATCTCGTTGTGGCCCGCGCCGTAGAAATCGCCGGTGTCGATGAGGTTGACGCCGGAGTCCAGCGCCGCATGGATGGTCGCGGTCGATTCGGCGTCGTCGGTCGTGCCGTACGCGCCGGACATGCTCATAGCGCCGAGGCCGATCCGGCTGACGGTCGGACCGGTGGCTCCCAGCCGCACTTCGTCGATCTTCGTTGTCGTCATGAGACCAGCCTGAACCGTGCGGGACCACCGCGGGAGAGATCGTTTATCGGGGGAGCGGCGATCCCTGGCTGAGCACGCCGTTTCGGGGGACAGTGAAAACCATGGACCGCCCCGAACTCGCCGACTTCCTGCGCCGTCGCCGGGAGCAGCTCACGCCCGCCGACGTGGGATTGCCGCCCGGCATCCGGCGGCGCACGCCGGGGCTGCGCCGCGACGAGGTCGCCCTGCTCGCGGGCATCTCGACCGACTACTACACCCGGCTCGAGCAGTCACGCGGTCCGCGTCCGTCCACCCAGGTGCTCGCGTCGCTCGCGCGCGCCCTGCGTTTCGACAACGACGAACGCGACCACCTCTACCATCTGTGCGACCACGCCCCGCCGGGCCGCGAGACGACCGACAAGCACGTGGGCCCCGGCCTGATGCACTTGCTCGCCAAGCTCGACGACACCGCGGCCACGGTCGTCACCGATCTCGGCGAGGTGCTCGTGCAGAACCGGATGCACACCTTGCTGGTCGGCGATCACGGCGAACGGCGCGGCTGGGACCGGTACTACGCCTACCGCTGGTTCACCGACCCGTCCGCGCGCGCGACCTTCCCGGAGGAGGATTGGGACCGGCTCAGCCGCCATCACGTCGCGGATCTGCGTGCCACGGCCGCGCGCCGGGCGGCCGATTCGGACGTGATCGAGTTCGTCGCGCGACTACGCTCCGCGAGCGTCGAGTTCGACCGGCTCTGGAACGAACACGAAGTAGCCGTGCGGCTTTCGGATATCAAGCGCATCTTGCATCCGCAGGTCGGGCTGATCGACATGGTCTGCGAAACGTTGCTCACACCCAACTCCGCCCAGCGCCTGCTGGTCTACCTCCCGCGCCCCGGCACGGACGCGGCCGAGAAGCTGGACCTGCTGCGGGTGATCGGCACGCAGCAGTTGACGCCCGTCGACCGGCTCGACTAGGGCGCGGTGACGTACTCGAGCGCCGCGTCGACGGCGGGCTGTCCACCGCCGATGACGTACCCGGCCATCGCGCCGATCGCGGCGCCCGCGACCGCGGCGACGGGCACCGTGATGAAGTCGATCACGAACAGGCCGAGCGGGAATCCGACGATGAAGCCGATGGCGGCGCCGATCCCCGCGCCCGCCAGGATGGTCGGCATGACCTTCTCGGCCTCGGCGTAGAACCGCTCCTGGGCGCTGACGTCGCGCAGCGGCGCGTCGGCCATGGCGATCGGCGCGACGGTGAGCCGATGTCCCGCGTCCTCGAGTACGGGCCGCAGGGACACGCGCTGGTCCCCGATGCGCAGCGTCATCGGCAGCGCGGCGACGACCTGGCCGTCGCGATCGGCGACCGTCACCACCCGGTCGTCGTGGGTCAGCTCGAACGTTCCGTCCTGGAGGGTCGCCACCGCAGCACGGCGATCCTCGCTGGCGGCGACCTCGTAGGCGACCTGGTGGAACGTGCCGTGCAGGTCGAGCGGCGCGTCGGCGGGCGCGGGCTGCGCGTGCGCGGCGCTCGTGGTGAGTGCGGTGGCCGCCAGCGCAACCAGAGTGGTCGCGGTGAATTGGATGATCCTCATCGTGCTCTTTCCGTGTCCCGCCCCGTGTCCGGTTCGTCCGGACAAGATACCGCTCGACGGGCTCGATCAGAAGGGTTGAGCGACAGTTCATCACCGATTGCGGCGGCGAAAGTATCTGTCGCACTTCGCCGGCGAGTGCCTGTAAAGCGGGAATCGGTCGCCGGGGCGGGCTTCGGCCCCGGCGTCGTCGGGTCGGCCGCCGGGTCGTGGTTTCTCGGCCGACCGTCGGTCGAGTTGCCGGATCCGGGCGATGCGATTCCCTCTTGACGTCCGCGCCGTGCTGCGCAACACTGAACTAGATGGTTCAGTATGACTTCTTGGACGCCTCCTTCGGAGCGCTCGCGGATCCCACTCGGCGTGGCATCCTCGAACGCCTCGGCAGTGGGCCCGCGACCGTCAGCGAACTGGCGGAGCGCTTCGAGATGACGCTCACCGGCATCAAGAAGCACATCCAGTTGCTGGAGGCGGCGGGCATGGTGGTGACGGAGAAGCGCGGCCGGGTGCGGTACTGCCGCCTCGGCGAGAACGTCTTCGACCGCGAAGTGGCCTGGATGCAGGGCTACCGGCGGATGGTGGAAGCGCGGCTGGATCGTCTCGGCGAATTCCTCGGACGAACGGAGCAGGAGCGATGAGCACAACCACGAACGACGCTGTCATCACGGCCGACACCGACCGCGCGATCCACATCGAGCGGGTCTTCGACGCCCCGCGCGAGCGGGTGTGGGCCGCCTACAGCAGGATCGAACAGCTCGCCCAGTGGTGGGGTCGCGGCAACCGGCTCGACATCGAGCGCTGGGAGTTTCGTGCCGGCGGGCACTGGCGTTTCGTCGAGCACGCCGAGGGGGAGACGCACGGCTTCGAGGGCCGCTTCCGCGAGATCACCCCGCGGGAGCGCATCGTGTACTCCTTCGAGTGGGACGGTATGCCCGCCCACGTGGCCATCGACAGCGTCAGCTTCGTCGATCTCGGCGACGGCCGCACCAAGGTGGTCACCGACAGCCAGTTCCACACGCCGCAGGAACGGGACGGGATGCTCCAGTCGGGTATGGAGTCCGGGCTCAACGAGAGCTACCGCGCACTGGACGCACTGCTCGCCCGAGGCTGAGACCGTACGCTTCGGCTCCGGTCGCGTGAGCGGAGCCGAAGCGCGGGGTGCGCCGTCTCGTGTCAGGGGAATCGGCGGCCGATCCAGGCGCGTCTACCGACGCGAACGGCCGTCCGGCTCGGGACGGTGGCGGCGGCAATCCTCAACAGGTGGCGGTGCTGACAACAGCGGGGCCGCCGGGCGGAGCCGGATGAGATCGCGGCGCGGTTCAGTCCCTGGCCGGGCCGATCCGGCGCTTGCGCGGCTTCAGATGCAGTCCGGGCAGGGGCGGCGCGGGAATGCGCTGCCCCGGGGTGTGGCCCGCGATGTCGGCGAACCGGCTGACGTCGTGATTCTCCCAATCGGCGCGGGCGGCGACGATGTCCTCGTGGCTGCGGCCGACGAAGTTCCACCACATCACCAGTTCCTCGCCGAACGGCTCCCCGCCGATCAGCGCGACGTGCGCGCCGCCGGAACTGGTGAGCTGGAGTTCGTCACGGCCGGTGCCCAGGTACAGCAGCGGTCCAGCCGCGAGTTCGTCGCCCGCGACGGTCACCTCGCCCTCGATCACCAGCACAGCGTGCTCGAAACGAGGGTCGAGCGGGAGAGCGACATCGGCTCCCGGCTCGAGCCGCACATCGGCGCCGACGATGGGTGTGTAGGCGATGGCGGGCGAGGTCTTCCCGGCCAGCGACCCGATCAGCACGATCGCTCGCAGGCCGGGCGCTTCGACGACCGGCAGTTCGCGATGCTGCTCGAAATGCGGCGCGATGCCGGTGCGGTGGCCCGGCAGGGCGATCCACAGCTGCAAGCCGTGTCCGGCGGGCGCGCCGGGCACGGCGTACTCGGAATGGGCGATGCCGCGCCCGGACGTCATCAGGTTCAGCTGACCGGGTTCGATCTCCACGTCCGACCCGACCGAGTCGCGGTGCCGGATACGGCCTTCGAACGGCCAGGTCACCGTTTGCAGGCCGATGTGCGGATGCGGATCGATGTCCGGCGGCGCGCCGGTCTTGGTGACCGTCGGCGAGCCGAAGTGGTCGAGAAAACACCACGCGCCGACGGTGGGCAGATCGCGCTGGGGCAGCACACGTTCGACGTACACACCGCGCACGCCGCCGAGTGGCACCTCGCGGGCCGGATAACGCTCCGCGACCGGGCCGGGGCCGGGCGCGGGTTCACACAGCGTCTCAGCCGGGCGCGGATCCAGGTCACTCACCGATCGACGCCCTTGCCGATCACGTGCTTGTCGTAGTCGGGGTGCTTGTCCAGGTACGCCTTGATGAACGGGCACACCGGCCGGATCACCCGCCCCCGCTCCACGACGTCCTCGATCGCGCTCTTGGCCAGGACCGAGCCGAGGCCCTTCCCGGAGAACGCGCCGTCGACCTCGGTGTGCGTGAACACCGTCTCGTCGTCGCGTTCCTCGTAGTCGGCGAAGCCGGCCAGCTCCCCGCCGTAGAACACCTCGTAGCGATGCCGCTCGTCGTTGCGGACGACCTTGGACTCCGAAGCCGATTCGGTCATGGTTCCCTTCTCCTTCCGTGCGCGAACCGGATGCCTGCTGAGAATCGAGACCCGGTTGAACGCGCCGATCGTGGTGGCCACCCAGATGACGACGGACAGCTGGTCATCCGTCAGATACCGGCGAGCAAAAGCGTACTCACGCTCGATGACGTGCTCGTCCGGGAGCGTCGCCGTCACTTCCGCGATCGCGAGCACGGCCTGCTCGAAGGGCGGGTACGTGCCGCCGCGCCGCCAGCCGGGCAGCACCGCGATCTCCTGCTCGGTAGCCCCGGCCGCCAAGGCCGCCCGGTAGTGCACGTCGAGGCAGTACGCACAACCGTTGATCTGGGAGACGCGCAGATTGATCAGTTCGATGATCCGGCGATCCAGCCCCACGGCCGCGGCGGCGGCCCTGACCTCGCTCGCGACGCCGTTCAGTGCGCGGAACGCGGTGGGCGTCCGTTTGTCGATCCAGACGCGATCTCGCGGGGCTTCGGGGCTCATATTCATGGGATGTTAGCGGCCGCCGGTGAACGGCGCAGACCGCGCCGCGGGAGAAACGGACTTCGGTCCGGGGAAGCGCGTGGTAGGGAAGGAGTCCGTGGTGGGCCGGGCCCGCACGCGACCCCGGACCACCGCCGCGCTCATCCGATCTCGGTGAACCGTCGCAGCTGGAACGGTTCGACCAGGACGTCCTGCAACGCCGTCGCCAGGGCCTTCAGGTGTGGCGTCTGGAAGTGCGCGGCCAAGGCGTCCTCGTCGGCCCACTCCTCGAGCAGCACCATCCGGCTCTGGTCGGTGGGATGCAGGTAGAGCTCGTATCGGACGCAACCGTCCTCGGCGAGCGTCGGTTGGATCATGCCTTGCAACAGGTCCTTCAACTCCGCCTCGCGACCCGGCTTGGCGGTGAAGCGGACGTTGAGCGTCAACGTCGACATGAGCGTCTCCTGATCTCGTGGTGGGTTATTCGCGGCCCGCCGACGTGAACGACATGTCCGCGTACCGGGTGCCGGTCACCCGGCTCGCGATCGGCTCCAGTGTCGCCAGTTCGTCGGCGGTGAGCGAAATGGTCGCGGCGGCCACGTTGTCGGCGAGCCGGGTGCGGCTGCGCGTGCCGGGGATCGGGACCACTGCGAGGCCGCGCACAGCGGCCTGTGCGTGCACCCAGGCCAGGGCCACCTGCGCCAGGGTGATGCCGCGTGCCTCGGCGATGGCCCGCAGCGGGTCGAGCAGTTCGGCATTGCGCGCCGCGTTCTCGCCGGTGAAGCGCGGCATCGTGGAACGGAAATCGCTCCTGTCGGCGGTGCCGGTGAACGATCCGGTCAGGAAGCCGCGACCAAGCGGCGAGTACGGCACGAAGGTCACACCCAGCTCCGCCGCGGCGGGCACCACGGTGCGTTCGACGTCCCGGGAGAACAGCGACCATTCCGACTGCACGGCCGCGATCGGGTGCACCGCGTGCGCCGCCCGCAGTTCGGCGCCCGTCACCTCGGACAATCCGAGCGCGCGCACCTTGCCCTCCCGCACCAATTCCGCCATCGTGCCGACCGTGTCCTCGATCGGCGCGGCGGGGTCCTTGCGGTGCATGTAGTACAGATCGATGGTGTCGACCCGCAGCCTGCGCAGGCTGCCCTCCACCGCGGCGCGGATGTAGGCGGGGGAGTTGTCGAACCCTCGGAAGGCCGGGTCGTCGGCCTTGCGGACGATGCCGAACTTGGTGGCGATCACCAGCCGGTCGCGCTCGGCGCCGAAGAAATCGCTGAGGAATTCCTCGTTGTGCCCGGAGCCGTAGACATCGGCGGTGTCGAACAGAGTGACACCCAGTTCCAGCGCCCGATCCAGGGTCGCCCTTGATTCGGTGAGATCGCTGGGCCCGTAGAACTCGCTCATGCCCATGCAGCCCAGACCCTGCGTCCCCACCTCGATACCGCTGGTTCCCAGGGTGGTGGTGGGCAGGCTGTCCGTGCTCGTCATAGCTTGATTCCTTCGCTGTCGTGCGCGGTGACCATGGCCGGGGGAGCTGTCTCGACTTTGCCCTCGTACAGGGCGATCTTGTGGTCCAACACGGCCAGGGTCTGACGGAGTTCATCGATCTTGGCGAGTACCTCGGCGCGGGTGTCCCGGAACATCTCCAGCCGCTGGGGGAGCGTGGCGTCTCCCGTCCGCACCAGCTCGGCGTAGCGAACCATGTCCGCCACCGACATGCCGGTCGTGCGCAGCCGCCCGATCAGCGCCAGCCATTCGAGATCCCGGTCGCTGAACCGGCGCTTGCCGGAGTGGTCCCGGCCGATGTAGTCCATCAGCCCGATCCGTTCGTACCAGCGCAACGTATCCCGGCTCAGCCCCGATCGCTCGGACACCTCGCCGATCGAATACCGCGGCAGCTCCCGGTCGTCACTCGCGGTCACCGGAAACGCGGTTTCACTCATGACTTCACTCGCTGACGCTCGTTCACTGCACTCGCCCTTCTCGTTGAACACTGACGACGCTAATCACCTGGAGTGCACTCCAAGCAAGACCCATTCTCCGGTTGTTTCTCCCGGCTGTCGCCGTCACCGCGAGACCGGCTTCGCGTCCTGTCGCGCGACGGTGTCGACGAAGTCGGCGACCAGCGGGGCGATCTCCGGGAGGAACTCCTCGAGCGCGAAATGGCCGGTATCGAAAACGTGCAGATCGGCGTCCGGTAGGTCGCGGAGGTAGGCGTGCGCGCCCGGCTCGGGAAAGAAGGCGTCGTTTCTTCCCCAGACGATCAATGTGGGTGGGCGGTGCGACTGCAGCCAGCGCTGCCAAACAGGGTAGAACTCGACATTGGAGTGGTAGTCCAAGCCGAGCGCGATCTGTGCCCGCTGCCGCTCGGGGCGGTCCAGGAAGTACTGGTCGAGCACCCATCCGTCGGGTGCGACGAGTTCGGAATCGGTGGTGCCGCCCAGGTATTGGCTCTGAGTCACCGGCAGGGTGAGGATCTGCCGGATGTTGTCCTCGGCGCCGGGCACGCCCGGCCGGTTGGCGACGGTCTGGCGCGCCAGTTCGGACAACCCTTCGGCGTAGGCGTTGGCGTTCTGGATCACCAAGCCCGCGATGCGGTCCGGTTGCCTGGTGGCCAGCCGGAACCCGACCGGGCCGCCGAAGTCGAAGACGTACATGACGAACCGGGTCAGGCCGAGCCCCTCGACGAAACCCTCCAGGACGTCGGCGAGCGAGTCGAACGAATAGGGGAAGTCGGCGGGCGCCTCGGTGTGTCCGAAGCCCGGGTAGTCCGGCGCGACCACGTGGTAGCGGTCGCCGAGCGCGTCGATGAGCCTGCGGAACTGGTGGGAAGCGGATGGGAATCCGTGCAGCAGGAGAAGCGTGGGCGCGTCGGCCGGTCCGGCCGTGCGATAGAAGACGCGCACGCCGTCGACCTCGACGAACCGGTGCGAGACCTTGGCGATGTTCACAGGACCACCTAAACGAGAAGAAGTTTGCATTAAGATCGTGGCAGGGCTGACGGATCGATGCAAGGGAAAGCTGTTCGATGGCAGAGGAGATCAGGCCCGGTGCGGTCCGCCCGGGCGGAAGGACGGCGCGCACGAAGCGGGCCGTGCTCGCGGCGACGCTGACGGAACTGGTCGAGAATGGCTACGCGGGAACAAGTCTGGAGAAGATCGCCGCGCGAGCCGGCGTCGCGGTGTCCACCTTGTACCGGCGCTGGGGCGGCCTGGATCGCGTGATCCTCGAGGCCGGGATGGATGTCGGCACGGGCATCGTCACGCCGGACACCGGGGACTTCGAACGCGATCTCATCGACTTCGCCCGCGCCGTGGTCGAGGTGTATCGGAATCCGGTGGCGGAGCACTGGCTGTACGCGATGGTGGTGGCCGCGACCAGGGATCCGTCCGCTCGCGCCACGTTCTCCCTGCTGTTCGAGAACCGCTTCGCGGAGGTGGTCGTCATCGTGCGGCGCGCGCTCGAACGCGGTGAGGTGCACCCCGACACCGATCCGGCGGAGGTGATCCGGTTGGCAGCCGCTCCGATCTACTACCGCATGCTCGTCACCGGCGAGCCGGTCGACGACGCGGTGGCCGAGCGCGCGGCGCGTACGGCGGCGCTGGCCGCCCGGGCGGGGGTGCTCCGGGCGGACTGACGCGCGCCGGTCAGCTGCTGTAATCGGGCAGCTGCTGGACGGCCCATTTATTGCCGTCCGGATCGGCGAAGTAGGTGAACCGCCCCCAGGCGAGGTCCTCGACCGGCGCGGCGTCCACACCGGCGGCGATCAACTGCTGGTAGGCGTCGTCGGCGCTGGCGACCACGATCTGCATGCCTCGGACGCTGCCGGGTTCCGCGTCGGTGATGCCCTCACCGAGACAGATCGAGCATCCGGAACCGGGCGGGGTCAGTTGAACGAAGCGCAGGTTCTCGTTCACCCGGTGATCGTGGTCGGCGTTGAAGCCGATCTTGGTGTAGAAGTCTTTGGCGCGGTCGACATCGGTCACCGGAATGGCGACGAGTTCGATTTTCCAATCCATCCGGCGAGCATTCCATCGTGCACCGACAAAGTCCCGGATTCCGGCCTACCCTGGGCACATGCCTGGAAAGGACATCGACCGGATCAGGGCTCGTTCGGCCTGGGCGACGGTCAAGGAAAGCCCGGTGATCACCGCGATAGCGGTCGCGCCGTTCGCGCTCGCGCTGGGCGTGGTGTGGTGGTTGTTCGGGGGACTCGCCGCGTTCGCGCTGCTGCTCGTGCTCGGCGCGGTCGTCGTGGTCGGCGGCAGATTACTGCGCTGACCGCGCGTCCGGATCGCGTGCGGTCAGCGCGGGATGTGGAATTGCACCAGCTCTCCGGTACCCGGATCGACGTCCGCCCAGTCGCGGTCGAAGCGCAGTACCGCGAGCGCCGAAGTCGGAAACTTCCGGCTGAGTTCGACCGCGGGGGCGCTGTCGCGATTGCTCGCCAGCTCCCAAGCCGTCCACGGCATGCCCGGCGCGTGGCCGACCACCAGCAGTGTCGCCACGTCGTCGGCGCTGAGGCGGACCAGCTCGATCAGCGTTTCCGGCGTGGCCTCGTAGATCCCCGGTTCGAAGACCACCGGCGCGGTGATGCCGGTCGCGGACAGCGTCTGCCTGGTGCGGGTGGCCGTGGAACAGTGCACGGCATCGATCGGCGGCTGGGTCGCGCGCAGCCACTCACCCGCGAGTCCGGCCTCGCGCCTGCCTCGCGGCGCCAGCGGTCGCTCGTGGTCGTCGACGCCGTCCGGATAGGCCGATTTGCCGTGCCGCATGAGGATCAGAGTCCGCGCCATGGAGATACGGTAAGCCCTCCGGGCGAGAGGTCCCGACCACACTCGAGGCAAACTGAAAGCGGCATCACATCACGTGCTCCCGCGGGCGACCCTCGCGGCGGACGTGACGGACGCCGCTCATCTGTCCACCACAACCCCTGGGTGGCCACAGCCCACGTACTTCTTCGAGGATCAGCACAATATGGCCTACGTAATCACGCAGCGTTGTTGCAACGACGCCAGCTGCGTCTCCGAGTGCCCGGTCGACTGCATCCGTCCCACTCCGGACCAGCCGGAGTTCGCGACGACCGAGATGCTCTACATCGATCCCGACACCTGTATCGACTGCGGCGCCTGTGTCGACGCGTGCCCGGTGGAGGCCATCTTCTCCGAGGACGACCTGACCGCTTCGCTGGCGCGATTCCGCGACATCAATGCCGCCTATTTCCAACGGCATCCGCTGGAATCCAACTTCGATCCGATCGTCACGCCCTCGCGTCCGCCGAAGGAGCTGGGCACCCTGCGCGTCGCGATCGTCGGCGCCGGGCCCGCGGCCTGCTACGCGGCGGACGAACTGTTGCGCAGGGCCGACGTGGAAGTCGAGATGTTCGACCGGCTGCCCACCCCGTGGGGTCTGGTGCGTGCGGGCGTCGCGCCCGACCATCCGGGCACCAAGACGGTCTCGGGCATGTTCGAGTCCGCGTTCCGCCGCGAGACCCTGCAGTACTACCTGAATGTCGAAGTGGGCACGCACATCTCGCACGAGGAACTGCTGCGCCACCACCACGCCGTGATCTACGCGGTCGGCGCCTCGAGCGATCGCAAGATGGGCGTCCCGGGCGAGGACCTGCCGGGCAGCCACTCCGCCACCGAGTTCGTCGCCTGGTACAACGGCCATCCCGACTACGCCGACCGGACCTTCGATCTGTCCGGTGAGCGCGCGGTGATCGTCGGCAACGGCAACGTCGCCTTGGACGTGGCGCGCGTGCTGACCGTCGATCCGGACGAACTCGCCAAGACCGACATCGCCGATCACGCGCTGGATGCTTTGCGGCAGAGCAATATCCGTGAGGTCGTCGTGCTCGGCAGGCGCGGCCCGCTCCAGGCGGCCTACACCTCGCCGGAGTTCCTCGCGCTCGCGCATCTGAAGGGCGTCGACGTCGTCGTGGAGGAGGCCGACCTGGAACTCGACCACGCCAGCCAGGCGCTCGTGGACGACCCGCAGGTGGAGCCGTCGCTGGCCTTGAAGTACGCCCTGGCCAAGGAGTACGCGGGCGGGCGCAGGGCCGAGGGCAACAAGCGGATCGTCTTCCGCTATCTGACCTCGCCCACCGCGCTGACCGGCACCGATCGGGTGGAGTCCATCGAGATCGTGCACAACGAGTTGTTCGACGACGACGGTCAGCTCGTGGCGCGCCCGACCGACCGCACCGAGAGCATCGAGACTTCGCTGGTGCTGCGCTCGATCGGCTACCGCGGCGAGCGGATCGGCGAGCTGCCGTTCGACGAGCGGCGCGGCGTCGTGCCGAACGAGCACGGCCGGGTCGTCGGCGACGACGGGACGCTGCTGAGCGGCGTGTACGTCAGCGGATGGATCAAGCGGGGACCACGCGGCGTCATCGGTTCCAACCGAACCGACTCCGAGGAGACGGTGGAGCTGCTGCTCGCCGACTTCACCGCGGGCAAACTCGCAGCGCCGCAGGCCGACCGCGCCGCGCTGAAGGCGCTGCTCGCCGAGCGCCAGGCCGACTTGGTGGACCGGGCGGGCTGGCGAGCGATCGACCAGGCGGAAAAGTCCGCGGGCAAGTCCGCGGGCCGCCCGCGGGTCAAGTTCACCACCCGCGAAGACCTGCTCAAAGCCGCCCGCGGCTGACGACCCAGGACGCCGGTCGGATCACCCCGCGACCCGACCGGCTCCGATCCCCAGGTCCCCGACGTGGCCCAAGCATCGGCTGGATCCAACGAGGACGCCGACCAGGTGGATCTTCTGCGAGAACCGGCCTACTGATTTCGCAGGCACATGGATAGCTCGTCGGGTACGTCCAAAACCCGAGCGGCACCCACGCAAGCCCTGAACGCAACTGTCGAGCCCCTGACCAGTACGGCCTGAAGAGGTGGAGACGCGGAGCAGCCTACTGATTTCGCAAGTACATGGGTAACTCACCGGGTACGCCCAAAACCCGAGTAGCACTCGACGCAGGACCTGAACGCAAATCCCGCGCCACCCGACTGGTACGGCCTAAATACTCGGAGAGGCGGGAATGGGCATGATGCGGACCACGGTCGTGGTGGTCCCGCCGACCACGAACCACAGCCGCAACACCGGCTGGCCGGTCCGATCCCCGGGTTCGTACCGGCTGCGCACGCTCACGTGCTGGCGTGCCAGCACCGGCGCCACGTATTCGATCACCGCGCGGTGTGGACCCGCGAGCAGTTTGGGATATTCGACCAAGAACTGTTCCACCGCTTGCCAGTAACAGGCGTTGTTGACGTGGTTGTACTGGTCGATATCGGTGGCCCGCACCGGGAACGGTAAGTCGGTGTCCGACTCCGGCGGTGTGGCGTCGGTCAGGTAGGGCCGCCACCGCAGGCGGTGTTCGGTGGACGTGCGGGCGAGGTAGGCGAGGCCCTCGTCGCTGATCCGCGCGGGCATGCCGGTGGACTCGCTGATATTGATCCAGAAGCCCTCGGTCTCGATCAATCCGCCGTTGCCGCTGGTGATCCGCACACGCATATTGGTCCACCGGGTGGACATCGCCGAGCACCACCGCAGCAGCTGCACGTCGTCCGGCCACAGGATCGGCCGGATGACGTCGATGACGGTGCGCCGGACGATCCAGTTCGGGTCCGACCGGTGGAAGAACGTGCTGTGCAGGTTTTCCCAGGCGATATCTTGCAGGTAGCGGGCGACGGCGTCGAACCGCAACCGGTCGTAGGGATCCACATCGCCAGCCCGGATGGGCCACGCCGAAGCAAAGCCCATGCCCTCCTCGGGAAGCGGGGCGAGTGGCTGATCGAGTGACACTTGTGCTCCTCGCGCTGCACGGTGTGCCGCGTTTTCTTCGTGCGGTGCTGTTGTGACGACTTTACGGGGCGTACGTCACACCCTCGCGTCGAGCCGTCCGTACCTCCTTAATAGTCCGTCTGCGGGGATCTGGGCCAGCAAAAACGGGGTCTTGCGCGCGCGAGAGATTCCGACGCACGGTCGCGGCGGCTCGGCGGGCGGGAAGCATGGCCGTGCGCGGGGTCAGTACCCCTGGTACGCGCCGCCCGAGTTCACGGCAGCGACACCCGGGACGTTGCCGAGCGAACCATAGCGGTCGATCGAGTACCGCACGCCGGCGATGATGTTGTCGACCGGGTTCCAGACGTCGTCGTGGCCCGGCGCCTTGTACGCGTTGAACGTGCTGTCGATGGTCTGCATCAGACCCTTCGACGGATGCCCGGCCACCCAGTTGCTGTCCCAGCGGTTCTCCGCGTATGGATTGCCCGCGGATTCGTGCTCGATGATCAGCGCGATGGCCCGCTCATCGATCTGCGCTGGGTCGTACCCCATCGCGATGAGCTTCTGCTTCGCCTCGGCGATCCACTGCGCGACGTCACCGGTCGGCATGGGCCCCGACGGCGCGGACGAACTCGTACCACCGTGATACGGCGTGCTCGACGAGGTGCCGTGCGGCGACCCGGAGTTGTGGTGCCCGGACGTCAGCTGGCTCGATTGATGCGACGACGGTGCGGCGACGGGGGTCCCCGATGCGGCGGCCGGTGCGGTGGCGGCGGGCGTGGTGGGGGCCGCGGGCACGTTCGCGCTGGGCTCGCCGAGCCCGGCGAACGCCGCCTCCAGTTTCCCGGCCGCGCTCTCGACCTGCGTCTTCGCTTGGTTCGCCACGTCATCGGCGGTCTTCAGGGCGTTGGTCAGCTCCCACGTCCGCGAGGCCGCCTGTAGTGCTTCCTGGAAGACGAGCCCTTCGACGTCGGCTTTGTCCGCGTGCGAGCGCAGATAGTCGATGCGCGTCTTGGCGTCCACGGTGCCGTTGGGCGCGACGTCGAACGGCGGCGTCTGGTTCAGCGCGTCGTCGCGCAGGCTCAATACCTTGGCTTTCGCTTCGGCGAGGTTCTGCACCTGGGTGGTGAGCGCCGTCTTCAGCTCGAGCAGGGCGGCGCTCACCGCGGAAGCGCGGGTCTTCTCGGTCTGCATCCTGGCGTTCGCGGCGTTGCCGGCGGAACCGGACCACTGCTCGGCGTCGGCGAGTGCTTTCGTGTCGTCCGCGCCCTTGCCGACCGCGGTGTCCAGGCCCTGCGACATCCGTTCGGCGAGCGCGCCCGCCGCCGTGAGCTGCTCCGGCCGCCAGTTCTCGACGTCTGGGATGCTGAGCGTCATGGCACCTGGAGTCCTATGGTGCGAAGTTTCGCCGCGAAGTCGTCCTCGACCAGCTCGTACTTTCCCGCCGCGTTGTGCAGGTTGTCCGCGATCGTGCTGAGCCGCGAGCCGATCCGCTCCAGGCAGCGGTGCGCGGCGTCGTTCGCGCGCTGGGCCGCAGGGCCGAACTCGGTGCCTGGCAGCGCCCCGACGACGGCACCGAGACTCTCGCCGCCGCCGAGGTCGGCGACCGAGGTGGCCTCCGTACGGAGAGTCTGCGCGAACGAGCGCAGCGCCGCCGGATCGACTTGCATCGTCGTCGCAGGTTGCGATTGGTTTTGCTCGACCATGAATCCCCCTTCCCTCCCGACCGCGAGGTCGCGGCCAGCATAGCAAAATCGGGCGTCCGGACGGGCGTCGTCGGACCGCGCCGGTTATGTTGTCGGTGTGGCGCCGGCCGCGGATCAGGCCGGTGCGAGGACAGAGAGGTCGGCACATGCGCGCAGCCCAGGTCAGCAAGCTGGAAGGCCCGGAAGCGATCCGGATCGTGGATATTCCGGAGCCCGCGGCTTTCCCGGGCGGGGTCGTGATCGACGTGCACGCGGCCGGTGTGGCCTTCCCGGACGTGCTGATGACGCGCGGCCTCTACCAGATGAAACCCGAACTGCCGTTCGTCGTGGGCGGCGAGGTCGCGGGCATCGTCCGGGAAGCGCCCGAGGACGCGCACGTGCGACCGGGTGACCGGGTGATCGCGCTGACCATGCTGGGCAACGCGCTGGCCGAGACGGCCGTCGCGCCCGCGCAGATGGTGTTCCGGCTCCCCGACAACGTCTCGCTGGAGGCGGGCGCGGGCATTCTGTTCAACGACCTCACCGTGCACTTCTGCCTGCGTACCCGGGGCAGGCTGGCGGAAGGTGAGACGGTGCTCGTGCACGGCGCCGCGGGCGGCATCGGCACCTCGACGCTGCGCATGGCGGCGGCGCTCGGGGCGGGCCGGGTGATCGCCGTGGTGAGCACCGAGGCGAAGGCCGAGGTCGCGCGCGCCAACGGGGCCACCGACGTGGTGCTGACCGACGGCTGGCTGGCGGCGGTGAAGGAGCTGACCGGCGGCCGCGGCGTCGACATCGTGCTCGACCCGGTCGGCGGCGACCGCTTCACCGACAGCGTTCGGTCGCTCGGCTCGGCGGGCCGGTTGCTGGTAGTCGGCTTCACCGCAGGGGAGATCCCGACCGTCAAGGTCAACCGGCTGCTGCTGAAGAACGTGGAGGTGACCGGCGCGGCGTGGGGCGAGTGGGTGATGTCGCATCCGGGCTATCTGCAGGAGCAGTGGGCCGAGGTGGAACCGCTGCTGGCCTCCGGCAAGATCGCCCCGCCGGAACCGGTGCTGTACCCGCTGGACAAGGCCGCGGAGGCGGTCGCCTCGCTGGACAACCGGACGGCCACCGGCAAGGTCGTGGTCACCCTGCGCTGAGGCATTCCGGCCGCGTCATGAAGCTGTCCAACCGGGTACTGAACCGGACCCTGCTGGCTCGCCAGCATCTACTCGAGCGCTCGCGGTTGACGGTGCACGAGATGTGCGACCATCTCGTCGGGTTGCAGGCGCAGGATTCGCTGCCGCCGTTCGTCGCATTGTGGAGCCGCGCAGCGGATTTCGATCCGGCGACGGTCTCGGACGCGCTGGAGGACCGGTCGTTGGTCCGGATCACCCTGATGCGCGGCACCATTCACCTGGTCACGCCGCCCGACGCGGTGCGGATCGCGCCGCACATACAGCCGGAACTGGAGAAGGTGCCGTTCCGGAATGGTTTCAACTACGGCGCCATGGTCGGACTGGATCCGGAGGAGGTGCGCGGGCACGGCGAAGCCGCGCTCGCCGACGAGCCGATGTCCGCGGCGGACCTGCGCGCCCGCGCCGCCGAGTTGTACCCCGACCGCGACCCTGGCGCGGTGCTGCAGACCTGGCTGTACCAGCTCCCGGTGTTGCAGACCCCGCCGCGCGGCAAGTGGAAGGACAACAGCAGGCCGATCTGGTCGCGGGTCGAGCCTTGGTTGGGCGCGCCGCTGGACCCCTCGTATCCCTTGGCGGAGTTGATCTTCCGCTATCTGCGTGCTTTCGGGCCTGCGAGCACCATGGACATGCAGACCTGGTCGAAGTTGCTCGGCATGAAGCAGGCCGTCGCGGAACTGGGCGACCGGGTGCGCACCTACACCGACGAGCGCGGTCGGACGCTCTACGACATCGCCGACGGTGAACTTGCCGATCCGGACATTCCCGCCCCGGTGCGGCTGCTCGGCTGGTACGACAACGCCTTGCTGTCGCACCAGGATCGGACCCGCATCGTGCCCGACGGCGCGGCCCCTCCGCTGCGCGCCTTCGCGGCTCAGGTCTCGCCGGTGCTGGTCGACGGCTTTCTCGCGGGCGTGTACAAGATCTTCACGAACGCGGGAACCGCCCGGCTCCGCATCAGTCCGACCCGGAACTGGACCGGGGCGGAGCGCGCGGATGTCGAGGCGGAGGCGCATGCTCTGCTCGCCTTCTTGGAGGCGGACAAGCAGGGCAGCGTGGAAATCCTCGACGTGCACGCCGGCCTGCGCCCCTGACCGGGGTCGCTCACTGCTCGCGGGCTGGTCGGTAGGCGGGCGCTTTGGTCGTCCCGGTCGGGCTCAATGTGCGCAACAGGGGCAGCGCCCGGCGGGACACCACGGTGGAAAGAACGATGACGCTGTGCGAGCGCACCACCGAGGAGGTCCGGTCGATGCTCAGCAGCACGGCCTGCAACCCCGCGTGCGAGTCGGCCCCGATCCGGCACAGCACGTCGCCGGTGCCGGTCGTGGCGTAGGCCTCCAGCACGCCGGGGATGGCGTCGAGCTCGGAGGCCACCGCGTCCAGCGCACCCTGGGCTATCTCCAGCGTGACGAAGGCCTGCACGTCGAACCCCGCGGCGGTGACATCGATCTGCGGGTCGTAGGAGGCGATCACGCCGGACTCCTCCATGCGCGCGATCCGGGACTGCACGGTGGCCCTTGCCACTCTGGTCCGCCGGGACAGTTCGAGAATGCCCGCCTTCTGGTACTCGTGCATCGCGGACAGGATGGCGAGATCGAGTTCGTCGAGCTTCGCCGATGTGCGCGCCATGCCGGCCTCCGTTCGCCGCACCGGGCTCGCTGCCCGGCCCGCTCATGCTATTCAAATTGTCCAGCATGGCCCGCCACTTCCTAGCCGAATTCGCCACACTGACTACCGGGAATCGGCGCTGTTGCCTAGCCGACGGAACCGGCGATTTCCTTGGAACATGACCATCGAGCACCTGCCGGACACCCGGTCCGGCGCCGTTCCCAGCGACGGCGAGCTGCGCACGCTCGTGGGGCTGGTGGACCACGACAACAGCGGTGACCCGTTCCCGGTCATCGGGTGGGACGCTCTGGTCTGGGCGGTGGGCAACGCCACCCAGACCGCGCACTTCCTGGAATCCGCCTTCGGCATGCGGTTGGAGGCGTACTCCGGTCCGGAGACCGGCAATCGCGACCACAAGGCATTCGTGCTGCGTAGCGGTGCGGCGCGTTTCGTGATCACCGGAGCGGTGCACCCGGACAGTCCGCTGGCCGCCCATCACAATCGACACGGCGACGGCGTGGTGGACATCGCGCTCGAAGTGCCCGACGTCGACCGCTGTGTGGCGTGGGCGCGCACCCACGGCGCCACCGTCCTGGTCGAACCGCACGACGAGACCGACGACTTCGGCACGGTCCGCTCGGCCGCGCTGGCTACCTACGGCGACACCAGGCACACCCTGGTCGACCGTTCCGGCTATTTCGGGCCCTACCTGCCCGGCTATGTCGCCCGCCGCTCCAACTACCAGCGGCGCGACGGCGCGCCCAACCGGTTGTTCCAGGCGATCGATCACGTCGTGGGCAACGTGGAACTCGGGCGGATGGACGAGTGGGTCGAGTTCTATCGGCGCGTCATGGGTTTCACCAACATGGCCGAGTTCGTCGGCGACGACATCGCCACCGAGTACTCGGCGCTGATGAGCAAGGTCGTCGCCAACGGCAACCATCGGGTGAAGTTCCCGCTCAACGAGCCCGCCGTCGGCAAGAAACGCTCCCAGATCGATGAGTACCTGGAGTTCTACCGCGGCCCCGGTGTCCAGCACATCGCGCTCGCCACCGGCGACATCCTCGGTTGCGTGGACGTTTTGCGCCGGGAGGGTGTCGAGTTCCTGGAGACGCCGACGGCCTACTACGAGGATCCCGAATTGCGCGCCCGCATCGGCCGGGTCCGCGTCCCGGTCGAAGAACTCCAGCGGCGCGGCATCCTCGTCGACCGTGACGAGGACGGCTACTTGCTGCAGATCTTCACCAGACCGCTCACCGACCGCCCCACGGTCTTCTTCGAACTCATCGAACGCCACGGCTCCCTCGGTTTCGGCAAGGGGAACTTCAAAGCTCTGTTCGAGGCGATCGAACGCGAACAGCAAGCCCGGGGCAATCTTTAATCGGAGCTCACGCAGCTATGGCCGGCCCGGCTGTCGCGGGCAGCGCTGCCCGGCCGTGTTCGCCGGACGGTCCGCCCGGAGCGCAATCGGTAGAGTTCTTGCCATGCGGATCAAGTCGGCGGTCGTGACCGCGGCAGCCTTGGTGCTCGCACTGGCGGGTTGCGGTTCGAGCGGAGACTCCGAGGACCCCGGTCCGTCGCGGCCTGCGCCCAAAGTGGTGGCCATGGGTCCGTTCGTCGGGGAGTGTGGGCACGTGACCGACGACGAGGTGCGCGCTCTTGGCGGGCTCGGCCGGATCTCCGGCGTCTTCCGCAATGCCGTCGGCTGCAATTGGCAGTCGGCCGGCATCGGTTCTGCCAGTATCACTTTCGCTTCCTATCGAGGGAGTCCGATCGAGCGTGAGCGGGCGTGGGTGACCGTGAACGGCCGAGCCCCCGATCCGATAAAGGTCGGTGGGCGCGAGGGTTTCGCCGCCTTGGATCCGAGTGGACAGATCTGCGACCTCGCCGTGCAACTCGGTGACGACTTCTTCGAATGGTCGACGAACATCGGGAATTTCAGCACGGGCACCGGCAACCCGTGCGACCGCAGCCGCGCTCTCGCCGAGCTGACTCTGCAACGGATGCAGTGAGGGGAAGGGCATGAACGTGCGACGAGTCCTGCGCGGGCGAGGCGCGGTGGCCGCCGCTGCGGTGGCGGTGGCGCTGTCCGTGGGCGGCTGTAGTCAGGTGGTGCCCGGTTCGCCGCAGCCGGTGGGCGGAAGCCAGCCGGTCAACACCAGGCTGGACAAGTTGCTGCGCGAATGCATGATCCTGTCCGAGGAGCAGATCGGCAAGGCCGTCGGCGAGGGCGTCACGGTCAGCGAGTCGTTCTTCGGCGCGGTGTGCATGTGGGATCTGATCGGCGCGCCCGGCGGCAACGGGATGGCCACGCTCAACTGGTACGAGAACGGGACGCTGAGCAACGAGAAGCAGACGAACAACAAGCTCGGCTACGAGACCACCAACATCACCATCCAGAGTTCGCTGGCATTGCAGATACGCAGGCCGAAGGACCCTGATTCCTGCGGCGTGACGGCGAGTGCGCCGGACAACGGCGTGATCGGCTGGTGGATCAACTACCGCCCCGGCTCGGCGCATCCCGACCCGTGCGACGCGGCCAAGAAGCTGATGGAAATGACCTTGAACCTGGCCAGGTAGACGATCTTCGAACCGACCCACTTTGACCCTGTGTCCCGGCCACGGGTATCGTGGACCGCTGTGCCCGGAAGCATGCGGGCAAGTTCGTGCGTGACCGTAGGCCAGCGAGAGCGGCCGACGAATCCAGCGTGCCCGGAATAAGGGCTCCGCGCCGCGCGCGACACGCCCGACCTCGGGACGCGAGAAACGTGGCCGGACGTGCGAGTGAAAGCTCGATGACAGCGGCGTGAACGACGGGCCTCGAAGTGGAAGCTTGTCTTCACGAAGGGCCCCGGGAACGCCGCGAACTTAAAACAGACACCAAGTCCACACACCGCGTTAACTAATAAGGAAAGCCGGTCTATGCCAACCATCAACCAGCTGGTCCGCAAGGGTCGCCGCGACAAGGTCGCCAAGACGAAGACCGCGGCCCTGAAGGGGAGCCCGCAGCGTCGTGGCGTGTGCACCCGCGTGTACACCACGACCCCGAAGAAGCCGAACTCCGCGCTGCGCAAGGTCGCGCGTGTTCGCCTGACCAGCTCGGTCGAGGTCACGGCCTACATCCCGGGCGAGGGACACAACCTGCAGGAGCACTCGATGGTGCTCGTGCGCGGCGGTCGTGTGAAGGACCTCCCCGGTGTTCGTTACAAGATCATTCGCGGCTCGCTCGACACCCAGGGTGTGAAGAACCGCAAGCAGGCCCGCAGCCGCTACGGCGCCAAGAAGGAGAAGAGCTGATATGCCACGCAAGGGCCCCGCACCCAAGCGTCCGCTGATCAACGACCCGGTCTACGGTTCGCCGCTGGTCACTCAGCTGGTCAACAAGATCCTGCTGGACGGCAAGAAGTCCACCGCCGAGCGCATCGTCTACGGTGCGCTGGAGCAGGCGCGCGAGAAGACCGGCACCGATCCGGTCGTCACCCTCAAGCGCGCGCTGGACAACGTGAAGCCGTCGCTGGAGGTGAAGCCCCGCCGCGTCGGTGGCGCCACCTACCAGGTGCCGGTCGAGGTCCGTCCGGGCCGCGCCAACACTCTGGCCCTGCGCTGGCTGGTCAACTTCTCGCGTGCGCGCCGGGAGAAGACCATGGTCGAGCGTCTGGCCAACGAACTGCTCGACGCCAGCAACGGCCTCGGCGCCTCGGTCAAGCGCCGTGAGGACACCCACAAGATGGCCGAGTCCAACCGGGCCTTCGCGCACTACCGCTGGTGACGTCTGCCCGGCCCGTCGTCTGGGTCGGGAGGCACAGCCGGAGGCGGCACTCACCGGCCGCTTCCGGCGTTGACATAGAGGCGACCACAGGGTCGTCCCCGATAATCCCAACTAGCTACGAGCGGGGAAGATTTCCGTGGCACAGGACGTGCTCACCGACCTGAACAAGGTCCGCAACATCGGCATCATGGCCCACATCGATGCGGGCAAGACGACCACAACTGAACGCATCCTCTTCTACACCGGCATCACCTACAAGATCGGTGAGGTCCACGACGGCGCTGCCACGATGGACTGGATGGAGCAGGAGCAGGAGCGTGGTATCACCATCACCTCCGCGGCTACCACGTGCTTCTGGAACGACAACCAGATCAACATCATCGACACCCCCGGGCACGTCGACTTCACCGTGGAGGTGGAGCGGTCGCTGCGCGTGCTCGACGGCGCCGTCGCGGTGTTCGACGGCAAGGAAGGCGTCGAGCCGCAGTCCGAGCAGGTGTGGCGTCAGGCGGACAAGTACGACGTGCCGCGGATCTGCTTCGTCAACAAGATGGACAAGCTCGGTGCGGACTTCTACTTCACCGTGCAGACCATCAAGGACCGCCTCGGCGCGAAGCCGCTGGTCATCCAGCTGCCGATCGGCGCGGAGGACACCTTCGAGGGCATCGTCGACCTGGTCGAGAACAACGCCAAGGTCTGGCGCGGCGAGACCAAGCTCGGTGAGCAGTACGAGGTCGTCGAGATCCCGGACGAGCTGAAGGAGAGGGCCGAGCAGTACCGCCAGGAACTGCTGGAGACCGTCGCCGAGTCGGACGAGGCGCTGCTGGAGAAGTTCTTCGGCGGCGAAGAGCTGACCATCGAGGAGATCAAGGGCGCCATCCGCAAGCTGACGGTGACCTCCGAGCTCTACCCGGTGCTGTGTGGCTCGGCGTTCAAGAACAAGGGCGTGCAGCCCATGCTCGACGCGGTCATCGACTACCTGCCCTCGCCGCTGGACGTGGAGGCCACCACCGGCCACGTGCCCGGCAAGGAAGAGGAACTGCTCACCCGCAAGCCGAGCGCCGACGAGCCGTTCGCGGCGCTGGCGTTCAAGATCGCGGTGCACCCGTTCTTCGGCAAGCTGACCTACGTCCGCGTGTACTCCGGCAAGGTCGACTCCGGCGCCCAGGTCATCAACTCGACCAAGGGCAAGAAGGAGCGTCTGGGCAAGCTGTTCCAGATGCACTCCAACAAGGAGAACCCGGTCGGCGCGGCCTCGGCCGGTCACATCTACGCGGTCATCGGTCTCAAGGACACCACCACCGGTGACACCCTGTGCGATCCGCAGAACCAGATCGTGCTCGAGTCCATGACCTTCCCGGACCCGGTCATCGAGGTCTCCATCGAGCCGAAGACCAAGTCCGACCAGGAGAAGCTGGGCACCGCGATCCAGCGTCTCTCCGAAGAGGACCCGACCTTCTCGGTCAAGCTCGACCAGGAGACCGGCCAGACCGTCATCGGCGGTATGGGCGAGCTGCACCTCGACATCCTGGTCGACCGCATGAAGCGCGAGTTCAAGGTCGAGGCGAACGTCGGTAAGCCGCAGGTGGCCTACCGCGAGACGATCACCAAGCCGGTCGAGAAGCTCGAGTTCACGCACAAGAAGCAGACCGGTGGTTCCGGCCAGTTCGCGAAGGTGATCATCGCGCTGGCGCCGTTCGTCGGCGAGGACGGCGCGCACTACGAGTTCGAGAACAAGGTCACCGGTGGCCGCGTGCCGAAGGAGTACATCCCTTCGGTGGATGCCGGTGCCCAGGACGCCATGCAGTACGGTGTGCTCGCCGGCTACCCGCTGGTGAACCTGAAGGTCACGCTGCTCGACGGCGCCTACCACGACGTCGACTCGTCGGAAATGGCGTTCAAGATCGCGGGCGCGCAAGCGCTCAAGGAAGCGGCTCGCAAGGCCGGTCCGGTGATCCTCGAGCCGATGATGGCGGTCGAGGTCACGACGCCCGAGGACTACATGGGCGACGTGATCGGCGACCTGAACTCCCGCCGTGGTCAGATCCAGGCCATGGAGGAACGCAGTGGTGCCCGTGTCGTCAAGGCGCTGGTTCCGCTCTCGGAGATGTTCGGTTACATCGGTGACCTGCGGTCGAAGACCCAGGGCCGGGCGAACTACTCCATGGTGTTCGACTCGTACGCGGAGGTTCCGGCCAACGTGTCGAAGGAGATCATCGCCAAGGCGACCGGCGAGTAATGGCTCCCGGGCGTTTGTAAACCCTTTCCCCGTTGTCCGCGGGGATGACCCCCGCACTGCTGCAATTGCACGCACCAACAAGTCCAGGAGGACAAAGAAGTGGCGAAGGCGAAGTTCGAGCGGACGAAGCCGCACGTCAACATCGGCACCATCGGTCACGTCGACCACGGCAAGACCACGCTGACTGCAGCGATCACGAAGGTGCTGGCTGACAAGTACCCGGATCTGAACGAGAGCTTCGCGTTCGATCAGATCGACAAGGCGCCCGAGGAGAAGGCTCGTGGTATCACGATCAACATCTCCCACGTCGAGTACCAGACCGAGAAGCGCCACTACGCGCACGTCGACGCCCCGGGTCACGCCGACTACATCAAGAACATGATCACCGGTGCGGCGCAGATGGACGGTGCCATCCTCGTGGTCGCCGCCACCGACGGCCCGATGCCGCAGACCCGTGAGCACGTGCTGCTCGCCCGTCAGGTCGGCGTGCCCTACATCCTGGTCGCGCTGAACAAGGCCGACATGGTCGACGACGAGGAGATCCTCGAGCTCGTCGAGATGGAGGTCCGCGAGCTGCTGGCTTCGCAGGAGTTCGACGAGGACGCGCCGGTCGTGCGGGTCTCCGGTCTGAAGGCGCTCGAGGGCGACCCGAAGTGGGCGGAGTCGGTGCTGGAGCTGATGGCCGCGGTCGACGAGTCGATCCCGGACCCGGTTCGTGAGACCGACAAGCCGTTCCTGATGCCGATCGAGGACGTCTTCACCATCACCGGTCGTGGCACCGTGGTCACCGGTCGTGTCGAGCGTGGCGTGATCAACGTGAACGAGGAAGTCGAGATCGTCGGCATCCGCGAGAAGACCACCAAGACCACCGTCACCGGTGTCGAGATGTTCCGCAAGCTGCTGGACCAGGGCCAGGCGGGCGACAACGTCGGTCTGCTGGTTCGTGGTCTGAAGCGTGAGGACGTGGAGCGCGGCCAGGTCGTCGTGAAGCCGGGCACCACCACCCCGCACACCGAGTTCGAGGGCCAGGCGTACATCCTGTCGAAGGACGAGGGCGGCCGCCACACCCCGTTCTTCAACAACTACCGTCCGCAGTTCTACTTCCGTACGACTGACGTGACGGGCGTTGTGACCCTGCCCGAGGGCACCGAGATGGTCATGCCCGGTGACAACACCGAGATGTCCGTCAAGCTGATCCAGCCGGTCGCCATGGACGAGGGTCTGCGCTTCGCGATCCGCGAGGGTGGCCGCACCGTCGGTGCCGGTCGCGTCACGAAGATCATCAAGTGATTCGCTGAATCGCTGAGAACGGCGCCGCTCCGAAAGGGGCGGCGCCGTTCGCGTTTCGGGGCTCCTATTCCAGCGGTTCTGACATCCGAGGTAGTGTGGATGTCATGAGCGCTGCCTACGACGTTGTCCCTTTCAGCGACTTACTGCACAAGCCTGCGGTGACCGCGAAGCTCTTGGACGACGTGCGCGCATTGCGGCTGCGTCGGCGCGATGCCGACGATCTGGCACTCATGCGGGTATCGCAGATGGATGCCGAGGGCATAGTTGTCGATTTCACGGCGCGACTGCTCGCGGGTCTGGTGCGTCGGCTGGGTGCGGAGGCCGTGCGGGATGTCCTGCCGGACGCTGTTCCTTGGGTGACCTTCCTCCCGGCAGGGGATCTCGATCAGTTTCTCGAAGAATTGGTCGCGGTAGCGCGGGGTGCGGCGGCCTTGGAGAACCTCGCTCCACTGGCCACGCTGCTGGCACAGTGGCGGCACACAGCTGAGATCTATGCCGACCCGGCGCTCTTGGCAATTCTGACTCGTGAGCCGGAAGGCGATCTCGGGCCGGTCCCGGTGCCGGAGTCGGAAGAGTCGGCCGGATGAGTCCGAAGCGGGGCGATCGCGTCGCGCCCTCTGCGGTCGGCGAAGAATTCGAAGTCCGTTTCGCGACTACCGAAGCCTGTACCGGTCGGGAGCATTTGGCGCAGCACGCGGCTGCCAACCTTCGTCGGGCGTTCGACGCGATCCGAGCGAATCCGAGGGCATCGGCGAACCCGGAGCGGCAGCATCGTCTCAAAGGTTCGATGGGATCGGCGGTGTGGAAGGGCGCCACTCTCGAGCGCTGGCAGTACGAAGGCACCAGTGGGGGCAGAGTCTGGTACTTGATCGATGACGATCATCGAACCACCTGGATAACGTACGCCGGAACCGGTCATCCGAAGGCCACGGAATAGCGTTGGATGCTGCAGCGGCGGGTGCTCAGCAGGCATAAGCGCGGCCGACGGCCGGTTCGCGCTCCGTCTGCGGGAGTTCGCGCAGGCAGCCGAGCGGGACGACGCCCTCGCTGCTCAGTTGCACGCCCGTGCCCTGGGCGGGGTGCACGCAGGTGAGGCCGGTCGTCGCGATGCGGCAGGCGTAGTCGCCGAAGGCGATGGTGCTGTCGTACGGCAAGGTCCGGCCATGACCGTTGATGAAAAGCCCTGGATCGCCGCGGAATTGGCCCACCGTCAACCGGTGCCCCGTGTAGGTCACGTATCCGCCGAACCATTGGCCGTAGCCCTCGCCCGGCGCGGGCACCGGTTCCTTCAGTTCGACCGTGCAGTCGAACCCGTCCATTCCCAGCGCTGTCCCCGTGACGCAACTGATCTTGCTGGTAGGGCTGACGAACGCGATATCGTCCCGCAGGTCGGTCACCGGACCGCCCTCGATCCGGGCCGAATGGAAGCCGGCGAGATCAACCGGCGTACCTTGCCGAACCCAAGCGATCCGATCTCTGAGTTCCCCTTCCTTCTCCGGTGCCGCCGTCGCCCGCGGCGACGACGCCGTCTGTGACGCCCCCGCTACCGGCTGCGGCCTTCCCGCCGTGGTCTGCGCGCAGCCGCCCAGCAGCAGCACCAAGCTCATCGCAACCATCCACCGCATGCTGCTCACAATATCGCTGCCTCTCAACGAAATTCACCTTCGCAAGCCGGACGCTCACACACTGGCCGCTCGTACGACTGTGCGGTGGTGATTACGGGGGTGTGGGGGAGTCCGCGGTGGTGACGAGCAGGCGGTGCAGTACCTGCGCGGGCGGCGCGGCCTCTGCGGCGTTGAGGACTACGTCGGTGAATGCCTCGGCCAGAGCAGCGGCGGGGTGGAATCGCCCGCGATCGAAGCTGCGGCCGCTCAACTGCGACCGCCATTCCTGGAAGCCGGACACCGTGCGATTCAACGAGCCCTTGTCCTCCGGGTTCAGTTGCGGCATATACGCCCTGACCAGCACGCGCTGTGCGGCGGCGCGAGCGCGAAAGCCGCCTGCTCCGTCGAGCGCTCTGCCGAGCTCGCGCACGATCGACGAATACACGGGCCGTCTCGCGCATCCGGGGGCGAGCATGCCCGCGTTGTCGGCTGTGGTGACGGTCTGCTGTAAACGCTCCGGGTCGGTGGCAGCGCCCACCGCCAGCACGATGCGTGCGGTGAGCACCCCCTCGGACGCGACCGAGGAGCGCTTCTCCGGTGAATCAGGAGCGTTCTCGGAGTCGCCAGGTGTCGCGCCCGAATCCCATTCCAGCCGCGTCGCTTCGCCGCTCGCCAGTTCTTCGATCCCAATGGCGCGCAAGACGATTTGCGGGTATCGCGGCAGCACGTCGTCCACTGCGGCGACGATCTCGGTCAGTACCTGGACCGCGACGCCCGGGGTCTCGAAACCGAAGGCGCGCACGCCGTGGCGGTCGGCGAGTTCCCGGGCGAGGCGGGCTGCGACCGACTCGGCGGAGGCGTCCACTTTCCGGTTTGCTTTCTCGTCCTTCTGATCCGGTCGTGCGGGAGGGCGGCCCGGCGCGCGCGGCGGCGAACCGGGTGTCCCCGCGTCCGGGGCGGAAACCCTCGGCGGACGCGCTGTGATGGGCCTGGACCATGGCGTACTCGGAGCCGTGGCGCCGGTCTGCTTCGCCACGCCGGCCCGGGGCGTCACGGCGGTCTGATTCGTGGCGGCAGGCTTCGTCCACGGGGAAGACGGCCGATTGCCCTGCGTGGGACGCGTGGATGCGGTTTCTGCCCGATGAGCGGGTTGCGCGCTGGAACCGGGTGTATTTGGCTGTTCGGTGCCGCGGTGGTCACGGCCGGGCGGATTCCCCTCGGTCCCGCCCGGCTGCTGCCTCGGGCTCGAACCGTCCTCAGGCGTGCCGGGAGTACCGGCAGGAGCGCTCGACAAGTCAGGTGACCGAGCGGTCGCAGGCGCGGTGACGGGAGTTCGGTGGGCCGGCGGGGCCGCCGTCGAGGCCGCGGTGGGCAGAGGAGATCCTGCGTATGGCTGCGCGGCAGTAGGTACGTCCGTAGCGTTCGGGCTGAGCCGGTGGGTGGGGGTGACCTGCTCTCCCAGCGGGATCGATACCGGATCTTTCTGGAACGCGTCGGCAGTGTCACGGATACGCTGCCCGACGGCCCGATCGTGATTCTCAAAGTTTTCGGCGAGATTGCGCAGATCGGTGCCTGCCTGCTGGAGCACTTCGACGAGGCTGTTCAAGTCGGCCATCGTTCGTTTGTGCTCCGGAACGTAGGATTCGGCGAACGCGCGGCCGGCGTCGTCCTTGCCCCAAGGCTCGCCTTCCTCGGCCAAGGCCGCGCGCAGTTTTCGCACGGTGGCCGCCACGTCCGCCCCGATCAGGTCGAACTGCGGCGCGTGCTCCCGCAGCCGATCCGGATCGACCGAAAATGTTTCGCCCACACCGTCTCCCTATGTACTTGCAGACATTGTCCCGGAACCGCTGGTCGCATACCCGCCTGTGGTGAGACTCCCGCCGCCGGGCCGGGACCGCGTGACGGTTGCCCCAGAAAGCGCCGTCTGGTCGATCGGCTCGGTGTGGGATAACGAAGCTACTTTCGGCGCAGTACTTTCGGATTAGTTGCAATCTCGACTGTCCGTCGCGCTGGGTACGGCCAGCTTTCCCTTACCGATCGAATTCCCACTATTGGGAATAATGAGTGCGGTCCGATATGTCTGAATGATCTCGCAGCGAATGTGAGGGTGCCGGGAGGCAGGCTGCGATGGATGCTAGCGGTTTGCTGGCCGAGGTGCCTTCGGCTGTGCGCGAATTGGTCCTCGGCCACTGGCCGGAGACCGACATCGATGGAATGCGTCGTAACGGGGACGCGTACCTGGTGGCTGCCGGTGAGTTGAACGACTCCGCCGACCGATACGAGGGCGAGGCCGGGCGTACCGAGCAAGCCGTGCAAGGCGCCACGTCGACAGCCCTGGCCGACCGCCACCGTGTCGTCGTGAAATCCATGCGCGATCAGGCAGCGGTGTGCCAGAGCTTGGGAAAGCAGTGCCACGACGTCGCTGATTCGAGTGTGCAAACACAGCATCTGCTGCTCGCGATGGGGATCGCCCTCGCCGCCCAATTGGCCTACGATGCTCTGCTGTTCTTCCAGGGCGGGGGCGCGAAGGCGCTGATCGACCGGATCGAGGCCGAGCAGGCGATGGCCGCCGCGGCCGCGAGACTCACCGCGGAGGTGGGCGAACGAGCGGTAGCGGGCGCTGCGCAGCGGGCTGCGCTGCACGGCGCGGTGCACGCGGCGAAAGTCGGTCTTCTGACCAGTGCCGCGATCAGCGGCGGCGCACAGCTGTGGGACCTGAAAGACGGCGTGCGCGACAAGTTCGACGTGGGCGCCTTCCTGGAAATGCTCCTCGGCGGTGTGGTCGGTGGTGTGGCGGGTGCGGAGGTCGGCCGCAGACTCGCGCCGCGCGTGCTGGGCTGGGCGCGCGGCCGAGCGATCAGTCAGCGCGGTCGGCTCGCTGCCCATATGGGCGGCACGATGTTGCTCGGCGGCGCGGGCGGTGTGACCGGCGGTCTGGCAGGCGCGGTGCCGTCGGTGTTGATCCACATGGACGAGATCCACAGCCTCGGTGACCTGTTCAAGATGGTTCGCGAAGCCGCGATCACCGGCTTCGGCAGCGGGTTCGTCGGCGCGGCGGGTAGTGCGATCCGAGTCCACACCGCAGGCCGTACCGCGATGCGTTCGGAAGGTGACGCCCCTCGACTCGGTCTGCGCCACTGGGAATTCGCCTCACGCATCAATGAGCTGTTGAGTTCCGGTGAACCACCGCGAGTGGAGACCATCGAACGATTCAGCACCGAGGGCAAGTCGGCGAGGGTGGTAGAGCGGCTCATCTTCCACGACGGCACCGAAGTGATCCACAAGGTGGTTTCCGATCCGCTGCACGCACACGCGGAATTCCTGAGCTCGCTGGTCGGCGACGCGGTGGGCGCACGGGTGCCCGCGGTGCACGTGATCGGCGACCACGTCTACATGGAAGTGGTGCCCGGCACGGTGGCGGCGGACACGTATCCGCGAAGCGCGTTCCCGCAGGACGTCGTCAGCGGTCCTGCCGGAATGCGCCAAGGTGTCATGGACGTGCTGATACGCATACCGGACCGCAATGGCGACAACTGGATGGTGGATCCGGACGGCAACGTATGGGGGATCGACCACAGTCGCGCGTTCGAGAATTTCACCGACGCGCAGTATTCCGTCGGCCCCTTCGCGGAGAACTTCCTGCGTTACGGGGACACCAACGAGATCTTGTGGAACGACCACGCTCTCACCCGCCCGGAGTTGCTGGAGATCCGGCAGCGTGTCGAAGAGTTGAGCCCGGTGTTCTACGCCGCGGGTCATCGGGACTGGTACGACGGCATGCTCCAGCGGATGACCGCGTTGGAGGAACATGCCGCGGGTGGTGGTGACGCCGGGCGTGGGGTTCTGCCGCCTGTGTCACCGCAGTCTCCCGGCTCGGCGCCGGGAATCACCCCTGGTGACGGCCGGGCGGTGTCGGTCACGCCGCGACAAGACCGGCCGCCCGGCGCTGACGCATTTGCGGGCAACGGGAGGCCACCCACACCGCGCGGCGAAGTCGACGGCTCGGCGGTCGCGCCACGAGGCCGCCGGGACCAGCCGCCGGCGCTACCACGGAATGCGGATGGTCCGCTCGTCCGGCAGGAGGAACTGACGCCGCGGGTCCCGGTCGACGAGACGTCGGATGGACGGCCGATCCGGGACGATTCGCGTGTTCCGGACGAGTCGAGGCCGCGTCCTCCGGTCGCTGAGGCAGATCCGGCCGGGCGGCAGTCGGCAGCG
The DNA here is from genome assembly GCF_040610355.1 of Nocardia sp. NPDC004168. NCBI lineage: Bacteria > Bacillati > Actinomycetota > Actinomycetes > Mycobacteriales > Nocardiaceae > Nocardia > Nocardia sp. NPDC004168. The sequence continues at coordinate 27,612 of NZ_JBEXME010000031.1, read as the reverse complement.
GATGAGGCTCCGGCGACACACGAAGAGCCGACGCCCCACACGCGGACCGACGAACCGACGTATGACGGCCCGCCGACACGACCGCAGCCGCGCGTCCAGCTGCATGAGCAGTCGGCGAGCCAGGACCGGTACACGCTCGCGGGTGCGCCGCCGCCGGCCGGACTCACCGGGCACTACCGCCATCCCGAGGGTGGCTACGTCGACGTGGTGCTGACCGGCCCTGAGGGCGCGCGGATTCCGCTGCGACTGATTCCCGGCCAGGAATACGTTTTCGGACGCGGCCAAGGCGCGCTGCTGGAGCAGGTCGCGAACGATCGGGTGTCACGCCGTCACGCGACGCTCAAGGTGGACGATCAAGGCCACGTCATGCTCCGCGACGAGAATTCGATGAACGGCACTTTCGTCGACGGCAAGCAATTGGCGGGCGGGCAATGGGTGCGCATCTACGACGGGCAAGAGCTGCTGCTGAGCCGGGACCTCGAACTGGGGGTGACATTCGAGCGGCAGACAGCCGAAGTCCGGTTGTTCGGGGACGACGGGCCCACGTTCACGCTGCATCGTGGCCGAGAAGTGGATCTCGGTCGCGGCCTCATACACCCTGAGGCGACCGGCCGAATCACTGTGTCGGGCCGCCACGCGACCATGGGCATGGACGAGGACGGTCGCGTGTGGATCCGGGATGCGGGCTCCACCAACGGCACCCGGGTGAACGGCGACCTGCTCGCCGAAGGCGAGAAGCGCACTTTGGCACCGGGCGATGGCGTGCGATTCGGCGGCTACCGCGGGGAGGCGCAGTTCATTCCGCTGGACGCCGCGCTGGACGCCAGCCCGGTGCACGTGCGGTTCGGCGTCGGGACGGACGCGACATCCGTGCGGCTGGAACCCGGTAGGCCGGTCATCATCGGCACCGGCGAGAGTTCGCCCTTCGCATCCCAGTTGCGTGGCATCCGCGGCATCGGGGAGCAGCACGCGACGCTCGGGCTGGACCACGACGGTCGTCTGTGGATCAGAGACCACCGGGGGTCGGAAGGGGTATGGATCAACGGGGACAGGATCGCTCCGAACCAGAGGGTGACACTGTCCGAAGGCGACAACGTGGGACTCGGCCCGGACTATGTCGGGACCGCTCGTATCGGCAGCGAGGAACCCCCGCAACTTCCGCCCGCCGAGCTGCGCTTCGAGCAGCGCAGACAGAAGCTCCCCATCCGCCTCGAACCCGGCCAGGAGGTTTCCGTCGACGTCAGTGCGCTGAACGGCCACGCGATGGTGATCGGCAGGCCGGGACGGCAGGTGATCGTCGGACGTGACCTGGATGGCGGCATCTGGGTGCTCGATCGGGTTCACGACGGCTGGAACCCGCTGCGGGTCAACGACGAGATCGTGCCGGAGGGCCAGAAACGCTACCTGAACGCCGAGGACGAGGTGAAGTTCGGGGACGTGTCGACACGGCTGCGATTCGGCGAGGAACCGCCGCTGGAGCTGCGGTTGTCCGACGACGAAAACGTGCCTCCGCTGACATTGCGGCGTGGTGAACAGGTTGTGCTCGGGCGCGGGACCGACTCCCCGCTGTCGGACCAGTTGACCGACACATCGGTATCCCGCCGCCATGCCGTCATCTACCGCGACGAGTTCGGAACTCTGTGGTTGCGCGACGAACACTCCACGCGGGGGACGTGGGTCGACAACATCAAGGTCGATCCCGATCAAGGGCCGGTTCGGCTTCGTCCCGGCGATCAGGTCCGGCTCGGTGACTGGATCGGCGCCGCACGTTTCGAGGACGGTTATGGTCAGGCCCCTCCGCGCCCGTTGGCGGTGAAGCTCAACAACTCACTCGGCGACGTGTCGCTGGATCTGGTGCGCGGTGGCGAACCGGTCCTGCTCGGGCGGGACGGGACGGGGATACCCAGCGGGCTTTCGCGCGCCGACCGGATCTCGCGCAGGCACGCCAGTATCGGCACCTACCCCTCCGGCCGCGTTTGGATCCGCGATGAAGGATCTACCCACCACACCTACGTCAACGGCGAAGAGATCGCACCCGGCACGAAAGTCATGCTGCATCCGGGGGATCAGGTGCGCCTGGCCGATGTGTACGAATTCACTGTCGCTTATCCTCCCGCCGACGGTGGCGCATTCGTCAACATCATCGACCAGACACCTGAGACCGGGCAGATGGTGACAGATCTCGCCCGAGTGCCCAGCCATATCTACGCGAGGGTAAGCGAGCATATGAACGCCGTGGCCGGTGGCGGAATCGTCATAGGTAATCGCCCCCTACTCCAGTTGCCCGGTACCGAGAGCCTTGCAGGCAGTACCCCATACGGACGCAAGGCCGGAACGAGCTGGAACACCGTCCAGGGCGTGTACATGGGTGGACCGCGCCGGCTGGTGATCAACTCCGGCGGGCGCAGCGGCAGCGAGAACGTGGTCTTCCACGAGTTCGGGCATGCGGCCGACGCGGCGTACGGTACCGGTGGAAGATGGCTCAGCGACACCCAGGAGTGGCGCGACCTGCACGCGTCGATGCTTCAATCCATCGGGAAAAAACATAAGTGGAACGATTACTACAACCGTCGCTGCGAGGCTTTCGCCGAAGCGTTCACGGCGTGGATGCACGGCGACATCAAGCAGCTTCGCAAGTTCGCCCTCGGCAACGACCAGATTGCCCGTCAGTTGAAGGATTATTTTGACCGCGTATTCGGATGATACGAGCCCACCCATGCTGGCAGAAGACGGCGTGACCATCCTGCTGCCGCTGCGTGGCCAGACCGAGGACGGCGTCTTCTACAGCGGCTTCGAGGAGTTCCACCCCGGCGACCCGGGCTACGAAGAAATGCTGCCTGTCGCTCGGGAGAACCCGGTCGCGGAGAAGGAAGAGCCGCAGCGGCCGGTCGATACCGATACCTTGACCCGCATCCTCCGTGAGGCGGGTTTGGACGGACCGACCGGCGAAGACGACTAGCGGGAGCTGCGGCCCCGCAGGAACCACCCAGAGGTGGCCGACGACTACGGTCAGTGCCGGCCGACGAAGTCACGGATGAGGGCGCCGGTGCCGTCGGGCTCTTCGACCATGGGTGTGTGGCCACAGTCGAGGCTCTCGATCCGGATGCCAGGGACGCGGCGGTAGTCCTCGTAAGAGTCCGGCTGCCATCGCTTGTCCTGAGAGCCGTAGAGCACCATGGCCGGAACGCCGAGGTCGGTGAGCCGGTCCGGTTCGGACCGTTCCCGCAGGTAGTCGTCCGACGCGGTGGAGGTCGCGGTGAGACTGCGGTAGGTCATGCCGCGCAGGTCGGCGACGAACTGGTCGGGGATCCGCACGTCCCGGGTGAACGCGGAACTCATGGCTTGCCGGAGCACGACATCCGGGAGCAGCGGCCACAGCGGCTGTCCGATCGCAGGAACGAACAGTAGGTTGCCGACCGGACCGCTGCCGGTGACGGCGTCCAGGCGGGGACCGGAGTCGATCAGCATGATCGCCGACACCAGGTCGTGGCGCTGTTCGGCCAGCGAGGTGGCCACGTAGCCGCCGGAAGAATGCCCGACGACGATCGCCTGTCGTACGCCCAGCTGGTCGAGCACGGCCCCCACTCGGCTCGCCTGTTCGGACGTGCTGTAGCCGCTGTCGGGTTTATCGGACTTGCCGTGGCCGAGCAGGTCGATACGCACGACGTACCGGTCCCGCAAGGCGGGCAGCACCGGATCCCAATAGGCGGTCGAGGCGCCCAGTCCGTGCAGCAGCACCACCGCGCGAGCGCCCGGCGTTCCGTCGGCGACGACGTGGATGTCTCCGCCCGGAAGATGAACCATGTGCTCGTGCGAATCGTCGGTCTCGGCGTTCGCCGCGCCGGTCGTATAGCCGGTGGCCACGGCGACCAGGACGGTGGCGATCAGCAGCCCGATATTGCGCCACCGATTCGGTCTCGCGGCGGTAGTGGTTTCGTCCACGGTTGCTCCTTCGATTGGTTGGGACACCACCACGTTCTGGCACGACAGCGGGCCGCGTATTGAAGAAATGTCAGCGTGCGCGGCTGCTCATACAATCGACGTGTGCCTTGGGACATCGCGCGACCGGCGCGGCCACCCGCCCTGCGCGGCGTCGACATGGCCGGATTCCATGTGCACGGGGACGGCCCCGAGCAGGTGCGTGTCATTCCACATCCGGCGGTCACGGTGATCGTCGAGTTCGGCGAGTGCGGCTTCGAGGTCCGCGACTCGACGGGCCGTAGCCATTCGGGCAGTCTGACACTCGGCCTCGCCGGCACCGCGCTTCCGGTCCGTGTCGACGCCGTCGAATGCGTCCAGATTCGCCTGGAACCGGTTGTCGCCCAAGCGATTCTCGGCCTTCCTCCCACCGAGCTGGGCGGTAGCATCATCGGCCTGGACGACCTCTGGGGTCGGGAGGCGGGGTGGCTGCGCGAGCGCCTGCACGAGACGCCGAGCTGGCCCGACCGGTTCGCCCTGGTCGACACCGCGCTGTCCGCGCGGTCCCGGCACGACCAGCGCGTCGACCCTGAGGTCGCCTGGGCATGGCGGCAAATCAAACTCAGCCGCGGCCGTTTCCGCGTCGAGCACCTCGCCGCCGAGCTGGGCTGGAGCCGTCAACGACTGTGGTCACGCTTCGGCACGCAAATCGGCCTGACCCCCAAACGCGCCGCCAAACTTGTCCGCTTCGACCACGCCGTCCACCGCCTCGTGCAAGGACATTCCCCCTCCCGAGTAGCAGCCGACACCGGCTACGCCGACCAATCCCACCTCCACCGCGACATCCGCGAATTCACCGGCGTATCCCCCACCGCCGCAGCCACCGAACCCTGGCTCACAATCGACGACCGAGCCTGGCCGTCGACGATCGCGACGTAATTCGGCACGATACCGCTCGGATACTCCTGGCCCCGCGAAAACGGATGGGCGGCGAAGGGAATCGCCCTCGCGGCCGATATCGACATAGCTGGTCGCGGGCACAGCGCTGCCGCGCCGATCACGTTGGCGGGGCAGCGCTGTGTGGAGGTGCCTGACCTCGGTCTCGAAACCGGAGGTTCAGTGGAGAATCGGGAAGTTGGCGCGGAATACACCGTGTGGGTCGCGGGCCTGCTTGAGCTTTCGCAATCGGTCCAAGGTGCCGGTGTCGAAAACCTCCGCGACACTGTCGCCGGCGGACAGGACGGTGTACGGTTTGCGGCCGCTGACTCGCGCGCCCAGATCGGCGATGATGCGCTTCTGCGTGGCGAGTACCGCGGCAACGGTGTCGGGATCCGAGCCGGTGGCCTGCAGAGACAGTGCGTAGGGCTCCGCGAACGGCGGAGCCGCGCCTCGGGTGGGCTCGGCGAGCGCACCTCCCAACTGCCGGAGCTGGATGCCCATCAGCGGATCGATCGGTGCGTGCAGCAGGATGTCGGCGGCGGTCTCGTCCAGTGCGGTCAGCAGTTCGGTTCGCAGCAGTCCGGGGCCTGGGGCGGTGGGCTCGTTGACGATGGCGCCCAACTCGGCCGGGGACAATTCCCGGCGCGTGTCCGCGAGGATGCCGTCGATCGTGTCCAGCCGTCGCAGCAGGTCCCGTCCGCGCGCCGGTTCGCCCAGGTAGGCGGCGGCGATCGCGATCACCGGCGGAGCCTGCGGCAGTTCCAGCCGATTGAGCCAGACCGTGAGTTCGGCCGGTGCGTGATCGGTGATGTCCTGGAAGGCCGCACGGACCGCCTCGGTCTGCGCGGCCGGCCAGGCGATCAGGCCACCGAACAAGGCCGGAGCCGCGAACAGATCGAACTCCACAGCCGTCACCAGTGCGAAATCCCCGCCGCCGCCGCACAGTGCCCAGAACAGCTCCGGGTCGGATTCCGCCGTGACCCTGGCCTGACGACCGTCGGCATCGACGATGTCGAAGGCCCGGACGCTATCGGCCGCCCAACCGTATTTACGGCCGAACCACGATAATCCGCCACCGAGGGTATAGCCGACAACGCTGACCACCGGGGAGCTTCCGGCCAGCCCGGTCAAGCCGTGCCGGGCGGCCGCCGCCTGTACGTGCCCCCAATTGGTCCCCGCACCGACGCGGGCACGTCGCCGGGCCGGATCCACCTCGATCCGATCGAGTCGGCGCGTGCGCACCAGGATGGCGCCGGCGGTATCACCGGAAGCGCCGTGGCCGTTGGGCTGAGCGGTCACCGACAGGCCCGCGCCGCGCGCGTAGCCGACCACAGCGGCCATATCCTCCGCGTCTTCGACGTGCACGACGGCCGCTACCGGCTGGTCGATATTGAGGTTCCACGGGGTCCGTGCCGTATCGAACGCTTCGTCACCCGGCAGCAGTACCCGTCCGCGCACGGCGGATCGCAATGTGTTGTGTGACATGTAGATTCCCTTCGCTACAGAAATGTTCACCGCGTCGTGTCCGAGCCGATGGATCGAGCCTGGTTCCGGGTGGCCGGGTCGGTTGCCGGGGAGATGGGTGTGGACATCGGAAAGGCCGCTTCGATATAGGCGGCGGCCGTCAGCGCGCGGCGCTCGGCGAATGGGGCGGTGATCAACTGGACACCGATGGGAAGACCCTCGGCCGATACGCCCGCTGGGACCGTGACCGCGGGCAGGGCCAGGTAGTTGGCGGCGATCGTGAGGCGATGCGCCGCGTACATGGTCGCGACTTGTGCGGTGCCGCCGAGGTCGTAGCCGACCGGCCAGGGCAGTTCGTCCGAGACCGGGCCGAGCACGATCGGATGCTCCGCGAGGAAGCGGGACCAGGCCGCGCGGCGGGTGAGGCGCTCACCCAGCGCGGTCATGTAGCCCGCCAGATCCAGCGGCGGGAACAGGTCGATCGCCGCGTCCACGAAGGTGTTCAGTCCGGCGCTGCCGACTCGCCGCATGGCTTCGCGGCGCTGGACCACCACCTCGGTGGAAACCAATCGACCGTAGTCCGCCGCCACCTCGCCCAATTGCGGCGGATCCAGTTCGGCTACCGGATACCCCGCGCGTTCGAGGGCGTCGGCGCAGCCGAGCAGTGCTGCCCGCACCTGCGGATCGATATCGTCACCGAGCGTGACGGCGACTGCGGGCAGGACGGTATCGGTCGCGTCACGCACTGGAATCCATCCGGGATCGCGCAGGTCAGCGCTGTCGCTGAGTACCTCGAAGGCAGTCGTCAGATCGCGCACGGTGCGCGCCAACGGTCCCGGCGCCGCGAACAATTGATTCGTCGGCGCGGGTGCGGCCCCGGACAGGCTCGAGGCCACCGCTACCCGGCCGGGTGTGGTGCGTAGGGAGGCGACTCCGCAGAACGCGGCGGGTACGCGCAGTGAACCGCCGAAGTCGGTGCCCAGGCCTAGGGGGGTCATGCCCGTGGCTACCGCTGCGGCGTCACCGCCGCTGGAACCGCCCGGGCTGCGAGTCGGGTTCCACGGATTCACCGTCGGGCCCGCCTCGTCGTTGTCGGTATGCCAGCGAGTGGCGAAGTCCGGCATGTTCGTTCGCCCGATGACGATCGCCCCGGCTCGCCGCAGTGCGGACACCGCGGGTGCGTCCGCTGTCGCGACGGCCTGCCCGAAGGCCGCCACGCCCCAGGTGGTCGGGCTGCCCGCGACATCGAGGTTGTTCTTGATGGTGACCGGGACCCCGTGCAGCGGCCCCGTCGGCGCCCTGCGGTCGGCCGCGGCCGCCTCGGCGCGCGCGGATTCGCTGAATACCGTGGTGAGCGCGCCGATCTCGGAGTCGGCCTGCTCGATGCGCTCGAGATGCGACTCGACGACCTGGGTCGCGGTGACCGCACCCTCGGCGATCAGCGTCGCGAGCGAGACCGCGTCCCGCGTCCACAGTGCGCCGTCCTGCCCGGTGTTCATAATGCCTCCCGTTCGGCGAATACCGCTGCGCTGTGCGGTGTTCGACTGTCGTCGATGGATTTGCCGACGGTGATGAAGAAGAGGATCAGCCCGACGGCCAGCAGGATGTGGCCCACGCCCGCGCCGAGCGCGATCGCCTCACCACTGCTCTTGCCCAGCACGGTGAGGGTGCCGTGCAGCGTCATGGACACGACGGTGATGGCCAGGCCGATGTTGTACAGCCAGAAGAACCAGCCGTACAGGCTTCCCCGGGCGCTGAGCGTGAACTGTTTCTCCAAGGCCAGCACGATGAGGAAGAACAGCATGCCCAGCGCCAGCACGTGGGTGTGCACGACACCGAGCTGCGACTGCCCGGTGAAATGTTCGACCTTGGTGATCTCGCGGTAGTAGAACCCGGAGATCAGGCCGATGATCATGTAGATGTGCGCGGTATTGAGCAGTGTCTTCATCGGGCGCTCAGCGATTTTCCCGGCGCAGCAGCAGCGCGCCGGCTGCGGCCACCAGGCCCGCGGTGAGACCGTGCACGCTCAGGGCGGTCGCGGTGGAGCCGCGGCGCACCAGGATGGTGAGCATATCGCCGGTCGGGATGAGGGCGATGGTGAGCAGGGTCGCGCCGAGGGTGCGGCGCTGCCCGGCCGCGAGCAGGACCAGCATGATCAGACCGATGACCACATCGCGGACGCCTTTGACGTTCAGAAAGCCGTTGGCCTCGCCGCGCGGCCAGTCGGTGAAGCCGAACCCCGGGGCCATTCGCTGCGGGGCGAGCAGATAACCGCCGCCGACGGAGATGATGAACCCGGCTCCCAGTACGGCGCCGGCCCTACCGAGACGTTCGCCGAGTCGGCGGGAACCACGCACGGAAACAACTGTTTCCGTATTCGAAGGAACTGACATGAGCACTCCTGGATCGGTGGGATACGTGTCCCGAGCATCCAGTGCCGCCCGTACCGTTCGCTGACAGCCGTTGTCAGCGAACGGTACGCAGCAGTTCGAGCACCGCCTCGTCCGGAAGCCGGGCGCCCGCGAGGAATTCCGCGCCCAGGCGAACGGGCCCGAGCGCCTCTTCCGCTTGGTCGAGCGCCCGCCGCCGGAACGGGCCGATGCGGATCACCCCGGCCCTCCGGTTGATCCGGTCGGTTGCGCCGAGAATGCGGGCCGCCTGGTCCGGGGCGTCCTTCGCCAGAGCAACCAGGGCGTAACCGATACCGACCTCGGCCAGCAGCGCCGCCGAGGTCTGGGCGGCCAGATCGCGGGGCATGGCCAGCTCTCGCAGCGCGTCGTCCGGCCGGCCCGCCGCGACCAGGGCCGCCGCGTGCGCGGTGCTCACGAAGGCCAGGTTCACGAATCGGACGGTATCGTGGCGTCCTGCGGGTGGCGGGCCGTCGGGGAGCGGATGCTCGGACATCTGCCGGTACAGTTCCATCGCGCGGTCGTTGTCGCCGCGCAGGTGGGCCAGGTGCGCCTGCGTCGCCGCCAAGAAGCGCCCAGGCGCGGGGATGATGTGCGGGGTGATCACGGCCTCGGCCTGGTCGATATAGGTTGCCGCGACCTCGGTATCGCCGCCGACCAGGTGCATCTCCGCCGCGAAGAGCAGCACGCCCATGCGCTCACCGGCGCCCAGGTCGGCGCTGAGCAGTTCCAGCGCGCTCGCGATCAGCGGGCGGGCGCTGTCCAGGCCGAGCATCCGGGTCCGGTAGCTGGCCAGGGAGATCAGGGCGCGGCTGTGTGACCGGGCGTCGCCGTGCGCGCTCAGGCAGGTCAGCGCCGCCTCCAGAGTGGGCAGGGCGCGGGCCGGGTGGTCGCCGCCCAGTTCATCGAAACCTTTTGCTATCAGCGCATTACCGCGTAGCCATGGATCATCGGAGGTGGTGCACGCGGTCAACAGGCTGTCGTCGTCGCCGAGTAGGTCACGCAGCGCCAGTATGAGCACGAACATCGGGTGCGGAGGTCGATCCTCGGTGAGGGCCGCGCGGGTCAGCCGCTCGAATTGTCCCGTGTCATCTCGGATCTGGCCCCACCAGATGTTGGTGAAGTACGCCGGCAGCTCCTCGGCGTACCGGCAGGCCAGATAGGCCCCGGTGCACCCCGGCGGCGGTGTGTCGTCGATCAAGGCGAGGACCTCGCGGCGGCGTTCGGAGATGTCGCCGTGCAACCCGCGCAGCAGCCAATACCAGACGAGATTCGAGTACAGGCGAACCGCGCGCTCGCCGTCGCCGACGTCCAACGCCCACCGCAGTGCGGTCTCGCAATTGCCGTGTTCGGCGATCAGCCGCGCGAGCCAACCGGGTTGTGCGGTAGTGCGTAATCCGTGGGCGGCGGCGTCAGCGAATTCCGAGAAGCAGTCGGCATGGATGCGGGCGACTTCGTCCGCATCGCCTGCGGCGGTCAATTCCGCTGTCGCATAGGCGCGGATGGTCTCTGCCATTCGATAGCGCTGTCCATCGAAGTCGACCAACGACTTCGTCACCAGTGAGGTGACCGTGTCGATGGCGTCCGGACCACACACCGAAGTAACGGCGTCCAAGGTCGCTCCGCCGGCGAAGATCGAAAAACGCCGGGCTGCAGTGGCTTCCGCATCGGTGAGCAGTCCCCAGCTCCAGGCGACGGCCGCGTGCAAGGTTCGATGGCGCGGGACCGCGTGGCGAGTGCTGTTGGTGAGCAGCCGGAAGCGATCGGTGAGCCGGGCGCTGAGGTCCGGTAGCGGCAGGCTCCGCAGGCGAGCGGCGGCGAGTTCGATAGCCAGCGGCATGCCGTCCAGGCTGCGTACGATGGCGCGGATATCCGCGGAATTGAGCTCGGACAGTGCGAAATCCGGGAGTGCCGCGGTGGCGCGGTCGATGAACAGCCGGACCGCGGGCGATGCGGTGACCGCCGCGATATCCGAGTCGGCTTCGGGCAGGTCCAAGGTCCGGACCGGATACAGTCGCTCGCCGTCCATGCCGATCGGCTCCCGGCTCGTGGTGAGCACCCGCAGCAGCGGCAGCCGCTGCAACAGATCGTGAATCAGGCGCGCGGTCGCCTCCACGACATGCTCGCAGTTGTCCAGTACCAACAGCATTCGGCGGCCGGACAGCGTCCGCTCCAGTACATCGGCCCATTCCGTGGACAGTTCATCGGGTCGCTCGAACTGAGCGAGCGCGTTCGCTATCGCCACTCCGACCGCGTTCATGGCCGGCCGGTCGGGCCGCTCCCGCTCGAGTGCGGCGAGTTCGACGAAAGCGAAACCGTCCGACCAGTCCTCGGCGTGCGCCCCGACCGTCTCGGCGGCCAGCCGAGTCTTCCCCACGCCCCCGGTACCCGACAGTGTCACCAGTCGGGCCTCGCGCAGCGCCCGTCGCACTCCTTCCACGTCGCGTCCGCGTCCGACGAAGCTGGTGAACCGCCTGGGCAGCAGCGGTGCGGATGCGCCGCTGGTTCGCGATGCTTCCGTAACTCCCGTCGGACCCGATCCGTACGCCGTCTCGATCGCAGGTTTGTCGACTGCGGGATTACGGGGTGCGTTCGTGTGAATTTCGGCCAGGGCCGAGCGCAGGACCTCGGCGGGTGTCGTGCCGAGTTCGTCCAGTAACAGGGTCTCGGTTCGCTGAAACTGTTGTATCGCCTCCGAGGTTCGTCCCGCTGCCGCGAGCGCCCGCACCAGTCGTGCGGCCAGCGTCTCCCGGAACGGATGTGCGGCTACCTCCGTGCGGAGCTCACCCAATACCTCGCCGCCTCGGCCCAAGGCTCGAAAGGCGTCCGCTCGCAGTTCGACCGCCTCGAGCCGCTGTTCGGTCAAATGCAGTGCAGCGACCCGCAATGCCTCCGATTCTCCCGCATCGATCAGCGGCTCCCCGCGCCACAAGGCGAGCGCGGCATCGAAGCACGCGATGGCTCGTTCGGGCTCACCGGCCGCCAGCAACGCTCGCCCTGCCTCGACCTCACGCCCGAACCGATGCACATCGACGTCCTCGGGCGTGAGCTCGAGCACATACCCGCCCCCGTCATTCCGCACCGTGCCCGGTGCCGCCGCTCGCAACCGACTCGCCAGAGTCTGCAACGCATTCCCCGCCCCCGCCGGCGGGTTCTCCCCCCACACCCCGTCCACCAGCCGCGCCGCCGGCACCACTCGCCCGGCTTCGAGCGCCAGCAACCCCAGCAATGCCCGCACCCGCGGCCCCCCGACCGACGCCTTTCTCCCGTCCGCGGCCACCACCCGCACCGGACCCAATAGCTCTACCAGCATGAATCGTCCATCTCGCGATCGATCCTGCGTGGCGCCCCGACCTCTCGTCAACCCGGGCGAACCTGGGACCTCGCCGCATTGCGGCTATCGAACCACCTCGAACTGTCGGCGCATGCCGACCGGCGCGGCCTGTCGTCGATCATCACCGAGATCGGCGCGCGTGACGTGATGCCGCGCCCACGGATTTCGCTACCGCGTACCCGATCGGGTGCTTGCTCGGCGTGTATTCGGCACAGACATCGGGCAGGATATTTCTAACCTGGTGAAGTGCTATCGGTGGTTTCTGCGCGGCACTGTGACGTGAGGCTTGACGGCGAATGAGTGACGAAACGGAACCGATTCCGGTCGTGGTTCCCCGGTCAGGTGGTCGTCATGCTCGGCCGGAAACGCCTGTCGAAGGGGTTCGCGCGGTGTCCGCGGAGGCGACCGACCCTGCCGAGGGCCCCACCGACCGGTATGTGCCGGTGCGGCCCACCCGCCGCGATCGGACCGCGCAGTCGTCGTGGCAGGCCAGGGTCGCACGGACCGCCCTTCGCCTGGTCGTTGCCGCTACCTCGGTGGTCGTCGTATCGGGCACCGGATTCGCCTACTACACCGAGCGCGCCGTCGATGACGGGTTCGCCCGGTCCGGGGCGATCAGTTCCGAAGACGCCGCCGCGCTCGACGGCGACATGAACATCCTGCTCATCGGACTGGACACCCGCAAAGACCGCAACGGCAACGACCTACCCAAAGAAATCTTGGACCGGTTGCACGCCGGCGACGGCAGCGAGGGCGGCTACAACGCCAATTCCCTCATCCTGGTACACATTCCGAAGGATCTGAAGAAGATCACCGCCTTCTCCATCCCGCGCGACGACTACGTCGCGGTCACCGGGATCCCCGGCTACGACCACGCCAAGATCAAGGAAGCCTACGGACTGAAGAAGGTGGCGGTCGAGCAGAAGCTCGCCAACCAGGGCGTCAAAGACAAGGTCGAACTGGAACGCCAGGGCCGCGAGGCCGGCCGCGAATCCATCGTGCAGACCGTGAAGGCACTGACGGGAGTACCGATCAACCGGTTCGCCGAGGTCTCCCTCGTCGGCTTCTACGACCTGGCCGCCATTCTCGGCGGCGTCGATGTCTGTCTCAATCACGCCGTCGACGACGAGTACTACTCCGGCGCGGTGTTCCCGGCCGGACCTCAGCACCTCGATGCCGCCGACGCGCTGTCGTTCGTCCGGCAACGTCACGAACTCGACAACGGCGACCTCGACAGGACCCACCGCCAGCAGGCGTTCCTCACCTCGGTCGCCAAACAACTCGCGGAGTCCGGCACGCTCACCAACATCGGCAAACTGCAGCAATTGATCAACGCCGCACAGAACGATGTGGTGCTCTCCCAAGGCTGGAACGTGCTCGACTTCGCGCAGACCATGGGAAAGGCGGGTTCGATTCCGATCGAATTCCAGACCTTGCCGGTGCAGGGCTACCGGACCATCGACGGCCAAGACGTGAACATCATCGATCCGGCCGCCATCAAAAAGACGGTGCGCACGGCGTTCGGCGTGCAGGCAGCCACGCCCACCGCACTCGCGACCACACCCACCAGTACCGTCGACGTCGTCAACGCGGGCGGACCGGCAGGTATGGCCGCCAAAGTGTCGACAGTGTTGGCCGACAAGGGATTCGGCAAAGGAAACATCGGCAACGCCGCCTCCACCGATGGTTCCGGCTCGGTCGTCTATTACGGCACAGGCGCCGACACCGACGCCACCCAGGCCGCGAACTTGCTCGGCGGGCTACCGACAGCCGCGTCCAAGAATATCGACCCCGGCCACATCGAGATCGTGATCGGCAGCGACTTCACCATGCCCGACGAATTGAGTGCGGGCACATCGACGAGCTCCACCACACCGACCGGCACAGCCTCGCCCACCGGTGCCCCCACCTCCAAACCCGCCGACGCGGCGCCCGACTCCGGTAAACCCGTCACCACCAGCATCGGATCCAACATCCCCTGCGTCGACTGAGGTTGCCGCCGTGGACGCCTCCGGCCCGGCCTGGTCGGTGCGGCATCGGGCAGACGAGTGTGGTGTTCGCAGGAGCGTGGACACGATCTCGGCTGCACCGATGAATTTCTTGTGGATCCGTCGTCGATACCTGTGGATACACCGACAGCGGTGGGTCAGAGCAATCGATCCGGACAGTGATCCGGCCGGGTGAGCGGGAGGCGCAGTGAGCGGTACCAGGGTATTGGTGGCGGGGGCGAGTATCGCGGGGCCGGCGCTGGCCCACTGGCTGCGCCGGCGAGGGGCCGAGGTGACCGTGGTGGAGCGGGCCCCCGAACTGCGTCCCGGTGGGCAGGCGGTGGACGCGCGTGGGGTGACCAAGGAGGTCATCCGGCGGATGGGGCTGGACGCGGCGGTGCGCGCGGCCCGCACTGAGACGGCCGGCGCGTACACCGTGGACGGGAACGGGAACGTGCTGGAGACCTATCGCGCGGACGACGATGGCGGCGACGGGTACATCTCGGAGATCGAGATCCTGCGCGGGGACCTGTCCCAGGTGCTCTACGACGACACCCGTGACGGTGTCGAGTACGTCTTCGGTGATCGGATCGCCGAGCTCACCCAGGACGCGGACGGGGTCGACGTGACCTTCGCGGGCGGCGACCGGCGGCGCTTCGAGCTGGTGGTCGGCGCGGACGGGCTGCACTCGGCGCTGCGAGCGATGGTCTTCGGGCCGCGCGAGCGGTTCGTCCGCCACCTCGGGCACGTGCTGGCTTTCTACAGCGTTCCCAACGAGTTCGGGCTGGACCGCTGGCTGATCGACTACCAAGAGTCCGGGCGCTCCGCCGGGCTGCGGCCCATCCAGGACGCCACCCGGGCGATGGCCATGTTTTCCTTCCCCTCGGGGGACTTCGATGTCGACTATCGCGACGTCGCGGCCCAGAAGCGCCTGCTGCGCGAGCGGATGGCCGGCATGGGCTGGTTGACCCCGCGCATCCTCGCGCACCTGGACGACACCCCGGACTTCTACCTCGACCAGGTCGCCCAGGTGGTGATGGACCGCTGGTCGAGCGGACGGGTGGTGCTCCTCGGGGACGCGGCGTTCAGCTCGTCGCCGATGTCCGGGCAGGGCACCGGGCTGGCCCTGGTAGGCGCCTACCTGCTGGCGGGAGAGCTGGCCGCCGCTGGGTGGGACCCGGAGGCCGGGTTCGCCGGCTATGAGGCGCGGATGCGCTCGTTCGTCGAGGCCAACCAGGAGATCGCCCAGTTGAACGCCCGCAGCCGCGACGTCCCCGGGCCGGACGCCGAGCCGAGCCCCGATTTCACCGGGGAGTGGTTCGCCGAGTTGGTCGAGCGCGCGATCAACGGCGTCGAGCTGCCCGACTACACCGGGGTGCCGGACTCCAGGGCCACGGCCGGGCCGCCGATCACTTTGTCGGCCAAGCCGTAGGTGTCACATAACGTGTCGAGAGGGACGACGCTTGGGTAGGCCACCGCCGGACTACGTCCGCGCATACCGCGCGGATCTGCACTGGTCAGCGTAGCCATCGGAAGACAACGGGCGTTGGGACTTTCGCCGGATGGCGGTGTAAAGCATCTGCCGGGTGCTTCCGGGGAGGGGGTGACGCCCAGCTTGTGTTCAACGATCCCGTTGTGACACTTCGGTACCCGGGTGTCGATCGGGGGTGCGTAGAGGAGCGCCGACATGGTGCAAGTGTCTCAGCGCCTCGCGGTAAGAGGAGATCAACCCGGTTTCGTGGTAGGGCACGCCGATTTCGGCGCAGTAGTCGCGGACGATCACCTGGGCATGACGCAGATTCGGCGTCGGCATGCTCGGGAACAAATGATGCTCGATCTGATAGTTGAGCCCGCCGAGGGCGAGGTCGGTCAACGCGCCACCTCGTACGTTGCGGGAGGTCAGCACCTGTCGACGGAGGTAGTCGAGGCGGTCGTCGCCGGTCGAGGTCGGCATGCCCTTGTGGTTCGGGGCGAAGATGCAGCCCATGTACAGGCCGAAGAGGCCTTGATGGACAGCGAGGAACGCGAAGGCTTTGTCGGCGGGCAGAACCGCGAACAGTGCGGTCAGGTAGGTGGCGAAGTGGACGAACAGGAGTGCGGCCTCCAATCCGCGGTGCTTCATCGATCGATTTCTGAGCGCACGTACGCCGGCCACATGGAGGTTCAGGCCCTCCAGCATCAGGAGGGGGAAGAACAGGAACGCCTGCGCCCTCCCGATGAGACGAGGCAGACCGCGACTGGACCGTGCTTGCTGCTGTGACCAGACCAGAATGTCGGGCGCGACATCGGGGTCGAGTTCCTCGTGGTTCGGATTGGCGTGATGCCGAGTGTGCTTGTCCTGCCACCAGCCGTAGCCCAGACCGATGCCGGCGTTGCCGACAACTCTTCCCACGAGCTCCGTCGGCTGCCGTAGCCGGAAAACCTGGCGATGTGCGACATCGTGCATGACCAGCGCGATCTGAGCGAACGTCACGGCCATGAACCCCGCGACCAGCAGCGTCCACCACGAATCGCCGATGAGGACGAACGCTGCCCAGCAGGCTGCGAACGCGACCCCGACGAGGCTTAGCCGGACGGCGTAGTAGACGGGACGCCGGTTCATCAGCCCCGCGTCGGAGATCCGGCGCAACAGACGGGCGTAGTCACCGTCGGCGCCGCGCCGCGGTGACCGTGGAGATGACTCGGGGACCAAGGCAGGTGTCGTCATAGATCTTCCTGAGAGCTGAGCCGGAGACGCCACCCCCATCCGTCGACGATGTCGGCCGGTCGATGTCGGAGCGGGGCGCGGATTTCGATACCCCGAAGCTATCGGCCGGATTCTCGTTACTCGTAACCCTCTGGTATGAGAGGGAATCGGACTGCGGTGTGATATTCGATGTCCACAGCTGCAGAGGCGGCCGGCCGGTTGTCGGCCGACACATCCGGGTCGCCGGACCGGACTCCCCTCATGCCGCTGATCGAGCGATGTGGACAGAACCGTTTCGTCGAATCTGTGGCGCTTGCACCGGGCAAAGCGACCGGCGCCCTCCGTCGCCAGCAAATATGTTGCAGTAGGGTTCCTGGGAGGTGCCGTCACTCGCTGTGATGTGGCCGGATGCGCTTCTTTGCCGAGGATCCGATTCGAATTCAAACCTGCACTGACGCAATGGTTCTGTGAAATACTCGTGCTGTTCTCCACTGTCCGAGGAGGGCTTGATGCGATCGGTATCGCAGCTATTTGCGGTCTGTTCCTGCTTGTTGATCGGTGGGCTGGCCGCGTGCGGGTCGCCCGATGCACCGACCACGGTTTCTCCGACCACAACCGCCCCGAAAGCTGATACGTCCAGCGCAGTGACCACCTCTCCCGACTCGGCGACTGCCAGCTCGATCCTTTCAGCTACTCCGTCCGTATCCCCCGAGACCGGGCGGGTGATCCCCTCAACCGTGTCAGTCTCCGTGGCGAGTAGCACGACCGGAGTCATCATCCCGACAACACCGCCCACAAACGTGCCACCGACGGTTCCGATTCTTCCGGGCAGACCGGGCACTGGAGTCGATATCACGACGACTGTGGCGCCTCACCCAGCGACGACCAGTGAGCCCCCTCGATGAGTGGGGACGATGCCGATTCGACTGGCCGGCACAGTCTTCGTCGAGCTCTGACCGCTGCGGGAGCCATCGCCTCGCAGGGCGCGGTTATCGCCGCAGTGCTCTACTACTTCGGCATGGTGTACACCCGCGCCTGGTACGGCTATTTCGGCGTGGATGTCGGGATGCTCGGTTTGTCCACCCCCGACTACGTCATCGGCAGCCTCACCAGTAGCTACTGGCCCGTGACCATCGTCTTGCTGGTCGTGCTCGCCTGCTACGCACTTCGGTCGGTTCCGCTTGCCGTTGCCGTACGCAGCCGACGACCCGTCGCCACGCTCCGGCGCTGGACGATGGCCATCTTGATCAGCGGCGCCATCCTGGCCACAGTCTTCGCGCTTCTGGTCATCGTCCGCGACTGGCTACCGCCGTGGCTCGGTTCATACATGCCGATCATGCTCATCGCGGCGGTCTCACTCCTCGGGTACGCCATCGCGCTGCGGGAAACCCATCCCCGCATTTTCAGCCGCCCCGGCGCCGGTCGCAGACGCACACAATCCACCCCATGGCTACCGATCCTGGCCTTGCTGGGCTTAGGTTTCCTCGGCTTCTCGTGGGCGGTGGGCTCCTACGCCCATCAGCGCGCCATTCGCGACGCCCGCCTCACCGTCGAGACCGGCTTCGGCGCACGTCCGGTCGTCCTGCTGCTCAGCGTCGATCGGCTCGCGATCGAAGGCGGCGGCTCCCAAGTTCTCCCGATCACCACACCCGGGGAGAAATACCGCTACGCCTACAGCGGGCTCCTACTACTGGCGCGCACTCCTGACCGCTTCTTCCTGATCCCGCACCAGTGGACGAAGGCCAACCACGACCGAGTATTCGTCATCAGCAACAACGACAACGTCCGCATCGACCTCGCACCCCACCCATAACAAAGGCCCTCCACGATTCGGGCACAGCACGCTAGTCCCTGATGCAGGCACACTCTCGATCCGTCGCCCACGCTGCATGCTCGCCCCGATATCTGACCGGTCCAACCTACCCGTCAGTCGCCGACGAACAGGAGATATCCGTTGGCGCGAAGCCGGCCGATAGCTTTGGGGTTTCGTTCCGAACCGCTGTCACGGTGCTCATCCCGATCCAGACGCCGCCACATCGAAGGTCAGCGAGACCCACAAGGGTTTCAGGTGGGGGATTGGTGATCGAAGCTGATTACCCGGTGTCCACCAGAAGGGCGTCCCCGACGCATTGCAGCGTACGTGTAGTGGGCTCCGCTGCGCCTTCGGCGGGAAAAGACATCGAGTAACGGCCGTCCCCGAGGTCACGCCAGGAGCCGGTCGTCGCCCGGGCCCGGTCATCGGCGCCGGGACGGTATTCGACGACGGTGCCGTCTTCTCCGAACTCGAGGCCGGACCGGCCACGTGACCGGGGAAACGGGAAGTCACGTGGCCGATAAATCGACACCGTGTCGGTGTCCTCCTCGTGGGAGTGCACCCATATTCCGAGGATGGGGATCGGTCCGGTCACCGGCAATCCTCACCGGGTCCCCGGCGCCGACCAGTGTGGCGCTCGGGCGAGGACGCCGTTGATCTCGTCGAGTAATGAACGCAACAACGCTACCTCGCCTTCGAGGTCGGCGACCGCACCCGCGCCGCCGGAGGAACTCGAATTCGTCGATGGCACGGAACGGGGTGCGGCCGCCTCGCCGCGTCCGGGCGTCGCCTCCGCGGCCATGGAGGACACCGCCGGTCGCAGATCCCCGGCCGGAGCGCGAGCGGCGACCAGGAACGAGGCCCTCGGCCCATCCAGGCACGCGTTCATCCGCAAGGATTGGCCGGTGGTGAACATGAACATCGCCGCGTCGTCGGTGTAGTCCATGTAGTTCATGAACATGTCGCCATTGGGGCCGTTGTTGCAGGAAATGTGCGGGAACTGGGGTTTGCCGAAGTTCTGGGTGGCCTGGTTGGGCGTGTCGTCGACCAGATCGCCACCGGAGCAGCCGCTTCCGTCATCGCCCCAGATATGGCGCAGACTCAGCCAGTGCCCGACTTCGTGCGTCGTGGTGCGCCCCAGGTGGAACGGCGCGGTGGCGGTTCCGATTGTGCCGAAGCAGGTTGTCGCGATGACGACGCCATCGGTGTCGACGGGACCGCCAGGGAATTGCGCGTAACCGAGAATCGAGTTTCCGGGCGCGGTCTGCGGATCGGCGCATACCCAGAGGTTGAGGTATTCGTCGCTCGGCCAGGGATCGGCGCCGCCGGTCGCGGTGGCTTTCACATCGTCGGCTTCGGCGCTGAAGAATGTCTTCGCGGTGGCGGTCCGGGTGATGCCGTCGGTCGCATTGCCATCAGGATCGGTTGTGGCCAAGGCGAATTGAATTCGACAGTCGGCGATACGATCGGTCCAGACGGTCGGCACGCCGACGCGGTCGAGATTGGTCGCCCGGAAGTCCTGGTTGAGCACCGTGATCTGGCTCTCGACCTGGGCCGCGCTGATGTTCTCGGCCGGGAACGCGGGATTATGGACGACGTGGACGACCACGGGGATCGTGATCGGACCGGTGCGCAGCGGTGCGCGCATACGGCCTTCGTAGGCGAGCGCGCGGTTCTCGAACATCGCCGAACGCTGTCGGTAGCTTTCGCTCTGTTGGAGCAGTTTATGGTGAACTGCCATGGTGCCGCACAATTCGCGGCTTCGTGCACCAGGTGTAGGAAGATCGGCCATCACATATCCTTTCGCGAATCAGTCGGATGAAATCGCTCGGTAAGGATGCTTCGCCGATTCTGCGGCCGTGACACGAGTAGCGACTACCTGCATCCGACCTCGCGCGGCTAAAGTCCGTACAACTTTGAAATATGTGGAAGATCGGTGACGACCCCGCCGCACAGCGGTGGAGTAACAGCTCGCGCCGGTCGGCACCGGACCGCACATGACGAGGTTCGCGAACGGATCCAGCGATCACCCCGCCCCGCGTCCCGATGAGTATCGCCGTGTAGGAACCCGTAGTCGACTACTCGTGAGACGACGACATCCGAGGCGAAGACTCGGGGAATCGGATCGTCGGTTGCGGGGCGATTTCGCAGGCAAAGAACGTTTACGCGAAATGGAGGAAATCATGACCGCAGGCATGGATTCGGCAGTCGTTCACACGGCGAACGAGGCAGCCGATATCAAGAAACAGGATCTGCTCGATCAGACTTCGTGGGTAGCGCATTTGTGGGCCGACGTCCCCGCGGCCATCAGCTACGCGAACTCGCCGCCGCTCTCGCAGGCGGGCACCATCGTCTTCAATATCCGGGACAACGGCCAGGTGTGGACGTACGACCTGCACTGACTCGCGTCACCGGTGAATCGTGGATCCGGTTTCACACTTGCGGGCTGCCGTGTGACTGGCATGAGTCGCCCGGCTTGGTATGCGAAGTGGCGTCGGAATCGTCGGCGGGGTCGTCGCCGGTGGTGATGATGATCCCGAAATAGCCATGGCGCGGTGCGGAAAAATGATAGTGCCCTCGGCAGGATTCGAACCTGCGACACCCGCTTTAGGAGAGCGGTGCTCTATCCCCTGAGCTACGAAGGCTGGGTGGGCTCGAGGCCCGCCCGGGACGTTCGCAGTCTACCGGGTAACGGGCTCGGAGGCCGCATCGCTGTCGTATGGGCGTTGGTGGACGGGATCAGAAGCCCCCGTCGAATCCTCCGCCGTCGAAGCCTCCGCCGTCGTAGCCGCCTCCGTCGAACCCGCCGTTGTCGTAGCCGCCGGAGTAGTCCCCGCCCTGGTCGTAGCCGCCGGGGTAGTCGCCGCCTTGGTCGTAGTCCCCGCCCTGGCCGCCATCCGCGGCCAGTCCGTCTTGGAACCCTTCGCCGTAGCCGCTCTCGAAGCCGTGCGCGTCGTAGCCCACTCCGGACATCCCGGAGAACAGGGAGGTGAACAGCAGGGCCGAGCCGAGGCCCCAGGCGCCTGCGACCATGGCGGGTTTCCACCAGGGTTCGGAGTACCACCCAGCGGGTACCGGTCGTCCGGCCACTCGGCCGCCGGGGTAGTAATTCGGTGTCGATGACGAGGGTTCGGGGGCGGCCTTTATCTGCCTGCCCTCGTACTCGACGACGCGCTTCTCGGTCACCTGCCCCGCGGCGTCCTGGCCGTCGAGTCCGGGGATCGCGGGGCCCGGGTCCATGTTCATCGCGGTCCGTGCGGCCCTGATGTAGTAGAGCCCTTCCAGCGCGGTCTGCTTCGCCAGCCGTGCCTGCGTGGGCGTGCGCGCCTGGTCGAGTTGCGCGCCGGCCGCGAGATGCCGCTCGGAGGCGTCGGCGAGTGCCTGGACTGCCGCGTCGTTGCTGCCGGAGAGGCTGTAGACCTGGCCGCCGAGCCGTTCGTTCACTTGCCTGGCGTCGGCGAGAGCGTCGGCCAACTCGGTAGCTTTACGCTGTTCGCTCTGTTGTGACTGCCATATCAGCAAGACGATCAGCGCGCCGAGTATCAAGGCGATAAGCAGCCAAAACATGGGCACCTCTTCCGCGGGATCTCGGACAAGGCCAGTTTACTGTCGGCTTGCTGAGGTCTCACTGAGTGTGCGGGTCACGGCGTCGCGGCGGGTGCTTGCGCCTCGTCGTAGTCGGCGGGGTCGAAGTCTTGGTCTTCCAGCGGTACAGCAGGGTCGCGCCGGGCCAGTTGTTGGTGATCCGGCCGGAGGCGTTGCGGTACCAGCTGGAGCAGAAGTTCCAGGGGGTGTCTTTCAAGCGCTTCTGCAACCAGTCGTCCCAGCGCTGCTCGGCGGCGGGGCGGGCGGCGAGGTAGCGGCCGGGACGATCGGTCAGGTACTGCACGACCTGGCGGATGTAGCGGGCCTGGGATTCGAGCATGTAGATGATGGAGCCGGAGCCGACGTTGGTGTTCGGGCCGTACATCATGAACAGGTTGGGGAACTGGGGCACCGAGAGTCCGAGGTAGGCGCGGGCGCCTTCGTCGCCCCAGACGTCGGCCAGTTTGCGTCCGCCGAGGCCGTAGATGTTCATCGGGGCAAGGAACTCGGTGCCCTTGAAGCCGGTACCGAAGATGATGACGTCCACGTCGTGCTCGACGCCGTCGGCGGTGCGGATTCCGGTCGGCGTGATCGACTCGATGGCAGTGGTCTCCACGGTGACGTTCGGCTGCGCCAGCGCGGGGAAGTACTCGTTGGAAAACAGTCCGCGCTTGCACCCCGCCGCGTAATCGGGAGTCAGTTTCGCGCGCAGTTCGGCGTCGGGCACTTGCTTTTCCCGGTGCCGGTCGGCCAATGCGATCACGGGGGTCTTGATCGCCGGGATGTCGGTCAGGCCGAGGGCGAGCGCCTCGAAGAAGGACCAGATGGCGAAGCGCTCGGCGAGGCGGCTGGGCGGAAAGTATTTGAACAGTGCGTGATGCAGAGCGCTGTACTCGACGTCGGCCTTCGGCAGCACCCAGGCGGCGGAGCGCTGGAACAGCGTGAGGTGACCCGCGGTCGGCTGAATGCGCGGGATGTATTGGATCGCGCTGGCACCGGTGCCGATGCAGGCGATGCGCTTGCCGGTCAGGTCGACATCGTGATCCCACTCGGCGGAGTGGAACGCCGGACCGGTGAAGGTTTCGATGCCAGGGATGTTCGGCAGGGCCGGGCGCGAAAGCTGGCCGACCGCCGGGACGAGGATGTCGGCGGTCAGTTGCGCTCCGTCGGCCGTGCGGACGGTCCACTGGCCGGTGCGCTCGTCGAACTCCGCGTCGGTGACCTCGGTGCCGAAACGGATGAAGCGTCGCAGGCCGTGCCGGTCGGCGACGCCCTGCATGTACTCGTGGATGTCGCGTTGTTCGGAGAAACGCCGTGGCCAGTCGGACTTCGGCTCGTAGGACCACGAGTACAGCGGGGAAGGCACGTCGCAGGCCGCGCCGGGATAGGTGTTCTCCCGCCAGACGCCGCCGAGATCGGTGGCGCGCTCCAGAATCGTGAAGGTGTCCAGCCCGGCCCGCCGCAGCTCCAGCGCGATGCCGAGCCCACCGAATCCGGCGCCGATGATGATGATGGACGGCGTCGTCATCCATACAGAGTACGAGCCGGTATCCGCAGGTCCGAAGACATCCGCGGTCATTGAATCGGCATTTCCGGCCAGCGAGGGCGTCAGTTCCCGGCGAGTTGGCGTGCGATGACCAGACGCTGAATCTGGTTGGTGCCCTCGAAGATCTGCATCACCTTGGCCTCGCGCATGTAGCGCTCGACCGGGAAATCCTGGGTGTAGCCGTAGCCGCCGAACACCTGGACCGCGTCGGTGGTGACCTTCATGGCGGCGTCGGTGGCGACGAGCTTGGCCACGCTGGCCTGGCGCGAGTACGGCAGGCCCGCGTCGCGACGGCGGGCGGCGTCGAGGTAGGTGGCGCGGGCGGAGTCCACGGCGGCGGCCATGTCGGCGAGCACGAAGCCGAGCCCCTGGTGGTCGATGATGTGGCGGCCGAACGCCTCGCGTTCCTTGGCGTACGCGACGGCCTCGTCGAGGGCGCGCTGCGCCAGGCCGGTGGCGACCGCGGCGATGCCGAGACGGCCGGAATCCAAGGCGCTGAAGGCGATCGAGAGTCCCTGTCCCTCGGCGCCGACGCGACGTTCGGCGGGCAGGAACGCGTCGTCATAGGCGGCGGTGGTGGTCGGCACGGCGCGCAAGCCCATCTTCTCCTCGGGCTTGCCGAAGCTGAGCCCCTCGGTATCACCGGGGACCAGGAAGCAGGAGATGCCGCGGGAACCTTCGCCGGTGCGGGCGAACAGGGTGTAGAAGTCGGCGCGTCCACCGTTGGTGATCCAGGCTTTGGCGCCGGTGATCCGGTAGCCGCCCGCCACGGGGGTGGCGCGGCAGCGCAGCGCGGCCGCGTCGGAACCGGCGTGCGGTTCGGACAGGCTGTAGGCGCCGATGGTCTCGCCGGAGAGCATGTCGGCCAGCCAGCGTTCCTTCTGTTCCTCGGTGCCGAAGGCGAACAACGGATGGCAGGACAGGCTGTGCACGCTGACGGCCACGGCGACGGCGGCCCACCGGGCGGCGAGTTCCTCGAGCACCTGGAGGTACACCTCGTAGGGCTGCGCGCCGCCGCCGTATTCCTCCGGATACGGCAGGCTGAGCAGCCCTGCGGCGCCCAGCGCGGGGAAGACGCCATCGGGAAAGATCCCGGTCTTCTCGCACTCGGCCACGCGCGGTTCGAGCACCTTGTCGGCGATGTCGCGGGTCAGCTCCAGCAGGTCCCTGGCCTCGGAGGTGGGCAGCATTCGGTCCACTGGCATGTCGTCTACTCCACGGTCGCTCGGTGCGTCTCTCGTGATTCACAGTAACCGGGCGTGTCCGGCGGCTCCTTCACGTCGGAAGGCGGTCGCGGCGAATCCAGGGTGCGGCACGGCGGGACATTCCGGTCCGGACACGATTGCGGCGGATACGACGAGTTCGGTGCAGAATATTCCGACCGGAGCGGCACCTGGTGGCCGAGTGCGAACTGTTTGCAGGACGCTCCTTCTGCACGTGCAATTGTGTGTACAGGTGCGCGTGAACGTCGCTGCGACGCCGGGGTATTCGTGCTGGTAACCGTCGTTGTGCGCGAGGCATGTCCACATCGCGGGAAGGGCGTGCCGATCGGTTTGTCTCAGTCGGGTGATATCGCTTCGCTCGCCTGGCGCACTGACGCCACACTCGACTAAGACAGAAGACTGTCGGGATCCGGGGTCGACCGGTGTGTCGGCGGCAACGCAGGGGGTGCCGCCGCCACACCGGCCCGGAGCGCTGGTGTCGGCGGCTTCGTCTGTTCTAATATCTGCGTATGAATGCAGATAACCAGGAATGGCGGCCGCGTCTCGCGGAGGATCAGGTCGGACTGGTTGTCGAGGTGTTCCGCATGCTCGCCGACCCCACCCGCGTGCAAGTGCTCTGGGCGCTGGTCGACCGCGAACTGTCGGTGAACGACCTGGCCGGACAGGTCGGCAAGCCGGCGCCTTCGGTGTCCCAGCATCTGGCCAAATTGCGCATGGCGCGGTTGGTGAACACCCGCCGATCGGGGACGACGATCTTCTATCGCCTGGAGAACGAGCACGTCCGGCAACTGGTGGTGGACGCGGTGTACAACGCCGAGCACGCGGGCCCAGGCGTTCCCGCGCATCATCGTGGCGCGAGCGCGCTGCGTGAACTCCCCGGCCGAGACGAGGCGAGCGCATGACCCATCGGCATCACCACCACCACCACGACGGACACCATCATCACCGGCATCCTTCGGGACCGTTCGCGGTGCTGCGGGAGATCTTCGTCCCGCACAGCCACGACGCCGCCGACAGCATGGATGACGCGCTGGAGGCCAGCGCGATCGGCATCCGGGCGGTCAAGATCAGCCTGGTCGTGCTCGGATGCACCGCGGTGCTGCAACTGGGCATCGTCGCTGTGTCCGGCTCGGTGGCGCTGGCCGCGGATACCGTGCACAACTTCTCCGACGCGCTGACCGCGGTTCCGCTGTGGATCGCGTTCGCCCTCGGCCGCAAGGCCGCGACCCGGCGCTACACCTATGGCTTCGGCCGGGCGGAGGATCTGGCCGGGCTGTTCGTCGTCGCGATGATCGCCTTGTCGGCGCTGATCGCCGGATATGAGGCGGTGCGCAGGTTGCTCCATCCGGTGCCGATCGAGCATCTGGGCTGGGTCGCCGCGGCCGGGTTGGTCGGGTTCCTCGGCAACGAGACTGTCGCGCTGTACCGGATCCGCGTCGGCCGGCGGATCGGCTCGGCGGCACTGGTCGCCGATGGCTTGCACGCGCGCACCGACGGTTTCACCTCGCTGGCCGTGCTGCTCGGCGCGGGCGGAGTGGCACTCGGCTTCCCCCTCGCGGATCCGATCGTCGGGTTGCTCATCACCGCGGCGATCCTCGCGGTGCTGCGAACCGCGGCACGCGACGTGTTGCGCCGCTTGATGGACGCCGTCGAGCCCGGGATGGTCACCGCGGCCGAGCGGGCGCTGGCCGCCGAGCCCGGCGTGCAGGGCGTGCGCAGCCTGCGAATGCGGTGGATCGGTCACCGGCTGCACGCCGACGTCGAGTTGGACGTCGCCCCGACGATCACGCTCGCGGACGCGCACCGCGTCGCGCACGAGGCTCAGCACGCCCTGACCCATGTGGTGCCCAAGCTGGACACCGCTGTGGTGCATGCCTATCCGGCGCATACCGAAGTCGCGGTCTCCGGACCGGGTCGCGCGCCGAGCTGACCAGCGCAAACTGATGGCGTATGCCGTCGGATGGGTGGTCGCGGTTCTTGCTCCGCGGCCCCTGCCCACAGCGGCCTACCGTTGGGTAGCATCCCCGGTGTGATGTGGCTCATGGTCGATGCGTGCTGAACCATGACGCCGCGTGTACCGACTCTCCCTGAGCTGCCCGACCTGGGTCTACGCAGTCGCAAGCCGGAATATTTCGACATCGTCGCGTCGATTGGCGCGGAAGTGGATCCGCCCGAAGCCGGTCTTGCCCGCGACTATGCGGAGTATCTATGGCAGCGCGTGCGACCGGTTTATCGCAGCGGTGTGCACCCGGCCATCCAGTTGTGCGTGCGACGGTCCGAGCAAGTCGTTGTCGACCGGGCGCTGGGCCACGCGGACGGCGACGGCACCGACGCGCCGAATGTGCCGGTCGACATGACCACGCCGTTCGTCACCTACTCCGCGTCCGACTGCGTCACGGCATTCGCCGAGCGCCTGCACACCGAGCGCGAACTGCTGGAACCGCACGCGCCGATCGGCCGCCGCATTCCCGAATACGTCCGCCACGGCAAGGAATCCAGCACGATCGGGCAGGTGCTCGCGCATCGGTCCGGCGTGGCGAACCCGCCGGGGGAGACGCTCACCGTCGCGGACCCGGGAACTGCTGGTACGGAACCCGATGGTGGCCGAGACCGATGTGGCTTTCTGTGGGGAAGTCATCGATGGAAGAAGGAGTTCCGATGTTGAGCACTATGCAGGACGAGCCGTTGTCGTTGGCGACGTTGCTGCG
>NZ_JBEXME010000030.1:0-68057 GCF_040610355.1 Nocardia sp. NPDC004168 | reverse complement strand
CTTTCGAGCGAAGCGAGACCGAGCATCCGCCGTTCGCGGCCCGGCTCGCGTGTGCGCGGCCGCCGCGTACGCGACGAAGGAGCAAGCGGCGGCCGCGCACACGCGAGCCACAAGGGGGCCGCGAACACCCAGCGCCGAAGGCGCTGGAAAAACAAACACAGTAGGCTCCCCGGTGTGCCGGAGGGACAAGGATTACCGGGTATGACCGACACGAGCGACGAAACGACGGGTGTGCCCGGTGTTCGGTGACCGAGCGCGCAGCCTGGGCTTGGCCAGCAGGCCCGATTTCGCCCTGGTCGGTCTGCTGCGCATCCCGGAAGTGCAGACCAGTCCGTGGATTTCGCTGACCAGACGGGTGCTGTTCGCGACGGGGCTGCTGTTCTTGGCCGCGCTGGTGGTCTACCTCGGACGCGACGGGTACCACGACAACTCGGGCAACGAACTGTCGTTCCTGGACGCGTTCTATTACGCGACGGTGTCGCTGTCGACCACCGGATACGGCGACATCCACCCGGTGACGCCCGAGGCGCGGCTGGCGAACATCGTCATCATCACCCCACTGCGCATCCTGTTCCTGATCGTCCTGGTCGGAACCACGCTGGGCGTGCTGACCGAACGTTCCCGGCAGGCTTTCAAGATTCAGCGATGGAGGCACACCGTGCGCAATCACACCGTGGTCGTCGGATACGGCACGAAGGGGCGGACCGCGATCGACGCCATGCTCGGCGACGGGGTGCAGCCCGCCGACATCGTCGTTGTCGACACCGACGTGGTCGCCTTGGAGGCGGCCGCGAACGCCGGGCTGGTCACGGTGCACGGCTCGGCGAGCCAGTCCGACGTGCTGCGGCTGGCCGGTGTGCAGCACGCCGACTCGGTGGTGGTTGCCACCAATCGCGACGACACCGCCGTGCTGGTCACCCTGACCGCCCGGGAGCTGAACAAGGCCGCCAAGATCGTGGTTTCGATCCGGGAGGCGGAGAACACCCACCTGGTCCGCCAGTCCGGCGCGAACTCGGTGGTGGTGTCCTCGGAGACGGCGGGCCGGTTGCTCGGCATCGCGACCACCACGCCCACGGTCGTGGAGATGATGGAAGACCTGCTCACCCCGGAGGAGGGCTTCGCCGTCGCCGAACGCGAGGTGGAGCCGTCCGAGATCGGCGGCTCGCCACGGCATCTGAGCGATATCGTCCTCGGTGTGGTGCGCAACGGGGTGCTCTACCGCGTGGGCGAGCCGGAAGTCGACGCGGTCGAGGCGGGCGACAAGCTGTTGTACATCCGTCGAGCGGGCAAGTGACCCCGGCGCGAACCGGCCGCACAGCTTCGGCGATAGTCTCGAACCGTGTCGGCATTTCAGCTCAATAGCGTTCCGTTGCTCTCCCGTTCTGTCGTCGACAGGGCCGAGCACATCCGAGGTGATGCCCAGGCCCTGAAGGAGGGCTGGGCCGAGGCCAGGCTCCTGCGGATCAACCGCCGCGGGCAGGTGCGCCTCGACGAAAGCGCCCTGATCCTGGACCCGGCCGTGGAGTTCTCCGCCGAGCCGAGCCCGGACGCGGTGTTCCTCGGTGTAGAGGAGGGCGTCCATCTGTGGGCGGTGCGTGATCCGGAGCTGGAGGGCGCGCTGACCGACCTGCGCGCGCTGGCCGGCGGCGCCGTCGACGACCGCACCGCCGCGTTGCTCTCGACCGCGATCGCGTTGCTGAACTGGCACGACAAGGCCGGGTTCCACGGCGCGGACGGCACCGTCACCATGTCGGCCAAGGCGGGCTGGTCGCGCGTCACCGAGAGCGGTTACGAGGAGTTCCCGCGCATCGATCCGGCGGTGATCTGCCTGATCCACGACGGTGGGGAGCGGGTGCTGCTCGCCCGCCAAGCCAGCTGGCCGAAGTCGCTGTTCTCGCTGCTGGCCGGGTTCGTCGAGGCGGGCGAGTCGCTGGAGCGCTGCGTGGAGCGCGAGATGCGCGAGGAAGTCGGCCTCGACGTGCGCGAGATCACCTACCTGGGCAGCCAGCCGTGGCCGTTCCCGCGCTCGCTGATGCTCGGCTTCGCCGCGGTGGCCGATCCCACACAGCCGCTGACCTTCACCGATGGTGAGATCGCCGAGGCCGACTGGTTCACCCGCGCACAGGTGCGCGAAGCGTTGGCGGTGGGCGACTGGTCGAATCGGGACGGGGGCGCCCGGTTGCTGCTGCCCGGCTCGATCTCGATCGCGCGCACGATCATCGAATCCTGGGCCGCGATCGACTAGCGCGCGCGGGCCGATGCGACCCGCGCGCGGCGGCTGATCAGGACAGACCGGCGAGGACCTGCTTGACTGCCGCCAGCGACGGGTTCGTCGCGGTGGAACCGTCGGCGAACTTCACGGTGGGCACGACGTGGTTGCCCCCGTTCACGCTGCCGACGAATTCGGCCGACGCCGGGTCTTGCTCGATATCGATCTCGACGTAGCCGATGCCCGCCTCGTCCAGCTGCTTCTTGAGCCTGCGGCAGTAGCCGCACCAGGTGGTCGAGTACATCGTCAGGGTGGGGTTCGCGTCAGTCACGGACACTGCAACGCCGGACGTCCGCGCACTGTTCCGACTCGAACGATATCCCGACTTGCGCGGCATTTAGTATGCGCGCATACTAAATGTATGACGATCATCGCCACCGCGCAGGCCACCTCCAGTGCGCCGCCGACCGCCTTCTTCGCCCGCTGGGCCGACATGGCCACCTGGCCGGAGTGGAACACCGACACCGAGTGGGTGCGCTTGGACGGACCGTTCGCCGAGGGCGCCACCGGGACGTTGCGGCCGAAAGGCGGCCCGAAGATCCGGTTCGTCGTCGCGCGTCTGACCGATCGCGAGTTCGTCGACGTCTCGAAGCTGTTCGGCGCGCGGCTCACCTTCGCCCACGAGGTCGCCGTCGCGGAAAACCGCACCACGGTCACCGTCACGGTCTCGATCGACGGACCGCTGCGCTTGTTGTGGACCAAGATCCTGGGCGCCGACTTGGCGAAATCCGTGCAGCCCGACCTGGACGCACTGGTGGCCGTCGCCGAGGGGGTCCCGGCATGAGTGCTACCGGTTCGAGCACGAAGTACTGGCTTGCCGTCGTGTCCAGGGAACATGTCCGGCGCGGTGTCGAGCTGGGCATCGCCCAGGCGAACCACGGCAAGCGCGCTGCGGTGGAACGCATGCGGCCGGGCGACGGATTGGTGTACTACTCGCCGCGCGAGGGCATGCGGGCCGGAGCGCCGGTGCGCTCGTTCACCGCGATCGGCACCATCGACGACCACCCGGCCTGGCAGGCCGACCCGCAGGACGGCGGTTGCTTCCGGCCGTGGCGCCGTTCGGTCAGCTACCGAGCCGAAGCGCGGGAGGCGCCGATCGATACGCTGCGTGACGAACTGGACCTCACCAGCGTGCCGAACTGGGGGATGATCCTGCGTCGTGGCCTGATAGAACTCAGCCCGCACGACTACGCGCTGATCGCGCGGGAGATGACCGACGAGTGAGGGAGGCCGATGCACGAGGCGGGGGACGGCGGACTGCGTTCCAGATTTCGCGCGGCAGAGGAAAGTCCCGGACTGTTGCTGTGGCAAGTGACCAACCGCTGGCAGGCGGCACAGCGGGCGGCGCTCGCTCCCTTCGACCTGACCCACGTGCAATTCGTGCTGCTGGCTTCGCTCACCTACCTCGCCGCCGGCCGCGAAGATCCGGTCCGGCAGCGTGACCTGGCGGAATACGCCGCCACCGATCCGATGATGACTTCTCAGGTGTTGCGCGCCCTGGCGCAGAAGGGTCTGATCGAACGCCGCGACCACCCCAGCGACCGCCGGGCGAAGGCCCTGGTCGCCACCGAAGCGGGCGTGGCGCTGGTGAACCGGGCCATCGTCGCGGTGGAGGAATGCGACGCGGAGTTCTTCGCGCCGCTCGGCTCGCAAGACAGCGCCCCCTTCGCTCGTTCCCTGCGGTTGCTGAGCGACCGCTGAACGCCACGCGCCCGGCCGCCCGAAGCGGCGACGAGGCGTACAACGGGCGGTCGCGTGCGGCGCACGGCTACCGCGCCGATGCCGTCTCTTGCCTCGGTGCCGGTCTGCTCGCGAGCGGCTGCTCCCGACCGCGACCGGTTGTGTGTCGGTGGGCGCTGTCATGATGGATCGCGTGCCCGCTCTCGACCTCGCAGACCTCGATCCCGAGCAGGCCGCCGCCGTGCGAGCACCGCGCGGCCCGGTGTGCGTGCTCGCGGGCGCGGGCACCGGAAAGACCAGGACCATCACCTATCGCATCGCGCATCAGATCGCGCAGGGGCACGTCAAAGCCGATCAGGTGCTCGCGGTGACGTTCACCGCTCGGGCCGCTGGGGAACTGCGGACCCGGCTGCGGGCCCTCGGCCTCGGCGGGGAAGCGACCCAGGTGCAGGCGCGGACGTTCCACGCGGCGGCGTTGCGGCAGCTGAAGTACTTCTGGCCGCAGATCGTCGGCGACGTGCCGTGGCGGCTGATCGATGCGAAATTCCCGATCGTCGCGCAGGCGGCGCACCAGGCCGGGCTGTCCACGGCCACTGACAGCGTGCGCGACCTGCTGAGCGAAATCGAGTGGGCGAAAGCCTCGCTCATCGCTCCGGAGGATTACACGGCGGCGGTCGCGAAGCAGCGGCGCGAGACGCCCTACGAGGCACTGCGTGTCGCGGACGTCTACGCGGGTTACGAGAAGCTCAAGGCGACGCCGGACGGGCTGCTGCTGGATTTCGACGACCTGCTGCTGCATACGGCCGCAGCGCTGGAGGACTATCCGGCGGTGGCCGACGAATTCCGCGGCCGCTACCGCAGTTTCGTCGTCGACGAGTACCAGGACGTCACCCCGCTGCAACAGCGCGTGCTCGACGCTTGGCTCGGCGACCGCGACGACCTGACCGTCGTCGGCGACGCCAACCAGACCATCTATTCGTTCACCGGCGCCACGCCGAGCTACCTGCTGGACTTCTCCCGGCGCTTCCCCGACGCCACCGTGGTCCGGCTGGAACGCGACTATCGGTCGACTCCGCAGGTGGTGTCGCTGGCCAATCGGGTGATCGGAGCGGCGCGCGGGCGCATCGCGGGTACCAGGCTGCAACTGATCGGCCAGCGCGCCGACGGGCCCGAGCCGGTGTTCGCCGAATACGACGACGCGCCGGCGGAGGCCGCGGCGGTGGCCGAGGCGATCGGCCGGCTCGTCGCGGCGGGCACACCGACCGCCGAGATCGCCGTGCTCTATCGGATCAACGCCCACTCGGAGAGCTACGAGCAGGCGCTCACCGAGCGCGGTATCCCCTACCAGGTGCGCGGCGGCGAGGGCTTCTTCGCGCGCGCCGAGGTCAGGCAGGCCGTGCAGGCACTGCGGCAAGCCGCCGCCCGCGACGACCTGCCCGACCAGGCGCGCAGCGGCAACTCCCTGGTCTCGCTGGTCCGCGCGGTGCTCGCGCCGCTCGGCCTGACCGCCACGGAACCCGCGGGCGCCCAGGCGCGTGAACGTTGGACCTCGCTGGTCGCGCTGGTGCGGCTGACCGAGGAACTCGTCGGCCACGACGACCGGCTCGACCTCACCGGGCTGCTGCGCGAGCTCGCGACTCGCGCCGAGGCCAGGCATCCACCCACGGTGCAGGGCGTCACGCTGGCCTCCCTGCACGCCGCCAAGGGGTTGGAGTGGGACGCGGTGTTCCTCGTCGGGCTGTCGGACGGAACCATGCCGATCGCGCACGTCCTCGCCGACGACGGCTCCGTCGCCGACGAGGCGGCGCTCGAGGAGGAACGGCGGCTGCTCTACGTCGGGGTCACCAGGGCGCGCGAACATCTGCGGCTGTCCTGGGCGCTGGCCAGGAACGAGGGCGGCAGGCGCAGCAGGCGGCGTTCGCGCTTCCTCAACGGTCTCGTGCCGGATGATTCGCCCGCCTCGCGGATCGCGGCACCGCCGTCGGCCCCGAACGGTGTCCGCCCGACCTGCCGGGTCTGCGCGAAACCGCTGATCGGCACCTACGCGACCATGCTCGGCCGCTGCCGCCGTTGCCCGGCCGAGCTGGACGCGGAATTGCTTGCCGCACTGCGGGGCTGGCGTGCGGAGAAGGCGGAGGCGCTGCGGGTGCGCGAATTCGTCGTGTTCACCGACACCACGCTCACCGCGATCGCCGAACAACAGCCCGCCGACGACGCCGCGCTGGCCGCGATCGCGGGCATCGGTGCGAAGAAGATCGACCAGTTCGGCGCAGATGTGCTCGCGATCGTGGCGTCCCGGCTTCGATCCACATCACAAAACCGCAGGTAGAAAATAGGTTGTCCCGCTCGACGATCTTGCCTATGGTGGATTTCACGCACCGGGAGGGCATCTCGGCGCGCACAGTTACCGACACACAACGAGTACAGGAGGGAGGCAGAGCAATGGACAACATCATGAACTTCGGCGCCAGTGGCGTTGCGGTCTATGCGCCCATGGCGGCCTCCCGGGGGATCCTCGCCTTGCAGGGGATCGGTCTGTCCGGAATCGGTGCGTTCGGCATGTCCGGCACGCAAGTGAATTGCCTTGCCATGCATGCGTCGAACCGCACCCAGATTCAGGGCAAGCCCAGCGCGGGCTGGCACCCGACGGCTGTCGAGGCAGCAGTCGGTGTCTTCGCGGATGAAGTCGGCTTCGAGCCGGCGGATCCGCGGGCAGCACGCCTCCGCACCGCACACCCAGCGACCGTGAACAGGACTCGACACAGATGTCGACCTAGGTAGGGAACTCCTCCCCGACCTCCTGGCCACGGATCGCAAGACAGCGAAACCGTGGCCAGTATTCTCCGGCCCTTCAGCCGACCGGCACCGGTTTCGCCACAACAAACGAACCGCTGCAAACGAGCTGAAGGAGAACGACGTGTTCACCGCACAGAGTTGGCCGCAGGCCACTACTGACGTGACATGCCGAACTGTGGCGTCGCCTACTCGGACCCAGGAGATCACCAAGGTCCTGCCCTGCCGCGCTGGAGACCCGGACCTCTGGTTCGCCGAGAGCCCGGTCCAGTTGGAGCAGGCCAAGGCGCTGTGCGCGACCTGCCCGATCCGCAAAGGCTGCCTGAGCGCCGCCATGGATCGTGGTGAGCCATGGGGTGTTTGGGGCGGTGAGATCTTCGACCAGGGTGTCGTGATCGCCCGCAAGCGTCCCCGTGGTCGTCCGCGCAAGGTCGCGGTCCCGGCATGAGCCGGGGAGTGACTTCCCTCCCTCCGGTCGATGTGCTCGATTCGGTCGGTCCCGGCACGGGCCGAGCCAACGAACGAGAAAGCAGACCAGCCGCCCACCGTTGTCTGGTGGGCGGCTGGTCTGCTTTGCAGCGCCTGCGGCGCTGCGTGTTCGCGGCCCCGGCAAGTCTCGGCGTGAGATATCGCTTCGACCGAGTTCGAGGGGGTTCAGCTCAGGAGGCGGTGCGTTCCTCGGTGAAGCCGGGCATCCAGGTGCGGACCAATTGCATGAACGGCAGTTCGGCGTCGAGTTGCGCCAGGATGCCGACGGAGCCGCCGAGTACCCGGAAGATCATCACGTATTGCGCCGGAAGTTGCAGTGCGCGTGCGGTTTTCATCTCCGGGCTGGAGATCTCCGAAGCCTTGCCCGCGACCCGCTGCATCCACCTGCGGGTGAAGTGGAACGAGTCGGCCTGGATCGGGTCGGTGAACGGCCGCAGGTAGTCGGCGATCTCCTGGTGGGTGACCACTCGGCCGGGGATCACCCAGCCGTGGTCGTACAGCAGTTCGGTGAGTTCGGCGAAGCGCTCCTCGACCGCGAGGGCCAGCATTCGGCCCAGCACCGGGGGGAAACCGTCCGGCATCGGTGCGCAGGCTCCGAAATCGATCACCGCCAACTTGCCGTCGGGCAGCATCATGAAATTGCCCGGGTGCGGGTCGGCGTGCAGGAGTCCGACCACCTCCGGGGAGGAGAAGTGGAACCGGCCCATCAGCCCCGCGACGCGATTGCGCAGCGCACGGGTGCCCTCCGGATCCTCGGCGCCCTGCTTGATGATCGTGGAGACGGGGACGCCGTCCAGCCATTCGGTGACGATCACCTTCGGCGCGCTCGCCACCACCTTCGGCACCACGATCTCGGCGTGCCCGTCGAAGCCCTTGGCGAATGCGCGCTGGTTGGCGGCTTCGTTGCGGTAGTCCAGCTCCTCTTCGGTGCGCTCGGTGATCTCGGCGAGAATCGGCTTCACGTCCGCGCCGGGGATCACGGAAGCGACCAGACCGGACATGCGAGACAGGGTCTTGAGATCGGCGCGCAGCGCCTCGTCGGCGCCGGGGTACTGCACCTTCACCGCGACGGTGCGCCCGTCCGACCACACCGCCCGGTGCACCTGCCCGATGCTGGCCGACGCGGCCGGGGCGTCGTCGAACTCACGGAAGCGTGTCCGCCACTGGGTGCCGAGCTGCTGGTCGAGCACGCGGTGGACGGTCGCGGCCGGCATCGGCGGCGCGGCGGCCTGCAGCTTGGTGAGCGCCTCGCGATAGTGCTCGCCGAACTCCTCGGGGACCGCGGCCTCCATCACGCTGAGCGCCTGCCCGAACTTCATCGCGCCGCCCTTGAGCTCGCCGAGCACCGTGAACAGCTGCTCCGCGGCCTTCTGATTGAGCTGCGCGTTGATCTCCGACTTGTCGCCTCCGGCGAGCTTCTTGCCGAACCCCACGGCCGCTCGCCCGGCTATGCCGAGTGGAATCTTGGCCAACTTGGCGTTGCGGGACGAGCGACGGCGCACGATCTCAGACACGTACCCATCATGGCGGACGGACCGGCCGGTCGGCCACGGCAATCTTGATCACCATCGGCTTCAGTGCCCATGACCTGCGGAAACGAGTGCGCACATGCATGCGGGGTACCGGTCGCGTCCGCGCCGACCGAGGGTGTGAATCCGAATTCAGTTCGAGAGTCGCGTTCGGGATGGCGGGGCTCATGCAGGGCAGATCAGCTTCAGCGAGGTATCCGGCCGCCAGTCCAGCGCGGCGAAGGTGATCTTGTCCCGCGCCCGCCACGCCCACGGTGCGGAGTCAGTGACCGACGTCGCCGTCGGTGGGATGGACCGATGCGGTTCGTGCTCGCGGTCGCCAGATGAGTTCCTGGGTGGAGGCATCACGGCGGTATTCCGACGCCGTGCGCTGCGGAAAGGTGCACGCACCCGCAGTCGGGATGGCGGTCCCATCGGCGGCGATCGAGGGTGTGGGAGTCCAGGTCCAGTTCCAGCGTCGCGTTCAAGGTGGCGGGGGTTCGTCGGGGCGAGCAGTCGATGATCGTTTCGAGTTCGGCGAGGGCGATTGCCGTGGTGGCGGTGATTCCGGCGGGGGAGGCGTGGCCGATGCGGCCGAGTAGTTGGGCCGCCAGGTGTGGCCAGTCGGTGTCGTTCCGTGCGCGGATCAGGTCCGCGCAGCGCAGGCAGCTGGTGACGCCCGGCAACACCAAGGGACCGATGACGCCCTTGCTGTCGCGGATGCGCAGTGAAAGATGCGGGATCTGGTGCAGCACTAGATCACTCACCAGTCGGGGGTCGGGCATCAGCGTGTCGGCGAGCACCACGAGGTCCACTCCCCAGGACCGCGCCGTCGCCGTACCGGTGGGGTAGTCCCGGGAACGGCTCGGCCGCATACCGAGCGCCCGCAAGCCGGCCGACACCGCGTCCGACAGCGGCCCGAGGCCGTGTACTCGCACTGTTCGCACGTGACCGGCCCGGTCCTCCGGGTGGTCCAGCAGTCCGGCTTCGTCGACCAGCGTGAGCAATGCCACGGCGCGTTCGGCATCGATACCGCATTCTCCGGCGCGCCAGATGATCTGCGGCTTGGTGCGCAGACCGTCGAGCAGGCGGAGGAAGGTGACGACGGTCTCCGCGTCCATGCCTTCCGGATCGAGCACCACGGCGGTTTCCGGATCGCAACCGAGTTGGACGACGCCGGTAGGGCGGACCAGGACGGTAACCCGCGGCCGCAATCGAGGACCACGACACATCGTTGTCATGTCATCAGTATGCGAACCCCGCGGGGTGCGGCCCGTGGCGAAATCCTTGGTTATCCACAGAATTCGCGTCATCCACAGCCTGAATCAGGAGGATTCGCCGCCTTCTTTGCCCAGGTCGGGGCCGGTGTCGTCGTCCTTTTGCTCGCGTGCTGCTCGCTCACGAGCCTCGGTTTCGGCCAATTGCGCCAGCGGGTCGTCGAAGACGGTGGCGCCGCCGCCGATGACCGAGTCGATGAAACCGGCGGGGGAGTCCAGGTCGTCGGAATCCGGCAGCAGGTCCGGGTGCGCCCACACGCGGTCGCGGGCGGTCATGCCCGCGTCGCTGGTGAGCCTGCGCCACAGCGCCGCCGCCTCGCGCAGCTTGCGCGGACGCAACTCCAGCCCGACCAGCGTGGCGAAGGTCTGTTCCGCGGGACCGCCGGTGGCGCGCCGCCTGCGCAGCGTCTCCGCCAGCGCGCCCGCGCCGGGCAAGCGGTCGCCCACCGCGTCGGCGACGACCACCTGCACCCAGCCCTCGATGAGCGCCAGCAGCGTTTCCAGCCGTTCCAGCGCCTGCTTCTGCTCGGGCGTGGTCTGCGGCTCGAACGTGCCCTGGGCCAAGATCTCCTCGAGCTTCGACGGATCGGTCAGCGACATCGGGTCGATGTTCTGCGCGGCCTGCTCCATCGCGGAGAAGTCCATCCGGATGCCGCGCGCGTAGTCCTCGACCGCGCCGAGCACCTGCTGACGCAGCCACGGCACGTGCGCGAACAGCCGCTGGTGGGCGGCCTCACGCGCGGCGAGGAACACCAGGATCTCGCTTTCCGGCTGCTCCAGTCCGGCACTGAACTCCGAGATCGCCGCGGGCAGTAGCGCCGCGGTGCCGGTGGGGCCGAGCGGAAGGCCGATGTCGGTGGAGGTCAGTACCTCTTTGGCGAGCTGGCCGAGCGCTTGGCCGAGCTGCGATCCGAAGGCCAGGCCGCCCATCTGGCCAAGCATGCCGACCATCGGCGCGGCGAACTGCCTGGCCTCTTCCGGCAGCGCCGCGGTCCACATGCCCGAAATCTGCTCGGCGACCGGGTCGCACAGCCGCTGCCAGGTGGGCAGGGTCTGCTCGATCCAGTCGTTGGCGGTCCACGCGACCGTCTTGGCGGCGCCCGCGGGCAGGGTGGTCGCGCCGTCGAGCCAGAGTTCGGCGAGGTGCGCGGCGTCGGTCACCGCGCTCGCGGCACCCGAGCTCACCGGGGCGACGGTCGGGCCGAGCTGCTGGCGGGCCAGCCGCTTGGCGACGTCGTAGTTCACCGGCCCGGCCTGCGCCGAGCCCGGTTGTCCCATGCCGCTGAGCATCTGGCCGAGCGAGGTCAGCATCTGGCCGAGTTGCGCCGGGTCGAACCCGCCCGCGCCGGACCCACCGATACCGAAACCGAACGGGTCGTTCGGGCCGGGACCGCTCGGCTCGTCACCGCGCTTGCGATCGTCGTCGTCGCGGTTCGAGAATCCGAAGGGGAGGTCGTTCATGCTCTTCACGTTACGCGTGTAGCACAGCGTCCCTGTGTTCGCGCGGCGCGAAACCGGAGGCGGCGCGCCCGGGCGAAATGACCGCCTCCGCCCACTCACGCCGCGGGCTGTCATTACTGTGGTCCAGGTGAATCGTCGGATCCTCACCCTGGTGGCCGCACTGATCCCGGTGCTCGTGCTCGGTGTCGTCGGCAGCGTACTGACTGTGCCGTTCGTCGCACTCGGGCCCGGCCCCACCTTCAACACCCTCGGCACGGTGGACGGCAAGGACGTCGTCGCTGTGCGGGGCACCGAGATCGATCCGACCACGGGTCATCTCAACATGACCACGGTGTCGGTGCGCGACGGGCTGAGCATCTTCGAGGCGTTCGGCTTCTGGGCCAGCGGCAAGCACGGCCTGGTGCCGCGCTCGGAGGTCTACCCGCCCGGCGTGTCGCGCGAGGAGATCGACAAGTCCAACCAAGAGGACTTCAAGGACTCGGAGGGCAACGCCGAGGTCGCCGCCCTGCACTACCTGAACCTGCCCACGGTCGTGCTGCTGCGCAAGGTGTCCGACGACGGGCCCGCCCACGACGCGTTGCGCGCGGGTGACGAGCTGATCAGCATCAACGGCACGCCGATGACGACCCCCAAGGATGTCGTGACCGCGGTCTCGTCCCAGGCGCCCGGCAGCACGCTCACCGTGGTTTTCCGGCGCGACAACGCCGAGCAGACCGCGTCGATCGTGCTCGGCGCCCGCCCCGGCGACCCGGCCAAGGGCTACCTCGGCGTGACGCCGGGCGAGGGCGCCCGGCCGCCGCTCGAGGTCGCGTTCAATCTCGCCGACATCGGAGGCCCCTCGGCGGGTCTGATGTTCAGCCTGGCCCTGATCGACAAGCTCGCCCCCGGCGAACTGGACGGCGGCAAGTTCGTCGCGGGCACCGGAACCATCGATCAGGACGGCAAGGTGGGGCCGATCGGCGGCATCCAGTACAAGATGATGGCCGCGCGGGACGCGGGCGCGGAGACCTTCATGGTCCCCGCCGCCAACTGCGACGAGGCCAAACAGCGGACTCCCGACGGCCTGCGGCTGGTGCGCGTCGAGACCCTCACCGGCGCGGTGCAGTCGCTCAACGAGATCAACACCGGCAAGGAACCGGTCGGCTGCGGGTGAGCCGGATCGCTCGGTCGGTCGACAACCCGCGACGGAAGCCGCGCGACTCGCCCGGACCGCGCAGCGGCTGGTGATCCCGACCGAAGAACGCCGCGCGCCCGGCCGTTGAACCGCGATCGGGCCGCGCAGCGCCGCACCGGAGCGTCAGCGCTTCACTCCAGGGTGTGATGCAGCGCTTCGACGAGGTTCGGCGCCAGATTGGGGTAGGTGCGCAGGTCGAGGTCGCCGAAATCGTCCGCGTCGTCCGCGGGGCGCAGCTGCAACAGGCACAGCGACGCGCCGTCGCGCAGCACCGCGGCGAACAACCGGGCCTCCCGGCGCTCCGGGTGCGCCTCGGCGGCGGCGCGCGCGGCCGCGTCGGCGGCATCGTGGTCGGCCAGCAGCGGGGCGAGCGCGTCGTCGAGCGTCGATTCGGCGTCCGGAGGGAGCACCACGATCTCCTGCACCAGCACGCAACCGCGGACGGCGGGGGGCCAACTGGTGGTGGCCAGGAATTCGTCCAGGGCGATCGAGCCGCCGGTGATGTCGTCCGGGAAAGCCTCCTGGGCGACCGGCGTCAGCTCGTCGCCCTCGTCGAGCTGATCCTCCAGTTCCGGCTGCGCCGCGACCAGATCCGCGGTCGGCACCAGGGCGAACATCTGCGGGGGACGGCCCCACCCCTCGGCATCGACGAATTCCGCCACCTCCCGGACGGATCGGGCAAGGACGAGTTCGGCGTGCAGGTCTGGGGTCACGCGAACATCCAATCAAACCGCAGGCGCGGACAGCCGGAAACCCGGGCGATCGGTTCCCCGGCGCGGCAAGCGCAACCCTGCCAGCTGCATGGTGTCCGATTTCCGTAGAGTGGGCCGAGACGGTCCGGAAGGACCACCCGCAACATCGGACTGCGGCGCATCGGCCGAGCGTATCGGTGCGAGCGTCGCCGGACCTTGGAGAGTGGCATCGTGGGCATGCGGCCCCCCACCGGCTTACCTTCGCTGTCCCGACGCAGCCGTGTGCTGCTGGTGGCGGCCATCGTCCTAGCGGCGTTACTGCTGCTCGGGCCGCGGTTGACGGACACCTACACGAATTGGCTGTGGTTCGGCGAGGTCGGCTTCCGCAACGTGTATCTCACCGTGCTGCGGACCAGGGTGCTGCTGTTCCTCGTCGTGGCGGCCTTCGTCGGCCTGGTGGTCTGGCTGGCGCTGCTGCTGGCCTACCGCACCAGGCCGGTGTTCGTGCCGGTGGCGGGTCCGAACGATCCGATCGCGCGCTACCGCACCACCGTGATGAGCAGGCTGCGGCTGTTCGGCGTCGGCATCCCGGTGCTGCTGGGCCTGCTGTCGGGTCTGGTGGCGCAGTCGAACTGGGTGACGGTGCAGCTGTTCCTCAACGGCGGATCGTTCGGCGAGAAGGATCCGGAGTTCGGCCTCGACGTCGGCTTCTACGCCTTCGACCTGCCCTTCTACCGGATGGTGCTGAACTGGCTGTTCGTCGCGGTGGTGATCGCGTTCTTCGCCAGCCTGGTCACCCACTACGTCTTCGGCGGCCTGCGGCTGACCGGCCGCGAGGGCACGCTCACCCGCCCCGCGCGCATCCAGCTCGCCGTACTGGCCGGGATCTTCGTCCTGCTCAAGGCGATCGCCTACTGGTTCGACCGCTACGAACTGCTTTCCAGCAGCCGCAAGGAACCCACCTTCACCGGCGGTTCCTACACCGACATCAACGCGGTGCTGCCCGCCAAGCTGATCCTGCTGTCCATCGCGGTGATCTGCGCGCTGGCCTTCTTCGCGGGCATCGTGCTGCGCGATCTGCGGGTGCCCGCGATGGCCGCCGCGCTGCTGGTGCTGTCCTCGATCCTGGTCGGCGCGGTGTGGCCGCTGGTGGTCGAACAGTTCTCGGTGCGGCCGAACGCCGCGGACAAGGAGAGCGAGTACATCGAACGCAACATCGCCGCCACCAGGCAGGCGTTCGGCATCACCGACGACAGGATCGATTACAAGGACTACAAGGGCGAGAGCAGCAAGAGCCCGCTCGAGGTGCCGGTCGACGCCGCGACCGTCGGCAACGCCAGGCTGCTCGACCCGAACATCCTCTCGCCCACCTTCACGCAGCTGCGCCAGCTGAAGAACTTCTACGGCTTCCCGGAGTCGCTGGACATCGACCGCTACAACCTCGACGGTGACGTCCAGGACTACATCGTCGCCGCCAGGGAGCTCTCGCCCGCGGCGCTGAGCGGCAACCAGACCGACTGGATCAACCGTCACACCGTGTACACCCACGGCAACGGCTTCGTCGCCGCCCCGGCCAACCGGGTGAACAAACCGCCGTCGGACGATCCGAATGCCGCGGGGGGCAGCGGCGACGGCGGTTACCCGATCTTCATGGTCAGCGATCTGTTCACGCCGGCGGACAAGCAGCGGATCAAGGTGGACCAGCCGCGCGTCTACTTCGGCGAGCTGATCTCGCAGGCGAACCCGGACTACGCGATCGTCGGCGCGATGGACGGCCAGCGTCCGCGCGAGTACGACTCCGACACCGCCCAGTACACCTACACCGGCAAGGGCGGCGTGCCGATCGGCAACTGGTTCAACCGCCTGGCCTTCGCGGCCAAGTACGCCGAGCGCAACATCCTGTTCTCCTCGGCCATCGGCGACGACTCGAAGATCATCTTCAACCGCAGCCCGCGCGAGCGGGTGCAGAAGGTCGCGCCCTGGCTGACCACCGACGGCAACGCCTACCCCGCGGTTGTCGGCGGACGGATCGTCTGGATCGTGGACGCCTACACCACGCTGGACAACTACCCCTACGCGCAGACCACCTCGCTGGAGGGCGCGCTGGAGGACAGCATCGACAAGAAGACCGGGCGGCTGCTGCCGCGTAAGGCGGTCAGCTACATCCGCAACTCGGTGAAGGCGACGGTCGACGCGTACGACGGCAGCGTCACGCTCTACGAGGTGGACTCCTCGGACCCGGTGCTGAAGGCATGGCGCGGGGTGTTCCCGGGCGCGGTGAAGCCGGAGAGCGAGATCTCGCCGGAACTGCGGGCGCACTTCCGCTACCCGGAGGATCTGTTCAAGGTGCAGCGCGAGATGCTGTCGAAGTATCACGTGGACGATCCCCGAGAATTC
This sequence comes from Nocardia sp. NPDC004168, assembly GCF_040610355.1. Classification (NCBI taxonomy): domain Bacteria; kingdom Bacillati; phylum Actinomycetota; class Actinomycetes; order Mycobacteriales; family Nocardiaceae; genus Nocardia; species Nocardia sp. NPDC004168. The sequence goes on along the minus strand of NZ_JBEXME010000030.1, from coordinate 52,317 downwards.
TTCACCAACAACGCTTTCTGGTCGGTTCCCGCCGACCCGACCACCGAGGGCGGGACCACCGCCAACCAGCCGCCGTATTACGTGCTGCTGGGCGACCCGAAAACGAACAAGCCGACGTTCAATCTGACCAGTGCGATGACCGGCTACAACCGGCCTTATCTCGCGGCCTATATCTCGGTGCGTTCCGACCCGGACGGCTACGGGAAATTCACGATTCTTCGATTGCCAACGGACACACAGACATTGGGTCCGCAGCAGACGCAGAACCGGATGACGACCTCGCCTGAGGTGTCCCGCGAGAAAACGCTGCTGTCCAATTCGAACAAGATCAAATATGGCAATCTGCTGACCCTGCCGGTCGCGGACGGTGGCATCCTCTATGTGGAGCCGTTCTACAACGAACGCAACACCGGGCCGAACACGGCGACCTTCCCGCAGCTGCTGCGGGTGCTGGTGAGCTATCGCGACGAGGCGGGCAACGTCAAGGTGGGCTACGCCTCGACTTTGGCGGACGCGCTGAACCAAGTGATCCCCGGCGCGGGCGCGCTGGCGACGCCGTTCGGCGGTGACTCGGGCACCAGGCCCAAGCCGGGCACCACTCCGGTCCCCGCCGAGAACGGCAACAACGGGACCAGTAACGCCTCGACACCGCCGCCCGCTTCGGTCCCGCCACCGGCGACGGGATCGTCCGCCGCCAAGGACGCCGCGGCGGCCGAGCTCAACCGCAAGATCGAGAACGTGCGCAACGCCATGCGCAGCGGGAACTTCCAGGACTTCGGCCGTGCGCTGGACGAGCTGGACGCCGCGGTCAAGGCGTATCAGGACGCCGGTCGCTGAGTAGTGCCGCCGGATAGGACCGGCACGAAGAAAGACGCCGCCATCATCGCGATGGCGGCGTCTTTCTTTCGGCGCGGGATGGGTCAGCGACCGAGGGAGTCGATCAGCGCGCTGTTCTGGCTCAAGATCTGCTCGAACTGTCCCTTCAGGCCGTACTGCTCGGCCAGCTCGTCCGCGGCGGACTTGGCCTTCTCGACCACGGACTGCGCCGCGCTCACGGTGGGCTGGGCGGGCTCGGGCACGGCGGGAAGTTCCTCCGCCGGGGCCAGCGTCTCGGGCTCGGAGGTGCCCTGGCGCAGGTACCGGCCGCACACCGGCCACGCGCCGGGGCCCTGGGTGGCGAGCACGTTCTCCGCCACGCGAATCTGCTCCGCCTTGCTGGCGGTGTGGGCCGAGCCCTTGCCGCCGTTGGCGGCCCAGGTGCTCTGCGAGAACTGCAGGCCACCGTAGTAGCCGTTTCCGGTGTTGATCCCCCAGTTGCCACCGCTCTCGCACTGCGCGACGCCGTCCCAGTCGTGGGTGGCCGCGGAGGCGGAAGCGGTGGAGAATGCGAACGGGACGGCAACAAGAGCGCCGGTGATGGCGGCGAAGCCGATGGCGCGGGTGCTGATCTTCCGGTTCTCAGTCATGGTCGTTTCCCTCCCTGCGCCCGCCGGCACGGCGATCGTGCTTACTGCCGTGTCCCTGTCCCCAGGTCGTCGGGGATCCTCGAGCCGCGGGACAGGGTCACCGGTGTTCGGCGGTTCGAGTTCGAGCCCGTCTCGGATGATCCGGGCCGTGGAGTGACGGTAACGAAGAATTCTCAGCAGATCACATCTTGATAACGCCGGAATTGCATGATTCGAATAACTCGAATATGCGAGTTTTACCAGGTGGGAAACGTCGTCAACACGCTGATTCCGTGCGAAGTTATCGCATCGTTATGTGAGTGAGATCACCTCGAAATGGTGAAGTAGGTCACGTTTGAAGTGGGTTTTCGGTGGTGAATCTTGAGGGCGCGGTGTGGAAATGTGCGGCATCGCGATTGCTGCGGGATGGTTTCGGAGTTCGGTGGCGGGCGGATGTTCCTGTCGTGCGGTCTGTTCACCTCGCCGAAACCGCCTCTGAGCTGGCGATTTGCAGACTCTGCGAACCCATGTGTAATGTTGTGTTCACCGACGCGGGGTGGAGCAGCTCGGTAGCTCGCTGGGCTCATAACCCAGAGGTCGCAGGTTCAAATCCTGTCCCCGCTACTAGGGAAACGGCTCCGGAACAATAGTTCCGGGGCCGTTTTCGTCGTTCTGGCAGCACCCCGGCATCGGTGGCGTTACTGCCGAGTGGCGTGTCGGACGCGCGTCTACCGCATGCTGGCGGCGGGCTGCGCCTTCCCGGGGCCGCGTCGTCGGCCGGAGCGGGCGATTCGTTCCGGCACCCGTGTCGGCGTTCACGCCGATGAGGCCGAACCGCACCAGCTGACCGACCATGCCAAGCGGCACACCGTCCGCCAACGGTTCGCGTCCGATGGATCGGCGCAGCTCCTCGTTCGGCAGGGTGCCGGTGGCCAGTCCCTTGCCGACCCGCCACACGCCCGGCAGCAGTTCGCGCACCACGTCGGTGCGCTTGGCCGAATCGCGACACGTCGGCGCGCTGCGGCGGCCGGCGAGAGTGCCGGTCCTGGTCTCTGGTCGAGCCGCGCGTTCGGGCCGGAGACCGAAGACAGCGAGGGGAGACGGGATCAGACTGGCAGCGACGACGGTGTGAAGGAGGAAGACCTGTGTGTGCGCCACGGCTGATCGATGGTGGGGACTCGTCGGAGGTTTCGGGTGGGGACGTTGTCGGGGCCGGTGTGAAACTCATCCGCGAGCGGGGTTTCGGCAGGGTGGTGGATCTGACGCATGCGCTGACCCCGGACTTCCCGGTGTGGGAGCTGGTCAGCAAGCGGCCCGAGTTCGGGCGCGTGGCCTGCATGGCCGACAACCAGTACAACGCCGGGCGGCTCGACATCTACGAACATGTGGGCACCCATATCGACGCGCCGCTGCACTTCGACGACGCGGGTCTCTCGGTCGACGCCATCCCGGCGGAGAACCTGGTCGCGCCGCTCGCGGTCATCCGCATCGCGGAGCGCGCCGCCCGCGACGCCACGGCGGCCGTGACGGTGCGCGACATCCGGGACTGGGAGCGCGCACACGGCCCGCTGCCGCAGGGCGCGGTCGTCGTCATGGAATCCGACTGGGCGCAGCGGGTGCCGATCCCGGGCGCGTTCCTGAATCACGACGAGCGGACCGACACCTATCGGTGGCCCGGCTTCAGCGCCGAGGCCGCCGACTTCCTGATCCATCAGCGGGAGGTCGTCGGCATCGGCGTGGACTCCACGGGCCTGGACCGGGGGAGCGACCGCGCGATCCCGGTCCATCGGACGTTCCTGCCGTCGGGCCGCTACGGACTCGAGGCGCTCAACGGCCTTCCGGACGTGCCCGACGCCGGCGCGACGCTTGTGGTCGGGGCCTCGAAGCACCGGGGCGGAACCGGCGGTCCCGCTAGGATTTTCGCGCTCTACTGAGCTCCGCTACCACTTGTTCCAATGGACGACATTGTCCAGATCGGTGCGCACGCCCGGGCGGAACGACGTGCCGATCGTGTACGCGACGGGGATGAGCGCGGTCTGCAGCACCGATTCGTACGGGATCCCGAGAACCTGGGCGGCCTCGTATTCGTACTGCAGATGCAGGGTGGTCCAGACGGTGCCGAGGCCGCGCTCCCTGGCCGCCAGCATGAAGCTCCACGTGGCGGGCAGGATCGACCCGTAGCTGTTGGCCATGTCGACGACGCCCGGGTCAGGGCGGCGCACCACGTGCACGCACGGGATCAGCATCACCGGCACCTCGTGCAGATGCTCGTACAGATGCGGGCCCGTGGCGTACATGCGCTGGGTGCGCACCGGATCGTCGCGCCAGTCCACGCCGTCCCGCGGCACGTATTCGGTCGGCATGTTGCGGCCTTTGCGGTACAGATCCGCCAGCGCGGCCCGCTGCTGCGGATCGGTCACCACGACGAAGGCCCACCGCTGCCGGTTCTGCCCGGTGGGCGCCTGGGTGGCGATGGTCAGGCACTCCTCGATGACCTCGCGTTCCACCGGGCGCGTGAAATCCAGCCGTCTGCGGACCGAGCGGGTGGTGGTGAGCACTTCATCGGCCGTCAGGTTGAGCCGCATCACGCCTCTGCTTCCATAGTTCGACATTTCGACAGATTTCGAATTCATGATATAGTGACACAAGGTATTTCGAGGTGTCAACGAGGGAACGAACGATGAACGGACTGCTCGACGCCATTCTCGCGGAGGACGCCACCGCAGCGGATTTCGCGAACCTGACTGTGCCGCAGAGTTATCGGGCGATCACCCTGCACCGCGACGAAATCGGCATGTTCGAGGGGCTGCACCCGGCCGAGCGCGATCCGCGCAAGTCGATCCATCTCGACGAGGTCGCGGTCCCCGAGGTCGGCCCGGGCGAGGCGCTGGTGGCGGTCATGGCCTCATCGATCAACTACAACACGGTGTGGAGCGCGATCTTCGAACCGGTCCCCACCTTTGCCTTCCTCCAACGGTACGGGCGTACTTCGGATCTCGCCGCCCGGCACGACCTGCCTTACCACGTCATCGGTTCCGATCTGGCGGGTGTCGTGCTGCGCACGGGCGCCGGGGTCACCGCCTGGCGGCCGGGGGATCGGGTCGTTGCGCACTGCCTGCACGTCGAACTGGAGGGGCCGGACGGGCACAACGACACCATGCTGGATCCGGCCCAGCGCATCTGGGGATACGAGACCAATTTCGGCGGCCTCGCCGAACTCGCGCTGGTGCGCGCCAATCAGCTGATGCCCAAGCCGCGGCATCTGACCTGGGAGGAGGCGGCCTCGCCGGGTTTGGTGAACTCCACCGCGTACCGACAACTGTTGTCGCGCAACGGCGCCGATATGAAAGCGGGCGACAACGTGCTCATCTGGGGCGCGGCAGGCGGCCTCGGATCCTACGCGACCCAATTGGTTCTGGCCGGCGGCGGCTTCCCGGTCTGCGTGGTGTCCTCGGCCGAGAAGGCCGAGCTGTGCCGGGCGATGGGCGCGCGGGCGGTCATCGACCGGTCGGCCGAGGGGTATCGGTTCTGGCGCGACGGCGTCCAGGACCAAGGCGAATCGAAGAGATTCGGAAAACGGATCCGCGAACTGACCGGCGGCGAGGACGTCGACATCGTCTTCGAACATCCCGGCCGGGAAACGTTCGGCACCTCGGTGCTGGTCGCCCGTAAGGGCGGGGTGGTGGTCACGTGCGCGTCGACGAGCGGCTATGTGCACGAATTCGACAACCGCTATCTCTGGATGAATCTCAAGCGCATCATCGGCTCGCATTTCGCGAACTACCGCGAGGCGTGGGAGGCCAACCGGCTCATCGCCAAGGGCTTGATCCACCCCACGGTCTCGAAGACCTATCCCCTCGCCGAGGCCGCCCAAGGGGTCTACGAGGTGCACGACAACCTGCATCAAGGCAAGGTCGCGGTGTTGGGGCTGGCGCCTGCCGAGGGGCTGGGCGTGGAGGATTCGCAGAAACGCGAACAGCACCTGCCCGCGGTCAACCGGTTCCGCGTCCTCGACTCGCTATGAGCCGAGGACGCGGTGCAAGGCGGTGAGAATCCGCCCTACCGGGGCATACAGCCCACGCGACCGGTGTAACTCGTTGGGCACGAAAGAGATCGATGCCGCGTGCGACGGCCACGCCGCGTGCACACCGCCTCCGGAGCCGTCGTGCCCGAACGCGGCCGGATGCGGGCCGAGGTGACCGAGTTCGGTCTGCAGTTGCAGGCCAACGCCGTAACGCATGGGCCGCTTGAACACCGCGTCGAAGCCACCGGACAGCGGTGTGGTGCCCAGGGCCAGCGTGGCCGGTGACAACGGCGTCTCGCCGCCGAGCAACGCTCCGAACAGCCGCGCCATGGAGCGCGCGGTGCCGATCGCGTTGGAGGAGGGGATCTCCACCCGGTGCCAGGCGGGGCGGTTCCACGGAATGTCGTGCTCCGGGAAGATGAGTGGATTCGCCCAGACGGAATCGGCGAGGTTCAACCGCGCCGATCCCGCCGGTGCCGGGGCGCGGCCGCGCCACCCGGGCCCGTAGCGCACCTGCCCGACACGCGGTTCGAGATACGCGGGCAGTCCCAGCCAGATGTCCAGGCCCAGCGGCACGGCGAATTCCTCGTGGAAGAGCGCGCCCACGGTGCGGCCGTCGACGCGGCGTATCAATTCACCGCACAACCAGCCGAAAGTGATTCCGTGATACGCGAGTTCGAGCGCCGGGTCGTCCTCTCGAGGTTGCTCGGCCAGCAGCTTCGCGGCCAGGGCGCCGTCCGGCGCGGGATCGCTCGGGAAGGGCGTGCGCACGCCCGGCAGGCGGGCGCGGTGGGAGACGAGTTCGGCGACGGTGACGTCCCCCTTCCCGGCGGCCGCGAACTCCGGCCAATACGCGGCGATCGGCGCGTCGAGCCGCAGCTCCCCCCGTTCGAGCAGTAGCAGCAGGCACACGGCGATCAGTACCTTGCTGCCGGAGAACAGGATCTGCAGCGTGTCGGCTTCCCATGGCCGGTCGCCGTCGTCACGGCTGCCGCCCCACAGGTCGACCACCGCGACGCCGTCGACCGTCGCGGAGAACGCTGCGCCGCCGCGCGTCTCGGCGAGATATTCCGCGAAGGCCTCCGCGACGGTCTCGTACCCCGGCTCCACCCGGCCGCGGACCCTCACGCCCACAGCAGCCCGCCGTTGACCTCCAGGACGTGGCCGTTGACGTAGGAGGAGTCGGCGCTCGCGAGGAAGACCGCCCCCGCCGCGGCCTCGGCGACCCGGCCGACCCGCTTGGCGATCAGGCGGTCCCGGTACAGCTCCCACGCCTTCGGGTTCTGGGCGAGGTCGTCGGCGATGCCGCCGTCCAGAATTCCGGGGGCGAGGCAGTTGACCGTGATGTTCCGCGAGCCCAGTTCCGCGGCGGACACTTTCGTGAACATCTCCACCGCGGCCTTGGACGCGCAGTAGGCGGCCGCCCCCACCGCGACGCGGGTGGCCATGCTCGAGGAGACGTTGATGATCGTCCCCCCGGTCTTCTCCAGATGCGGTATCGCCGACCGAGTCGTGTGGAAGACGCCGTTGACGTTCACCGCCATCGTCGTGGCCCAGTCCGCGGCGGTCGTGCGATGCACGCGGCCGTCGATGCTGACCCCCGCGTTGGCGACGACGATATCGATCCCGCCCAGGGTGTCGGCGGCCCGGCTCATCATCTCTTCGACCGAGTCGGCGTCGGTGACATCCACCGGAAGATAGGTGAATTCGCGCGGCCAGTCCGGGTGGCCCGCCGGATCCGTGCGTCCCGCGCACACGACGTGCGCGCCCTCGGCCGCGAAGGCGTCGGCGATGGCCCGGCCGAGCCCGCGCGTGCCCCCGGTGACGACCGCTCGCTTCCCACTCAGACGATCGTTCACCCGTCGCTCCCACCCGTCCGGTGCCAGCGCAGCACCGCGGCGCCGCCGGTCAGCCCGCCCCCGACGCCGGCGAGCAGGATGTTCTCGCCGTGCGCGATCGGCCGCTCGCGATGCGAGTGGGCCAGCGTCACCGGAACCGACGCGGCCCCGGTGTTGCCGAACCGGTCGACGGTGACCGGGACGCGGTCGGGATCCGCGCCGATCTTGACGGCGAGCTCTTCCACCAGACGCAGATTCGCCTGATGGAAGACGAAACGATCGATGTCGCCGACGCCGAGATCCGATTCTCGCAGCACGTCGTCGACCAGGGCGGGGAGCGTGTTGAGCGCGTAATCCCGTGCGCCGCGGCCGTTCATCTTGAAATAGTGGTCGCCCTGTTCCAGCGCCCGCGCGTCGATCGGCTGCCGCGAACCGCCCGCGGGAACCTTCACGGTGTCGTGCAGCGCGCCGTGCGCCACCAACTGCTGGGCCAGCAGACCCGAGCCATCGGGCACCGGCCCGACGAGGGCCGCCGCGGCGCCGTCGCCGAAGAGGGCGACGGTTCTGCGGTCGCTCCGGTCCATGATCGTCGAGTACTTGTCGGCCGCGATCACCAGCACCGGCCGCCGCCGCGGATCGTCACGGACCAGTGCCGATGCCAGCCGCAGCGCGTAGAGGAAGCCGGTGCAGACCGCGTTCACGTCGAAGGCCGGAATATCCCGGAATCCCAATATTCCCTGCACGATCGCCGCGGTGGCGGGCAGGGGATGGTCCGGGGTCGAAGTCGCGACGATGATCGCGGACGGATCCGCCTGGTGCCGGTCCAGCAGTCTGCGGGCCGCCGCCACGGCGAGCGTCGAGGTGGGATCGGTGGTGTGGGCGTAACGCCGGGTCCGGATGCCCGTGCGATCGACGATCCATTCCGGTGTGGTGTCCGCCCAGGCGCTGATCGTGTCGTTGGACACCTCGGTGGGCGGGACGTGGTAATCGATGTCCAGAATTCCGACTGTCATGAGGGAACCTCGGTATTCCTGAGGGGTGGACCGCACGGCGTCACAGCCGCACGGCGACGCGGTATTCGCGCAGCCAGGTGTTCAACTGCAGCGCGCGCGGCAGCCACGGCGGTGGGGTGAAGGTGCCGTTGTGCCAGCGATCGCTGTCGGCCAACTCGCGCAGCGCGGTCGTGTTCAGCAGCGCCAGAGCCGGCGACGACGGGTCCGCCAGCATCTCGCGGGTCGCCGCGCGGACCGCCGCGAGATATTCGGGGCTCTGACCGAACGGAAAGCCGCTCTTGGGGCGCTTGGCGACCTGCGGCGGCAGCCACGGCTCGGCGACCGTGCGCAGGATGCCCTTTTCCTGTCCGCCGTGCCGCTTCAGGTCCCAGGGCAGATTCCACAGGTACTCGACGAGCCGGTGGTCGCAGAAGGGCAGCCGGACCAGCAGACCGGTGCGCGCGCTCATCCGGTCCTTGCGGTCCAGCAGGAACGGCAGGAAGCGGGTGATCTCGAGGTGGAACACCTCGCGAACGCGTTGTGCCGCCGCGTCCTCGCCGTCCAGACGCGACACCTCGGCGACCGCCTCGTCGTGCCGCTCGGCGACGGCCGCGTCCAGATCGAGGTGCTCACGCAGTTCCGCCGAGAGCATGCCGTTGCGGTCGGTGTTGCCCGCGCCCCATGGGAAGCCACCCGTGGGATTCGCGGCCTCGGCCACGAACCACGGATAGCCGCCGAAGATGTCGTCGGCGCCCTCGCCGGACAACACCACGGAGGCGTACTTGCGGACCTCGCGGAACAGCAGGTACAGCGAAACGTCCAGATCGCCGACGCCGGGGATATCGCGGGCGCGCAGCGTTTCGGTCATCTCGTCCAGCAGCGCGGGTGCGTCCAGGATCACCTCGGTGTGATCGGTGCCGACGTGGTCGACCACCGCGCGCACGAACGGCGCGTCCCGGCTCGAATGCAGCGCGTCGGGAGTGAAATCGTCGTCGCCACCCGCGAAGTCCACCGAGTACGTGGACAGTTTCGCGCCAGTGGCCGCGGTGACCGAACGCGCGGCGAGCGCGGTGATGACGCTGGAATCCAGCCCGCCCGAGAGCAATCCGGCCGGTGCGGCCGTGCGGGTCTGGCGTCCGATGATGTCGGTCAGCAGCGCGTCGAGCGTGTCCACGGTGGTGGGCAGATCGTCGGGGTGCGGCGCGGATTCCAGTCGCCAGTACCGGGTGTGGTGCAGGCCGTTGTGATCGACGCGCACGGTCCAGCCGGGGCGGACCTCGCGCAGGCCGCGGTACACCGCGTCGCCGGGTCGCCGCATCGCGACGGTGAAGATGTCGATCAGCCCGTGCGCGTCCACCTCGGGTACGAACAGGTCGTTGGCCAGCAGGGCCTTCGGCTCCGAACCGAAGAGCAGCCCGCTCGGGTGCTCGGCGAAATACAGCGGCTCGATACCCAATCGGTCCCGCGCCAAGAACAATTCGGACCGGCGCACATCCCATACCGCGAACGCGAAGGCGCCGTTGAGCCGCCGGACCGCATCGCCGCCCCATTCGAGGTAGGCATGCGCAACGACCTCGGCGTCCTCGTCGGTGTCACCGGCGAAGACGTGGCCGCGCCCGGTCAATTCGGCGCGCAGTTCGCCGGTGTTGTAGATCTCGCCCGACAGCGTGAGCACCGCCAGCGGGCGGCCCGCCTCGGCGACGACCGCCGGTTGCCCGCCGGGCCGCGTGTCGGCCACCGTCGCCGCGCGGTGGCCGAGGGCCACGTGCCGGTCGATCCAGGCCCCGCCGTGGTCGGGTCCGCGGTGGGTGAGGGCATCGGACATGGCGCGAACGGCGGCCTCGTGCTCGCGCAGATCGCGCTGCCGATCCAGCCAGCCGGTGATTCCGGACATCGACAGCCTCCTCAGGAGTTGGGCGATAGTTCCGACAGGGTCTGGCGCACCACCGCGTCGATCGGCGCGGGTAGCCGGGCCCAGTTCTGCTCTTCGTCGAGATCGAGGACGCGCGACAGCTTCCAGCCCAGGTACTGGCCCAGCGACGCGAGTGGCGGCAGCTTCTCCACCGGCCGTACGGTCACCTCGAGGCCGCCGAACAGGGCGCGCAGCCGGTCGGTGAGCACCGCGGTCCACGGACCCGCCGGATCGCCGTCGTAGGTGACCAGGAAGACGATCTGCCGCCCGTGCACCACGACCATGTAGTTGAACACCGTCGCGTCGGGCAGTGGCTCCTCCCAGACCGCCTGTTCCAGGTCGTTCTGACGAATGCCGGTGCGGTCCAGCACGATAAGGTCCTGGGAGCGGCCCTGGGTGCGCAGGACGGCGGTGTGCAGACCGCATCCGCACGGCGTGCCGTCGATATCCACCAAGTCGCCGGTGCGGTAGCGCAGCAGCGGGCGAGCGGGCAGGTCGAGAGTGGTGATCACCAGCTCGCCGCGGTCGGATCGGCCGTCCACCCGCCGGATGCCGGTCTCGTCGACCAGCTCGAGCAGGAAACTCTGTGGTTGCAGATGCAGCTGTCCGCGCTCGCAGGTGACGGCAGGGGTGCCGGTCTCCGAAGAGCCGTAGGAGGAGACGAACGACGTCGCTCCGGTCAGCCTCTCGAGGTGACGGCGGAAACTGGGGCCGGTCTGCTCGGCCATCAGCAGCAGGCGGTCGAATTTCGGCGCGGGCAGCTCGGCGCGATGAGCGAATTGCACCATCTCGAGCAGCCGCGACGGCGGCCCGATGAAGACGTTGACTCCCAGCTGATCGATCAGCCGCAGCACCCGGGTGTAGTCGCCGGTGATGTTGTCCACCCAGGGGCGCAGCGACATCACCTGCAGATACTCCAGCGCCTTCTCGAACTGGTAGGCGGCAGGGGCGAAGGGGGCGTTGATCAGGATCAGCGCGATGTCCTTCGGCTGCAGCAGCCGCGCCCACATCTCGCCGATGTTCACGGTGTTGATCAGCAGATCGTCCAGCGCCTTCGGCGCGGCGGCGGGGTCGCCCGTGGTGCCCGAGGATTCGTAGTAGTGCAGGAACTCGTCCAGCGGACGGGTGAAGGCGGACTGCCCGAAGCGGCCGAGTTCCTTCTTGCCCAGGAACGGCAGCGACGGCAGGATCTCGGTCAGCACGCGCTCGGTCGGTATGGGCGTGCCGGTGTCCAGCTCCTCGAGCAGCCCGGCCGGGACCGAATCCTCGTACATCTTCGACCGACCCGCGGCGCGCACGGTCTCCAGCAGTTTCGCCGCGTGCACCCGATCGAGGTCGGCGGTGCCCGCGTATACCGACCGGACCAGCGCGGTGTGCTCGGCCAGCAGTCGCTGATTCTTCGCACGCGTATCGTCGTCGCGTAACAACAGCATCGGTCTCTCCTAGCGATCGGTGGGGAAGAGGGGGTCGGCGACGTCGGCGGCGGCGCGCACCGAGCCGTCGGCGATGAGCCGTTCGACCTGGTGGATGTCGTGGTCCATCCGCCGATCGCGGTCGGTGAAGGGCACGTGGCTGCGGATCAGCTCGTGGACGCGGCGGATCGCGGGGGCGGCGCGGTGCACGCCGCGGATCTCCACGGCCTGGGCCAGCGCCAGCAGGTGGATCGCGGTGACCTGCCGGGTCAGCTCGATGATGGTGCGGGCGTCGCGGGCCGCGATCGTGCCCATACTGACCTTGTCCTGGTTGTGCGACTCGGTGGAGCGGGAGAACGCCGTCGCCGGACCGCTGTGCTTGAGCGCCTCCGCGGTGACCGCCGAGGCGGCGATCTGCATGCCCTTGAAGCCGTGGTGCAACCCGGACTCGTAGTCCTCCGCGTCGCGGGGGGCGATCAGGTTGGGCGTGAGTCCGGCGTTGAACTTCTCGTCCACCACCAGTTCCAGCTGTCGGTCGAGCAGGTCGGCGAGACTGGCGACGGCGACCTTCAGCGAATCCATCGCCTGTCCGACGTGTCCGGCGTAGAAATTGCCGCCGTGATGCAATTCGCCTGTCTCCCAGGCGAACAGCGGATTGTCGGTCGAGGAGTTGATCTCGGTGTCGATCCAGCGCCCCACCCACTCCAGGCTGTCGCGCAGCACGCCGTTGACGTGCGGCGCGCAGCGCACCGAGTACTTGTCCTGGATGCGATGTTCGAGGGTGCGGAAGCCCCGGCCCTCCAGCCCTGACCGGCGCACGAGGATCTCCTCGTAGCTGGTGGTGAGGTCGGATCCGTCGAGCAGACCGCGGATCAACTCGGCGCTCGCGCCCTGTCCGGGATGCGGCTTGTTGGCGTGCACGAAGGGATGGAAGTGGGAGCCGTTGCCCAGCAGGGCCTCGCAGGTCATGGCGGTCGCGACGTCGGCGGCGAAGGCCAGCTCGGCGGCGTCGGCGACCGCGAGCGCGGCGAAGGCCGAGGTGAAGGCGGTGCCGTTGATCAGTGCCAGGCCCTCCTTCGGCTCCAGCACCACCGGTTCGATGCCCTCGGCGCGCAGCGCCTCCGCGGTGGGGCGCACCTCGCCCCGGTACCGCACCTCGCCCTCCCCGAGCAGCGCTGCGGCGACATAGCACAGCGGGACCAGATCCCCGCTCGCGCCGAGCGATCCGCGCTCGGGGATCAGCGGCAAGATATCGGCATCGAGGTGCCGCAGCAGGGTCGAGACCACTTCGGGGCGGATCGCGGACGGGCCGCGGGTGAGGCAGTTGGCGCGGATCAGCAGGGTCGCCCGGGTCACGTCCGGCGCCGTCACCGGGCCGACCCCGTTGAGGTGGTAGACGATCAGATTGCGTTGCAGGTCGGCGGCCTTCGCCGGAGAGATCTGGCGGTTGACGCTGTCGCCGAACCCGGTGGTGACGCCGTAGATCGGGATCCCGGTGTCGATCAGTTCGCGTTTGAGCAGCACGGATTCGTGCATGGCCGTCAGCGCGGCAGGGGCGATGCCGAGGTTCACCGGTACGGTGCGGCGTGCCACGGCGGCGACCTCGGTCACGCGTAACGCGGTGCCGTCCAGGAATAGTTCGGTGCCGGTCGTCGTCATGCCAGCTCCACCAGCTCGGGTTCGGCAGCGACCCGGCCGCGTCCGAGTGCCTCGCCGATTGCCCGTAAATTCGTGGCCAGTCGCGCGAATTCGGGCAGATCGAGGGATTGGTCGCCGTCGGAGAGCGCCTGGGCGGGGCGCGGGTGCACTTCGACGATCACCCCGTCGGCGCCTGCCGCGAGGGCTGCCGCGGACATCGGCGGCACATAGCGCGTGGCGCCGGTGCCGTGACTCGGATCGACCAGGATCGGCAGGTGCGACAGGTGTTTGACCACCGGAACCGCGTTGAGGTCGAGGGTGTTGCGCGTCGCGCGCTCGAAGGTCCTGATGCCGCGCTCACAGAGAATGACGTGGTCGTTGCCGTGTGCGAGCAGGTACTCCGCGGCATTGAGCCATTCGTGCACGGTCGCCGACAGGCCGCGTTTGAGCAGCACCGGCCTGCCCGTCAGGGCAAGCTCGGTGAGCAGGGTGAAGTTCTGCATGTTGCGCGCCCCGACCTGTAACAGGTCGGCGGCATCGGCGACGCGATCGATGTCGCGCACGTCGAGGATCTCGGTGACGATCGGCAGACCGGTCTCCGCGCGCGCGTCCCGCAGCATCGCCAGTCCGTCCGGGCCCAGACCGTGGAAGCTGTAGGGCGATGTGCGAGGTTTGAACACGCCGACGCGCAACATGTCCGCGCCTGCGGCCCGGACCGCCCGCGCGGTCTCGAGCAGCACCTCCGGCGTCTCGGCCGAGCACGGACCGGCGATGATCACCGGGCGGCCGTCGCCGACCGGCACCGCGCCGACCCGCACGACCGAACCCTCCGGACGGTACTCGCGGGCGGCGAGCGGGAAAGAGCTGCTCTCGGGCAGAACCCGTACCAGATGCTCGCTGCGGGCGAGCTCGGCCTCGAGCAGCGGGCCGGTTTCGGCCCACGTGACGATCAAGAATCCGGTGCGGGTGCGGCGGGTGGTCGCCTTCGCCGGAACCTGGCGGAGCCGGGTGAGGATGTCCTGCAGTTGCGTATCGGTGATGTCGTCGCGCGTCTGCGCCACATACACAGCCATCTAGTGGGCCTCCTGATCGGGCCGGCGGAATGAAAACGGTCGAATGGAGATGAGGTCCAGTCTGTTTCGAAAACAAGCTCCGGTCTTCCGGCTGTGGTCGCTATTGAATTCACGTCCCTGGCCCGGTTCCTATCGATATACGACTGGACCGGGGACTGGTCGCGACCTGGACCGGCGGCGGGGAAGGCATTGCGGTGCAGGGCTTTTACTTACCGGAAATCCGTGCATCACAGGATGCGAAGCAATGTCAATGCTTTGAATCCACCGCGTCGGAAAATATGGGCGGGCGCCATATGCGGGGGTTCACTCCTTGCACCGTATTCTGTGCTACCCCATCCGTCGGAAAGAATGTGTGATGCGAAAATGGAATCTGCCGATGGTCCGGTCGGCGGCTGTGCTCGCGACGCTCGCCGTCGCGTGTACCGCGTGCTCGACCGGCGGATCCGGTCCTGTCCGGGACGCCGGACCGCCCCGGCCCGGCGGCACGCTGACCTATGGTGTGCATCGCGAGGCGACATGTATCGACCCGCATGTCAGCGCAGGCGATATCGTCGGTGAATTGCAGCGAAATGTATTCGACTCGCTGGTCGCACAGAAAACCGACGGCACCTTCGCGCCGTGGCTCGCGACCGCCTGGCAGATCTCCGACGACAGCCGGGAATACACTTTCACGCTGCGCCGGGACGTGCGATTCTTCGACGGTCGGCCATTCGACGCCGCCGCCGTTCAGGCGAACTTCGAGCATATTGTCTCGCCGAAAACCAAATCTCAGTATGCGGCCAGTTTGCTGGGCCCTTATGCGGGGACGGACGTCCTCGACGAATACACGGTGCGCGTCCGGTTCAAATCGCCGAATGTCCCGTTCCTGCAGGCGGCGAGCACGGCTTATCTCGGCTTCTATTCACCCGCGGTGCTTGCCGAGCATCCCGACGACCTGTGCGCGGGAGGCCGGTTCGCGGTGGGCTCGGGACCGTTCCGCGAGGTCGAGGTCCGCCGCGGGCAGGGCATAGATTTCGTCCGCAACGACGAGTACCGCTGGCCCCCGGCGAACGCGGGGCACACCGGACCGGCCTATCTGGAACGGCTCACCGTGCGCGTCCTGACCGAGGACGCCGTGCGCACCGGATCGCTACGCGGCGGCCAGGTCGACGTCATCTCCGACACTCCGCCGACGGAGATCGCGGATCTGCGCCGCGACGGGGATTTCCAGCTCGTCAACCGGAATTCGCCCGGCGTGCCGTACACCTACTTCTTCAATGTCTCCAAGGAACCGTTCTCCGATATCCGGGCCCGGCGGGCGGTGGGCGCGGCCGTCGACCTCGACGGCATCGTGAAGAGCGTCTACTTCGGCGAATACCCGCGGGCCTACGCACCGCTCTCGCCCACCACGCCCGGCTACGACCGCGCCGCGGAGGGGCGCGCCGGCTACGACGTCGCCACCGCGAACCGGTTGCTCGACGAACTCGGCTACACCGGGCGCGACGCGCAGGGCTACCGCACCCGCGATGGGCACCGCTTCAGCATAGGGCTGCCCTACGCGTCCAATCTGATTCGCGAGTCCCGGGACGTGGTGGCCCAGGCGGTGCAGCAGGAACTGAAGAAGGTCGGCATCGAATTGCGTTTGGAACCGGTCGATTACGGCACCTACACCAATCTGCTCAAGCGCAACGAATACGAGATGACCGGCGGCAGCTGGGGCCGGTCCGATCCGGACGTGCTGGCCACGCTGTACCAGTCCGATCGCGATGCCCGCAAAGGCGGTTCGAACACCGGTCAGGTGCACGACGCCGGAGTCGACGCACTGCTGGCGCAGGGCCGGGCCGGCACCGATCCGGCGCGGCGCTACGGGTTCTATCAGCAGGCGCAGCAACTGATCCTGGATGAAGCCTATGGGCTGCCGGTCTACGTCTACAACAGCAACTATGCCGCCGCGTCGCGGGTACACGACTTCACCTTGGATGCCAACGGTTGGAGCAAGTTCTACGACACCTGGGTGGAGTCCAAGTGAGACACAGACTCTTTCGAATCATCGCGCACCGGATGTGGACCGGGGTGCTGGTGCTGCTCGGGGCGCAGACGGTGACGTTCTTCGCCCTGCGGCTGACGCCCGGCGACCCGGTGGACACTTTGCTGGGCGCGCAGACCAGCGCTTCGCCCCAAGTGCGCGCACAGATCGCCGCGGATCTCGGCTTGGACGAGCCGCTGTGGCGGCAGTACCTGCACACGGTGCTGCGGCCGCTGACCGGAAATCTGGGTCACTCCTATCAGCTGAGCGAGGATGTGCGCACCGCGCTGCAGAGCCAGCTGTGGCCCACCGTGCAACTGGCGGCGGGGGCCATCTTGGTGGCCCTGGTGATCGCGGTGCCCGCGGCGCTGTCGACCGCCGGGCGCGGCAGGTTCGTGCGCGCGGCGGTATCCGGTTCGGAACTGCTCGCGGTTTCGCTGCCCGCGTTCTGGATCGGACTGATCCTGTTGACGCTGTTCTCGTTCCAGCTGCACCTGTTCCCGCCCGCGGGCGGTGGCGGCCTGGCGAGTCTCGTGCTGCCGGTACTGTGCCTGGCCATCCCGATGGCGGGTGAGCTGGGGCAGGTGCTGCGCGAGACGCTCGACCGGTCTCTCGAGCAGCCGTTCGTGCTGACCCTGCGGGCGCGCGGGCTGACCGAACCCGCGCTGCGGCTGCGGCATGTGCTGCGCCACGGTTCGCTGTCGACGGTCACCATGACGGGCTGGATGCTCGGCGTCCTGCTCACCGGGGCCATGCTCACCGAAACCCTGTTCGCGCGGCCGGGTATCGGGAAGATGACCGTCTCCGCGGTGATGACCAAGGACTTCTCCGTGGTGAACGCGGTCGTCCTGCTCGCCGCGCTGTTGTTCGTCGTGATCAATCTCGTGGTGGACCTGCTGTATCTGGTCCTGGATCCCCGGCTGCGGAGGTGAGGAAATGACCGTCGTCCCGAACATCAGGACCGTGTCGCCCGTCCGGTTCCGATCGGTGCCGTGGCCGGTATGGCCCGCGGCCGTCGTCCTGCTGTTCATCGTGGTGGCCGCGGTGGCGCCGCATCTGCTCACCGGTGTGGACCCCGCCGTGAACGACTGGCGGGTCGCGCTGCATCCGCCGAGCCCGTCCCATCCGTTCGGCACCGACCGGCTCGGCCGCGACGTGTACTCCCGGACCATCTACGCCGCTCGCACCTCTCTCGGTATCGGCGTCGCCGCGACCGCGATCGCGGTCGCGCTGGGATCGGTCGTGGGTCTGCTGGCCTCGGGTCCGTCGAAGCTGATCGACGCGGTGCTGATGCGGCTGACCGAGATTCTGCTCGCCTTTCCCGGGCTGCTATCGGCGCTCGTGCTGATCGCGGTTTCCGGGCCCGGCGCGCGCAACTCCGCACTGGCGATCGGGCTGGCGGCGACGCCGTACTACGCCCGCCTGGTCCGCTCGCAGGGCCTGGTGGTACGGATCAGCGGTTACGTGGAGGCGGCGCGCACCCTCGGCCAGAGCCGATGGCGCATCACGGTGCGCCACATCCTGCCCAACGCGCTGGCGCCGCTGCTGGTGCTCGCGCCGCTGGGCGTCGGCACCGGCATCATCGCGGGGGCGGGCCTGAGCTTCCTCGGGCTCGGCGCCGTGCCGCCCACGCCCGAATGGGGTTCGATGCTGGCCGAGTCCCGCAATCTGCTCAGCCGCGCCTGGTGGCTCGGCGTCTTCCCGGGTCTGTTCGTGGTCGCCGCGGTGGTGTCGATCACGGTCCTGGCCCGTTTCTGGCAAGGACTCTCGGAGGGCAGGGTGGCGCGATGACAGCATTGGAAATCACCGATTTGACAGCGGGTTTCGGTCGCACCGAGGTGGTGCACGGGATCTCGTTGACGATCGAGGCCGGGGAATGCGTGGCCTTGGTGGGCGAATCCGGTTCGGGCAAGAGCGTCGCCGCGCGAGCGCTGATCGGGCTGACCCAACGAGACGGCTGGGTGCGGGCGGAGCGGTTGCGGATCGCCGGGCAGGACGGCCGTGGCTGGTCGCAGCGCCGGTGGCGCCGGGTTCGCGGCGCCACGGTCGGTTACGTGGCGCAGAACGCGCTGGGATCCCTGGACCCGCTGCGGCGCATCGATCAGGAACTGCGCGAGGCGCTGCGGATCCACCGCACGGTGGCGGCGGCGGAGGTCACGAACCGTTCGGAGCAGTTGCTCACCCGCGTCGGGATTCCGGACGCGCGCAGCCGCTTGCGGCAGTATCCGCACGAACTCTCCGGTGGGCTGCGGCAACGGGCGCTGATCGCGACCGCGCTGGCAGCCGAGCCGCAGTTCCTGATCGCCGACGAACCCACCACCGCCCTCGACGCCTCGGTGCAGCGCCGGATCCTCGCCCTGCTGCGCGAGATCCGCGACGCGGGCACCGGACTGCTGCTCATCAGCCACGACCTGGCGGCCGTAGCCGAGGTCGCCGATCGGATCGCGCTGATGCGCGACGGCCGCATCGTCGAACAGGGGCCGACAGCCGAGGTGCTCACCAACCCCTCACACGACTACACCCGCCTGCTGCTGGCCGCGGTGCCGTCGGCGCACACCCGCGGCGCACGCCTGTCGCCGGCCGAATTCGATCTGGCGGCACAGCTTCCCGCGCCGCGCACGCCCCGGCCCAAGGGCGCGCTGGCGCGTGTGCTGGATGCTCGCCGCGTGTTCCGCGATCCCGACGGTGCGCCGTTCGCGGCGCTGGACGGGGTCGACCTCTCGGTCGCGCGCGGCCAAGTCGTCGGCGTGGTGGGCGAATCCGGTTCGGGCAAGAGCACTCTCGCGCGGGCGCTGCTCGGCCTGGAAAAGCTGGACGGCGGTACGGTCACCGTTACCCCGGGGGTGCGCCTGCAGGCCATCTTCCAAGATGCGCTGGGCTCGTTCGACCCGCGGTTCACCGTTCGCCGGGTGCTGGACGAGGCGCTGGAGGCGGGAAAGGTCCGGCGCGCCGACCGGCAGGGCCGGGCCCGCCACCTGCTGGCCGCGGTGGGATTACCCGATTCGGTCCTTTCGCGCCGCCCCCTCGACCTGTCCGGCGGTCAGCAGCAGCGTGTCGCCATCGCGCGGGCGCTGGCGCCGGGCCCGGATCTGATCGTCTGCGACGAACCGGTCTCGGCGCTGGACGTCTCGATTCAGGCGCAGATCCTGGACCTGCTCTTGCGGGTGCGCCGCGAACTGGGTGTCGCGCTGATCTTCATCTCGCACGATCTGGGCGTGGTGCACCACCTGAGCGACGAGATCGTGGTGATGCGCGCGGGCCGAGTGGTCGAATCGGGTCCGGCCGACGAGTTGTTCACGACGCCGCGCGAGGAGTACACCCGCGAACTCCTCGCGGCCGTGCCCGTGCTGCCGGATTACACGGGGCCGCGGGCATGAACCGGCGCAGGCCCTACGGTCCCCGGTCCCGACCCGATCCTGGGCCGCGGGCCGAAGACAGCGACTCGCGGACTCGAAAGACTGGACCTCCAACGACTTCCAGGAGGCATTGTGACGCCCCCGAACCCGCGGCGGTCGCCGCTGCTGCTACCCGTCGTGCTCGCGGCGACGTTCATGTCCGGATTCGACACGAACGTGGTCAACATCGCGCTGCCCGCGATCCGCGGCGAGCTGCACGCGGGACCGGCGGCGCTCGAACTCGTCGTCAGCGGTTACATCTTCGCCTATGCCGCCGGTCTGATCACCGGGGGCAGGCTCGGCGACCTCTACACCTACCGCAGGCTGTTCCTGATCGGCATGGCCGGCTTCACCGTCGCTTCGATGCTGTGCGGGCTCGCGCAGTCGCCGGTGGAACTGGTCGGCGCCCGGATCCTGCAGGGCCTCACGGCGGCGGCCATGGTCCCGCAGGTGCTGGCCACCATCATGGCCAATTTCGACGCGGGGGACCGGACCCGGGCGCTGGCCTGGTTCGGCGTGACCGCGGGGGCCAGCGGGGTGGTCGGGCAGGTGCTCGGTGGACTGCTCATCTCGGCGGATGTCGCCGGATGGGGTTGGCGCACCGTGTTCTTCCTCAATCTGCCGGTGGGAGCGGTGATGCTGGCCGTCGCCGTGCGGGTGCTTCCCGCGCGCACTCTCGATCGCAGGCCCGGGCTGGATCCGGTGGGCCTGATCGGAATCACGGCCGCCCTGGCGCTCGCGCTGGCGCCGCTGTCGTTCGGGCGCGAACAGGGCTGGCCGCTGTGGACCTGGGTCTGCCTGGTCGCGGCCGTGCCGTGCCTGCTCGCGGTGCTGGCCTACGAGCGCCGCCTGGCGGCCGCGGGCGGCGACCCGCTCATCGACCTCGATTTCTTCCGGCGGCGGTCGACCGTGTTCGGCATCCTGATCAACGTCGCGTTCATGGCGACGTTCACCAGCGGCATCTTCGCGGTGACACTGCTGCTGCAGGAAGGCTTCGGGCTCAGCGCCTTACATGCCGGGCTGGCGTTCGCCGCCCGCGGGGCTCTGGTCGTGCCTGCGCCGATGGTCGGCAGGCGGGTGATCGCCGCGCACGGGCAGGCTCGCGCGATCGTGCTCGGCTGCGGCATCGACATCGTGACACTGATCGCGCTCGGCGTGGCATTGCACGGGTTCGGCGGGCACATCTGGCTCGGCTGGGTCGTCATCGGCAACGCGCTGCTCGGCTTCGGCAATATGCTCATCCTGCCCGCCGCGCTCGGCGTCACGGTGGCGACCGTCGAGCCGCACCAAGCGGGCAGCGCCTCCGGAGTCGTGAACACCACCCAGCAGTTCTCGGGCGCGGTCGGACTCGCCGTGCTCGGGACGCTGTTCTTCGCCGTGGCGGGTAGCGAACCCGGGCGCGGCGAGTACGCCACGGCCGTCGAGGCGGTCCTCTGGGTGCATCTGGTGCTGATCGTGGGCGCCGCCGCGCTCGCGCTGCGCCTGGATCGCGCCAGGACGCCCACTGTGGTGGTGGCACAGCCGGATTCGGCGCAATCGGCGCAGGCCGCGGTCGATCGATGACCGCACGCCGCGAGGTCTGGCTTTTGATCTAGATTTCGATAACAATCGAAGTCATGACCGAGCGAACGACAGCATACATACCCACCGGCTGGGACGGCGTCGTCGATGTGACCGAATCCGATGGCTGGCGCCAGCCTTGGCGGCTGCCGCCGCGCCGGCTGGCCACGGCGTTCTCGCCGGAACTGACCGAACACGCCGTGGTTCCGACCGGTGTGCGCATCGGCGTCGTGACCGACGCGCCCGAACTGTCGTTGAGCCTGCGCTCCACGCCGGTGTGGACGCCGCGCCCGCGCGCCGTGGACGTTTTCGTGAACGGGGAACTGTCGCAAAGCCTTCCGGTCGGCGCCGGCGCCGAGGAACTGATCGTCCGGCTGCCGGGAGAGCGGTCGGAAGTGCAGCTGTGGCTTCCGCATCGCGGCGCGATCACCCAGGTCGGCCCGATCTCGGTCGCCGCATCGGCCACCATCGAGCCCGCGCCCGCGACCGGCCCGCGCTGGATCACCTACGGCAGCTCGATCACCCAATGCCTGGTCACCGCCTCGCCCAGCGAGACCTGGCCCGCCCGCATCGCGCGGCGCTACGGCTGGCGGCTGCTGGATCTCGGATTCGCCGCGCAGGCCTATCTGGACCCGTTCGTGGCGCGGACGATCGCGAGCAGGCCCGCCGACCTGATCTCCGTCGAACTCGGACCCAACCTCTACATCCGCGGCCCGTTCACCGAACGCTCGCTCGGCGGGCTGGCGGCCGGATTCCTGGAGACCATCCGCGACGCCCACCCCGACGTGCCGGTGGTCGTCTTCTCCCCGCCGGTGTGGGTAGAGCGCGAACATGAGCCGAATCCGCATGAGCTCACGCTGTCCGGCGTGCGCGAACTCGTGGAGAACGTGGTCCGGGTCCTCCAGGGCCTCGGCGACGGCAACCTGCATCTGGTTCCCGGCGACGAGCTGTTCGGGGCCGCCGACGCCGGGCTCACGATCGACGGCCTGCACCCCGACGCCGCGGGCGATGCCCTGCTGGCCGAGCGCTTCGGTCCCCGGCTGGCGGCCGTGCTGGCCGGGTCCGCGGTCCAGGTACCCGCCGGATGACCGGCCGGGAGACCGGCATCCGAACCGGTCCGTTGACCGAAGACGTCCGGTATGCCCTCTTCGGACACTGAACGGGTCTTCTTTCCGCTCGGTCTGCTCAGGAGGGTTCCCGTGACCGAAGCGCCGATAGCGCCCCGATCCACCCGTTTGCACACGCTCACCGGAATGCGGTTCGCCGCGGCACTTCTGGTGTTCTTCACGCATATCTCGCTGGAAGGATTCTTCACCGATCCCGACGCCCAGCACGCCGCGTCGTTTCTGCTGAAACGCGAGGGCTGGACCGGCGTCGGGTTCTTCTTCGTCCTCAGCGGTTTCGTCCTGACCTGGTCCGCGCGGCCGGGCGACACCAAGCGCGCGTTCTGGCGGCGGCGGTTGGTGAAGATCTATCCCAACCACGTCCTGACCTGGGCCATCGCCTTCGGGCTGTTGATCTGGGCCGGCAAGTCGGTCACCGCCGGGGTGGCGATCCCGAACCTGCTGCTGGTGCACACCTGGGTGCCGGTCGTGCAGAACTTCGCCAGCATGAACACCGTCGCCTGGTCGCTGTGCTGCGAGGCGCTGTTCTACCTGCTGTTCCCCTGGCTGCTCGCCGCGGTCGAGCGAATCCGCCCGGAACGGCTGTGGGCGGCGACGATCGGCGTGCTCGCGACCATCGTGCTGCTGCCGTTCTTCGCGCTGTTGCTGCCGGATCAGCCGCGGGTGCCGTTCGCCACCGATGTCCCGGTGTACCAGTTCTGGTTCCTCTACCTCTTCCC
The DNA here is from genome assembly GCF_040610355.1 of Nocardia sp. NPDC004168. NCBI lineage: Bacteria > Bacillati > Actinomycetota > Actinomycetes > Mycobacteriales > Nocardiaceae > Nocardia > Nocardia sp. NPDC004168. The sequence goes on along the minus strand of NZ_JBEXME010000030.1, from coordinate 29,180 downwards.
GCCGGTGCGCGTGCTGGACTTCCTGCTGGGCATCCTGCTGGCGAAGCTGCTGCTGTCGGGGCGCCGCGCGCCGCTGACGCTCGCCCCGGCCTCGCTGCTGGTCGTCGCGGGGCTCGTGGTCCAGCTCTGGGCGCCGTACATGTGGGCGCTGGTCGCGGTCGGCGTGATCCCGACGGCGCTGCTCATCCTGGCCGCCGCGACCGCCGACGTGCGCGGCACATTCTCGCCGTGGCGGTGGCGCTTCGTGGTCTGGCTCGGGGACATCTCGTTCGCGTTCTACATGATCCACGAGCTCGTCCTGCACTATCGCCATCAGTTGTTCGGCATCCAGCAGGCCTGGGCGACACCAGCGGCGATCCTGGTCATCCTCGGATTCCTGGTGCTGGACACCCTGATCGCCTGGGGGCTGTACTCCGGCTTCGAGAATGCGATCGTGCGGCGATGGAGCCGCCCCCGCCGCCGTGTCACTGCCGCTGTGGTGATCCCCGCACCCGCGGCGGCGAAACAGGCTGCTTCGCAATCGGATACGCCGTCGCCATCGAGCGCCGGGATGACCGTCGCTCCGGCGGCCGCCGCCACGGAAGGAGCCGACCTGTGAGGACGTTCGTCCTGACGGCCGCCGCGGTGACCACGGTGGCCGCCGCGACCGCCCTGTGGCCCGCGTCGCCCGCGCGGGCCACCACCACCCATATCGCCTGTGCGGGAACGAGTACGGTGAGCTACTCGCCGGGCATCACCGATATGCCCCGGCCGGTGCGGATCGTCACCGACGCGGTGTTCGGCTCGTGTGTCTCCAGCGATCCGACCATCACCGGAGGCACCACCCACGCGGGCGGGCCCGCGACGATCGGGTGCGGACCTGCCGCCGGGACCGGCACCTCGCGGATCGACTGGAACAACGGACAGCACAGCACCTTCGAGTTCCGCACCGTCTACGTCAACCGGCCCGCCGGGCAAACCCTGATCGTCATCTCCGGCACGGTGACCGACGGTGAATTCCTCGGCGACCATGTCGACGGCGCGGGGCTTTACCTGACCGCCGACATCGCCGGCTGCGGCTCCGCAGCCGGGGTCACCTCGACCTTCGGCCCGGTCACCCGGACCTTCAGCTCGTAGCCGGGACGAGGGCGGGGGCGTTGTGCAGAATCGAGCTGAGCACTCCCGGGAAGCGGGCCTCGACCTCGTCGTAACGCAATTCGTTGCGACGGTAGCTGCCCTCCTGGATCACCCGCAGCAGACCGGCCATCCGGAGCACCTTGAGATGGTGCGAGAGCGTGGACATGCTCACCGGGACGTCGAATCCGCCGCAGGTGATCGCCTCCTCCTGCCGCAGCCTTGCCACGATCTCCAGCCGCACCGGGTCGGACAGGGCATGCAGCAGGGTGGGCAGGCTCACCGATTCGATGGAGGGATGCTGGAGTGCGCGCACCGGGCCGATTCTACCTTTCGCCGCGACCGCCGAGGCGGCTCACGCCACCGCCTCGGCGGCCTGCTCGTGGACCAGGCCCAGCACGATCGGGAAGACCAGCAGGCAGGAAACGGCGCAGGTGATGCCGAGCCAGACGAAGCTGTGCGTGCCCGACAGCACCGCCACCGAGGCGGAGGTGCCGACCGTCGACCCGGCGTACAACGCGGAGGAGTTCAGGCCGAGCGCGGTACCGCGCGCCGCCGGCGCCAACTCGCTGACCAGCGTGGTGATCGAGGAGGCGCCGATATTGAACGCCAGCACCCACAGCGCCGCGACGATGACCGGCACGACCAGCGCACCGTCGAGGCTGGAGAAGGCGATCAGCGCCACCGCCACCCCCAGGCCCGCGGCCGCGATCACCACACGCTTGCCGAACCGGTCGGTGAGCCGCCCGCCGAGGAAGTTCCCGCAGACGCCAACGGCGCTGATCACCAGCAGCACCAATCCGATCGCCGTGGTGGACAGGTCGAAATTGGTTGTGAAGTAGACGCCGACATTGGCCCACATGCCCTGGTTTCCAGCGGTCCAGAAGAACGTCGACAGCAGCACGAACAACACGGACGGATTGCTGAACGCGGCGCGGAACTTGTCCACGTACGCGCGCAGCGGATGCACCGCGGCCTGGGTCGCGGCGACCGGGATGCGCGGCAGGGTAAGCGGCACGACGGCCAATGCCAGCGCGGCGAGCACGGCGATGGCCCAGAAGGACACCCGCCAGCTGAAGGCGTCCGCGGCGAAGGATCCGACGGGCACGCCGATCAGCGACGAGCCGGTGAGCGCGCCCATGATGATGCCGATGGCGCGCCCGCGCCGCTCCGGCGCGACGACATCGGCGACCGCGGCGAAGATGCTCGGCACCATCATCGCCGCGCCGAGCCCGGCCAGGCCGCGAAACACCAGCAGCACGGCGAAATTCGAGCCTATGCCGGTCAACGCGGTGCCGATGCTGAAGATCGTGAGCCCGGTGATGATGACGTTGCGCCGCCCCCACCGGTCCGACACCGGGCCGAACAAGGGCCCGGTCACCGCGTAGACCAGGGCGTAGGTGGTGACGAGCAGTCCCGCCGAATCCACCGAGGCGTGCGTGTCCCTGGTGATGGTGGGCGCCAGCGGCGCGACGATCAGCGCGTCGAGCCCGACGAGGGCCGCGCAGATCGATCCCACGATCAGCAGCCGACGGCTGCCGACATCGGATTCGTCGCGGGCAGCGGTGGTCGAGGAAACCATGAGGCACCTGCCTTGAGTAGTAGTACTAGATTTCGAAGATTATCGAAATCATGACCACATGGTGACAGGCGGCATGCCGCTCGTCAACGGAAGAGCCGGTGCCGGTGCGGCTTTCGGGAGATCAGGCCCGCGCGGGGACCGGCGCGGCGGCGCTGCGCACCACCGTGTCGAGCAGGCCGGGGAAGCGGGCGTCGAGATCGGCGGCGCGCAGCGAGACCATGCGGCGCACGCCGTCGACGCGGGTCGCGGTGAGCCCGGCCTCGCGCAGGACCTTCAGGTGATGCGACAGGGTGGACTTCGTCAGGTCGGGGTTCAGTTCGCTGCACGACATCTCGTCGATCCGCGCGGCCAGCTCGCAGACCATCGCCAGCCGGGCCGGATCACTCAGCGCGTGGAAGATGGCGGTGAGTTCCAGGTCGTCGCGAGCCGGCTGGTTCACTACTCGCGCCATGATGGCCGCCTTCCGCTGCGTTCGTGCCCGATCGATATTTCGATCATAGTCGTTTTCTCGTCCGATACCGGTCCAAGGTCCAGGTCCGCCGACCGGACCGAGGGCTGATGCCTCGTGCGGGATACCGGGCCCGCGGCCGAAGACAGTTCGCCGCGCTCCGAGCAGCATTGGGCGGAACGCTCGCGCAGCAACGGAAGTGGTCGCATGAACAAGCCAGCAGCCGCGGCGGGACGCCGATCGCGACCGGCGCCCCGCTCGCGATCGGCGCTAGTCGACCACCGCGGCGTGCACGAGCTGGCGCAGCCGCGAATACAGCGGCAGCGCCTTGGACGGGAACAGCTGCGGGAACGCCATCGCGGTGATGCGCTTGACCGGATCGACGAAGAAATAGGTACTCGTGGCGGAATACCAGGAGAATTCGCCGGGCGTCGCGATGACCTTGGTGGCGGCCGGATTCTCGGCGGTCAAGAAGCCGAAGCCGAAACCGAGGCCGTCCAGGGTGGTGAGCGCGGGCAGCACCGGGCGCCCGATCGCGCCCAGGTCCGCGCCGCCCGGGAGCTGGTTGGTGGTCATGTATCTCACCGTCTGCGGCGACAGCACGCGCCCGCCGTTCCAGGCGCCGTTGTGCAACAGCATTTGCAGGAAGTGATGAAAATCGGCGGCGGAGGTGATCAGGCCCGCGCTGCCGGACAGCCAGCTCGGCCGCTGCGTCGGATCGCCGCCCGCGAGCACGTCGTTGCGCACCGCACGCCCCGTCGCCGGATCGGCCATGTAGATCGCCGCCAGCCGGTCGACCTCCTCGGGCTCGATCCAGAACTTGGTGTCGTGCAGGCCGAGCGGATCCAGCACCCGCTCGGCGAACACGCGGTCGAGCGACTGTCCCGACACCACCTCGAGGAGTCGGCCCAGGACGTCGGTGCTCACCCCGTAATTCCATGCGGTGCCCGGCTCGAACAGCAGCGGCAGCGTGGCCCAGGTGTCCACGGCGGTGGCCAGATCGATGCCGGGCGGAGCGCTCCACTCGAAGCCGCGCTGGACGTACAGCTCGTCCACCGGATGGGAGTGGTGGAAACCGTAGGTGAATCCCGCGGTGTGGGTGAGCAGATGCCAGATGCGGATGGGTTCGCGGGCCGGCTCGGTCTCCAGGTTGCCGCCGCCGAGCCGTTTGTAGACGCGGACGCCGGCGAGCGAGGGGATGTAGTCGCTGACGGGGTCGTTGAGCCCGAACGCGCCCTCCTCGTACAGCGCCATCGCCGCGACCGAGGTGAACGGCTTGGTCAGCGACCACGCCCGGAACAGCGAATCGGTCGCCATCGGCAGTTCGGCCTCGGCGTCGCGATGTCCACCGGTGCCGACGTGCACGACCTTGCCGTCGCGGGCGATGATCCCGACCCAGCCCGCCATGCGGCCCGCGTCGACGAGCCGGTCGAGGTAGTCGTCGAAGCGCCGCAGCCGCGCGGGATCGAACCCGGCCTCGGTCGCATCGATTTCGATTTTGATTTCCGACATGAGGTGATTCCTGCCTTTATCGCGTACCGGGAATCCGGAATGATCCGGCCCGGTACTTGCCAAGCCGACATCGAGAATAGTAGCTTTAGTTCGATAGATGTACAACTATCGAACTTAGTTGCGGGCCAACGCATTACAACAGCGCGGTGCCCGGATAGCGCCCCGATGACAATGATGTGGGAGGTTGGTTTCTCATGCCCCGATACGGAATCACGCTGCCGTTGCCGCTGGTTTCGCTGCCCGACCATCGCGTGATCTTGGAGCAATTGGCCGACCTCGGTTACACCGACGCGTGGACCGGCGAGTTCGCCGGCGTGGACGCCTTCACCCCGCTGGTGCTGGCCGCGGCCTGGGGGTCGCCGAGCCTTCGGCTGGGGACGGCGGTGGTGCCGGTCTACACGCGCGGTCCCGCCGTGATCGCCCAAACCGCTTCGGCGCTGGCCGATCTCGCGCCCGGCCGGGTGGTCATCGGCGTCGGCTCCTCGGGCCCGCAGCTGGTCACCGGAATGAACGGTGTCCCCATGGCCGAGCCCTACCGCCGGGTGCGTGACACGGTCCGCTTCCTGCGGCAGGTCTTCACCCACGGCGTCGTGACGGGTCCGTTCGACACCATCGACTTCGAGGGCTTCCAACTGGGCTATCCGGCCGCGGAACCGCCGCGGATCATGGTCGGCGCGCTGCGCACGCGGATGCTGCGGCTCGGCTTCCGTGAGGGGGCCGGATCGATCACGAATTTCCTCGCGGCCGAGGACATTCCGACCGTCGTGCGAGCCCTGGGCGAGGACCGGGGCCGCGGTGAACTGGTGGCACGCATCTTCGTGTGCCCGACCGAGGACGTCGAATACGCCCGCGCGGCCGGGCGCCGGATGCTCGCGCACCTGTTCACCCGCCCGTCCTACCGCGCCTTCCACGAATGGCTCGGCCGCGCCGAAGTGGTTGCCCTGGTGAACAAGTACGTCGACAGCGGCGATCCACTGCGGGCCGCGGCGGCGATCCCGGACCAGGTCGTGGACGGTATTCTCATCCACGGCAATACGGCGCGGTGCCGCGAGCAGATTCAGCGCTACGTCGACGCGGGCGTCGACACGCCGGTCGTGATGCTCCAGTCATCACCGGAGTTGCTGGCCGGTGGGCCGGCCGCGGTGTGGCGCACGGTGCGCGAGCTGGCCCCGCGATGAGGCGGGCGGCGGTTGTGGGACGATCGTCGAATCCTCGAACAAGATTAATATTCTCGGAGATCATTAATAGCGACGGAATTTTTAGTAGGAGTGCGCACCTGTTGCCGCACACGTGGGCCTGTGTTAGTTTGACAGATATCGATCTTGCCGGTAACCGTCTTTCGATTTCGCGTTATCGGGAAGGTCGTCGGATTCTCAACAATCGGGACCCACCTATAACTACAGAAGCTTGCGGGGCGCAGATGAAGTTGTTAGGCGCAAATCACGAGACCGGCGAATTCGGCGAAGATGCCGGACGGAACACGGCGGCGGCTCGAGTAGTGGTGGTCTGCGGGGAGCAGATCATGCGCAGCGGACTGGTTTCTATTCTGCGTGGCATGCCCGACCTCGGCTGGGTCGGGCCTGCGACCAACAGCCAGGCGGCGTTGAACATGGTCGCGGCGGGCAAGGCGGATGTGGTCGTGCTCGACCACTGTGCCAACCCAGGCTGGGACGGGCCCGCGCTGGCCGCCCGGTTCACCGGCATCCGTCCCGACCGCGGTGTCGGTGTGGTGGTGGTGTCGGACGGCACCGACAGCGAACTGCTGCTGCGATATCTGCAGGCCGGCGTCCGTGGCCTGGTCTCACGGCGTTCCAGTGCCGTCGATCTGGTGAACGCGGTGGACAGCGTGATCCGCGGTGAGGCGCTGCTGTCGCCCTCGATCACCCGGCTCGTGCTCGAAGCGACGGTGCCCTATCTGCCCGCGGCCTCGACCCGGTCGGTCACCGCTCTGGACACGTTGACCCAGCGCGAGCTGGAAATCCTGATCCTGGTGGCCGACGGATTGTCCAACAGCGAAATCGCTCAAGTTCTGCACGTCAGCTACAAGACCGTGAAATTCCACGTGTCGAATATCCTGCGCAAGTTATCGGTGCGCACTCGGGCGCAGGCGATCGTCTATCTGCGGCCGAGTGTGGCCATCACCTCACAAGCGGGCTGACGACCGCGGCGCCGAGTTTCCGTCTTGTTGGCGGGGGCCTCGGCTGCTATCGTTTAGTTCGAGAGTTTTGAAACTTTCGAATCGTGTCCGATTCGGTTTCCCTCACCCTCCTTCGGCTCTGGAAGGAAATATCCCGATGACTGAAATCGTCGAAGAAGATCTCGACTCCTATCCCTTTCCGCTCGGCCCACTCGGCGAGCCGCCGGAACGCTTCTCCGAACTCCGCGCGCAGTGCCCGGTCGTGCGGGTCCGCATGCCCAGTGGCGACACCGCCTGGGCGGTCACTGGATACGACGAAGTCGTTGCGGCGCTCTCGGATTCGCGACTGTCCCGCGCGGCCCTGCGGGAGCCGGGAGCCCCGCGCGTGATCAAGGGCCCCGACTTCGGGGACAATCCCTTCAATCTGCTCAGCCAGGACGGCGCCGACCACCGGCGGCTGCGGCGGCTGATCTCGCCGGCCTTCACACCCAAACGCGCCGAACAGAAGCGGCCGCGGATCCAGGAGATCGCCGACGAACTCGTCGACGCCCTCGAAGCGGGTCCGCGTCCGGCCGATCTGCACCACGACTTCGCGGCCCTGCTGCCGATCTGGGTGATCACCGATCTGCTCGGCGCGTCGCGGGAGCGCCGGGCCGACATCCAGCGCTGGACCGATCATCTGGTCAGCATCACCGCCCACACCGCCGACGAGCGGCTGCGGGCCAGGGACGAGTCCGCGGCCTATGTCGTCTCGCTACTGGCCGAGCGCCGCGGCGCGCCGGGCGAGGACCTGCTGTCGGACCTCATCACCGCGCGCGACGACGGGGACCGCCTCTCGGAGCAGGAATTGGTCTGGCTGACAGTCAATCTGCTGGTCGCAGGGCACGACACCACGGTGAGCGCGCTCAGTCGCGCGACGTATCAAATACTGCGGCACCAGGATCAGTGGGCCTCGCTGGTCGCGCGCGTCGATGACCGGGAGGTGGTGCGGCACGCGGTGGACGAACTGCTGCGCTACGCGCCGCCCTCGGAGATCGGCTTCCTGCGCATCGCCACCGATGATCTCGAGGTGGGCGGCGTCGCGGTGCGCAAGGGCGAGGGCGTCATCCCGATCATGCATGCCGCGGGGCGCGACACCCGCCACGTTCACGATCCGGACCGGCTCGATCTGTTCCGCGAGGATGTCAAACATGTGGCGTTCGGGCACGGCAGCCACTTCTGCCCGGGTGCGGGCCTGGCACGGCTCGAACTCGAGATCGGGCTGGCGACCCTCGCGCGGCGGCTGCCGGAATTACAGCTGGCCGTGCCGCCGGATGACGTCGAATGGTCCAGTGGACTGCTGACCCTGCGACCGAAGACGCTGCCGGCCCGGTGGTGACCTCGGCGGCCGGCTCCCGGGCCCGCGCCGTCCCGCAATGGCGTTGGCTGACCGTGCTGGCCACCTGTGCCTGTCTCGTCGGGCTGGACGCGCTGGTCGTCTCCCCGCTCGCACCGCGGATCACCCACGAGGTGGGCGCACCGCCGCGGGTGGGCGGACTGCTGGTCACCGCGTACGCCCTGGCCTATCTGGTCGCGGGTCCGGTCTTCGGGCCGCTGTCGGATCGGTGGGGCCGGACGCGGCTGATGACGCTCGGGCTGGCCGTCTTCGCGGCCGGCACCGCGGCGACCGGATTCGGCACGAATTTCATTGTATTGCTGGGCTTTCGAGTGCTCTCGGGCGTCGGCGCGGCGATGCTGGTGCCCGCGATCCTGGCCCATGTCTCTGGGCAGGTGCAGCCGCGGCGGCGCGGCGCCGCGATCGGCGTGATCGTGGGCGCGATGATGGGCGCGTCGGTGGCCGGCGTGCCCGCGGGGGCGTTCCTCGCCGGCGCGGTGTCGTGGCACTGGACGTTCTGGGGCATCGGCATCGCCGCCGCGGCGCTGCTCGGACCGCTCGCGAGGCTGGTGCCGGGCGGTGCGCCTACGGCGGCGGCCGGTGACGCGCCGATCCGCGCGGCGCTGGGCGATGCGGCGGTGGTGTACACCCTGCTGTGCACGTTCTTGTGGACCGCGGGCCTGCAGGGGATGTTCGCCAATGCCGGGCTCTTCTACGCCGACAACTTCGGATTGTCCACGGGCGCAGTTGGTCTGGCGCTGGCGGGCGGCGGCGCGATGAGCGTCGCCGGGAATGTCTGCGGCGGGCGGCTGGCCGATGCCGTCGGCGGCCGCCGGGTCGTCGCGGTGGCCACGCTGGTGGCGGCGGCCTCGGTCCTCGCGTTCTCGCTGTCCACCGGGTCGCTGGTGGCGGCCGTCGCGGTCCAAGTGGTCTGGGGCGGCGCGGTGGGACTGGGCCAGTCGGCGCTGACGACGCTGGCGGGCACCCTGCGGCCGCAGGCCCGCGGCACGGTGCTGGCGCTGAATTCCTCGCTGCAGTACGGCGGGATGATGGCGGGCACCGCGGCGGCAGCCGCACTGCTGCAGGCCGATTCGCCCTTCTGGGCGGTCGGAGCGCTGTGCTCGGTGTGCAGCGCCCTCGTTTTTCCGGTGGTCACCGTGCTGCTGCCCGTGACCACCGATTCGGACCCCTCGTAAGTCAATTCACTCCGAACAAGGATCGAAATGAAGAAGATACTTGTGTCGACGGCGCTTGCCGTCGCCGCGACCACGACCGCCGTGAATCTCGCCCAGGCGGCTCCCGCAGCGGGCGACGAGGCGGTGAACTACACCGCCGCCACCACCCCGCAGGCGGTCACCGTCACCACCGACGGCGGTTCGCTCACCGCCGACGACGGCGTATTCAAGATCACCGCGGCCGACGGCACGGTGCTCGCGGGCACCGAATTGTCGTTTCGGGTGGACGATTTCGTCTTTCCGATCACCGCGGACATCGCCGGTCACACCGCCACCCTGACGCCGCGATTCGACCTCGGCCACGCCGTCTACCGACCGGTGGCACTGCCTTACGAGGACTCCGCTCCCTGGAAGACCCCGTACGACCGCGAGGTCGCGGCCTGGAGCCGGATGACATCCACCATCGCCGCGGGCGCCACGATCGGCACCCTCGTCGGCGGCCTCACCGGCGGAGCCGTCGGCTGCGTCCTGGGCGGCATCGCGGGCGCGACGGTGGCCTCGGCCGCGATCGTCGGCCTGTTCGGCGCGTTCCTGCCTGCCGCGGCGGTGGGTTGCGTGGGCGGCATTCTCGCCATCGGAGCGCTGGGGACCTTGGTCGGGCAGCTGCTGGTGACCGCGCCCGTAGCGATCCTGGCGGCCTCCCAGTACTTCACCACGATCAACCAGCCGTTCAACCCGGCGCCGACGAAGTAGAAAGACGCCTACCGCTCGCCGCGTCTCCCAGGGTCGCCGGGAGACGGGGCTTCCGCCCCTGCGCGTCCGGCCTGCGGTGCGGGCCACGGGTGGATCAGCTCAGCGAAACGGCCCGAAACCACCTGGTTCCGGACCCTTTCGGCTGCGCGCTCCAGTTCCTCGGTTCGTCGGCTGCGAGCGAGCGTGTGCCGGCCAACGGGCTGGTTCCGAAGGCGCTACTGCCGGTGGAATCGCTCCCGGACGGCGTCCATGCGGGCGCGCAATTCGTTCGGGCTGATCACGCCGCGATCCATCAGGGTGTGCGCCGTGACGACGACCGATCGGGTGCGTACCGGGAAGTCGCGATAGATCGTCTCGCCCAGCGTGTCCTCGGCGTGGCGGCGTTCCAGGTTGTCGAACGCGCCGCGCCACGAGAGGCATTCGCACGTGGCCTGCATGCTGGACTCCCACGGGTCGGGTTTGCCGTCGAGCTCGGGCAGCGAGGTCTCCCGGTGCGACGCGGGGTCCAAGGTCTCCAGCAGGACTTCGTACGGACCGCTCGTCACGGGCGTCCCTCCTTCTCGGCGGCGGCTTCGACTCGGTTCGGTGGTTGCTGTGCGGTCCAGTCGGCCTGGGGCAGCGCCACGCCGATCATCGTGTCCCGGGTGACGATGGCGGCCAGCTGTTCCTCGGTCCAGCCCTCGGTGCCCTCGGGGCGCATCGGCATCACCATGAACCGCGACTTCTGGTTGGAGTCGTGCACGCGGATCTCGACGTCGGGCGGGAAGTGCAAGCCGAATTCGGCGAGCACTTCCCGGGGCCAGCGCACCAGGCGGCGACGGTAGTTGGGCGTGCGATACCAGTCCGGGGACATCCCGAGCACCGGTCGCGGATAGCACGAGCACAGCGTGCACACGATGACGTTGTGCACCTCGGGCGTGTTCTCCAGCACGTAGAAGTAGGTGTAGTCGCTCGGCGTCCCCGATCCGGTCGGATCGCGCCAGTCGATGCCGATCTCCTTGCACGTCTCGGTGCCGTCGGCGAGCAGGCGGGCTTTGAACTCGGGGTCGGTCCACGCCTTGGCGACCAGCTTCGATCCGCCGTGCGGACCCACCGATTCGGCCCACTCCGCGAACCTGCGGTGGTCTTCCTGGGAGAACAGCCCCTTCTCGATGGCGAGTTCCCGCACCGCCGTCTCGAGCACCTCGAATTCGCTGATCTCTTCGCTGGTCCGGATCGGCGCGTGCGCGTCGTGATCGTGGGTCCGGCTCACTGGGCATCCTCCTCCGCGGGCTCGAGCCAGCGCTCGGAGACCTCCGTCTCCAGGGTGTCGACGTCGAAGCCGGTGTATTTGGGCCATAAATCCTTCTGGCGGAATCGCACGACGTAGAACGGCTCGACGCGACCGTCGTCCCGTCCCCATGCCTCGTCCTCCGGGATGATCCACTCCGGCCGGTACTCGACGACGACACCGATGCGCCCGCGGGTGTAGGCCTGGGTGCGGGTGTGGAACATCGACGTGGCGTCGCGGACGCGCACACGGTCGCCGATCCGGTATCTCCTGCTCATGTGCGCGCCTCCATTCGTGCGCGTACTTCGTCCAGCTTGGCCGACAGTTCGTCGGGGGTGATCAATCCCTTGGCGACCAATGTCTTCGCCGCGACGGTCGCCCAGCGCGCGTAGTAGGGGAGACCGAAGTACAGCGTCGCGCCGAGGTCGTTCTCCGCTCGCCTGCGTTCCTCGGAGTTCCATACGCCGCGCCAGCCGAGGCATTCGCAGGTGACGTACGTGCTCATCTCCCAGGCCTCTTCCTCCTTCTCCCGGTACTCGACCGGAGTGTCCGGCTGGCCGCCCACGTCGTGCAGAACGTGTCGGAGGGCGGCGAACAACGCGTTCGAGATCTCGTAGGGCGAGTCCAGCGGCTCGCGAAAGACCGGTGCGAGGTCCGCGACGCGATGCTGCAACTCGTCGAATCGGTTCGGTGCGCTCATCATGTCTCCGAAGTGACGGATCCGGGGTCCACGGCGGGGCGGTTGCGGCAGGTGTGCTCGCGCACGCCTTCCCGCGTAGGAACTGGAGGGGGAACGAGCGCCATGGAAACTCCAACGGGACGGCCCGCCCAGCAGGCGGGTGCAGTCGGACGACGGGTGTGACCCCAGTCACAATCGCATGGTTCGGATACCGAGCGTACACGTCGAGATCGATTTGCTGAAGGATGCCTGTGGCGCGGCGAAGACGGGCGCGCCCGGCTCGGAGAATTGCGCTGCCGACCCTCTTGACTAGCGGAAAATGTGGAGGAAACTAGTCATTACACCGGAGCACCGGTAGGTGAGCGCACTGTCAGCTGAGACGTCGGTAGGCAGTGAAGACACCGACCCAGGATCCGGCTAGGCCCCCGGCAAGCCAGTCGCAAAACCGGAGACTCAGCGACGACTGAGGATCACGGAAACGACGAGACTACCGGGGACTGATCTGTGTAGGGGGTCTTTCGCCTGGTCTCAGGCTCGCGAACAGGACCGGAGTGTCGGCTGAATCGGCCCACTCCAACGGAATGCTGATGGTTGACTAGCCGTGTGCCGGCTGTCTCGGCCGCACATTCGGCAACCCGTATCAGGAGGCACCCGCAATGCCCACTCATGACGGAAGCTGGCCGCAGGGAACACCGTGCTGGGTCGACTGCCAGGTCGACGACCCGGCGCGCGCCCGCGAATTCTACGGCGCACTCTTCGGCTGGGAGATCCAGGACAGCCCGCCCGAGGCGGGGGGATACCTGATGGCGATGCGCAACGGCCGCGCGGCCGCAGGCATCGGACCCAAGCCGGAAGGCATGCCGATGCCGTCGGTGTGGACCACCTACCTCGCCGCCGACAGCGCCGACGCCATCGCGGAGAAGGTGAACGCCGCGGGCGGTTCGCTGATGATGCAACCGTTCGACGTACTCGATGTCGGCCGCATGGTCGTCGGCGCCGACCCCACCGGCGCGGTCTTCGGGATCTGGGAGGCCAAGGCCCACAGCGGCGCGGGGGTATACAACGAGCACGGCGCCTACTGCTGGAACGAGCTGCACACCAGCGACTACAAGAAGGCCCAGGAGTTCTACGCCGATGTGTTCGGCTGGCAGTACTCCGAAATCGGCGACGGCGAGAATTTCGTCTACTCCACCTTCAGCTTGCCGCAGGGCGGGGACGCCGTCGGCGGCATCAACGACTCGACGAAGATGCCGGGCGACAACCCGTCGTATTGGCTGGCCTGGTTCCAGGTCGGCAACACCGATGACGCGCTCGCCAAGGCGCGCGATCTCGGCGCCACCGTCATGTCCGGACCCGACGACAGTCCCTTCGGCCGCATGGGCCTCGTCCAGGGGCCGCAGGGTGAGGTCTTCGGCCTCATCGACCCGACGACGACAGTCGGGGAGCCGCCGACCGGCGCGTGAGTCGTCCGGCGGCGACAACCGAGCCGTTGCGCTCGCTTGTCGCCGCCGGAGCAATCGTGGTTTCGGCGGGGGTGTCGACGGACTCCGCGGCTCGCGGCGCGGGAGCGTAGGGCCCGGTCGACACGGTTCATGAACGACGCTCGTGCCGAAGGGTGCGACGATTCGTCGAGGTCCAGGCCACGGTCGGTATACCGGGTCAGTCGGAGCGCGCCGATTCCGGCGACACCAGACCGTGCTGATGGGCGTAGACCACGGCGTGGATGCGATCGCGGACACCGAGTTTGGCCAGGATGCGGGAGACGTGGGTCTTCACCGTCTCCTCGCCGACGCCGAGCTGAGCGGCTATCTCGGCATTGCTGCGCGCGTCGGCGAGCAACAGCAGCACCTCCAGTTCGCGGGCGGTGAGCTGATCGACCTCCGGTGGGGTGCGCGGCGGTGCGAGCGTGGTCGCGAAGCGGGAGACCAAACGGCGGGTCATCGACGGATCGATCAGCGCGTCTCCGCGCGCCGCGATCCGGATGGCCGTGACCAGTTCTTCCGGCGGCAGGCTCTTCAGCAGGAACCCGCTGGCGCCCGCCTGCAGTGCGCGATACAGGTTGGCTTCGCTGTCGTAGGTGGTGAGCACCAGGACGTGCGTGCCGCCCGCGGCCACGATCGCGGCGGTGGCGGCGAGCCCGTCCAGTTTCGGCATCCGGACGTCGAGGATCGCGACATCCGGTCGTACCCGGGCGGTCTCGCTGATCGCGGCGCGGCCGTCGCTCACCTCGGCGACGCAATCCAGATCCGGCTGACTGTCGACGACGGCGCGCAGGCCGGAACGGAACACGCTGTGGTCGTCGGCGATCAGGACGCGGATGGGCAGGTTCACGATCCTCCGATCGGCACCGACACCGTGGTGTGCCAGTGCGTGGCGTCGCGGCCGTAGTCCAGGTCGCCGTCGAACAGCTCGGCGCGGCGGCGGATTCCGTTGAGGCCACGCGGTACCGAGGTGTCCGCGGTGACCGGTTCGGGGGCGAGGGGATTGGTCGCGCGCAGCATCACCCGCTTGGGCAGGTACTCCACCTCCAGTCGCGCGTGCGTACCGTCTCCGTGCCGCAGCGCGTTGGTCAGCATCTCCTGCACGATGCGGTACAGCGTGATGTTCAGCGAGTCCGGCAGTTCCACCGCCTCGCCGCGCACGCTTGTCTCGACGTCCAGCCCGGCCGCGCGGACGTGCTCGATCAGCCCGTCGATGTCGGCCAGTCCCGGCTGGCGCTGCCCCTCGTCCTCGTGGCCGTGCAGCAGGTCGAGCTGGCGGCGCAGATCGACCATCGCGGCCCGGCTGCTGGACTCCACCGCGGACAGCGACCGGGCGGCGGCCTCGCTCGCCGTGCCGCCGAGGGCCAGCCGCGCCGCGCCCGCGTGGATGCCGATCGCGCTGACGTGATGCGAGATCACGTCGTGCAGGTCGCGGGCGATGGCGGCCCGCTCATCGGTGACCGCGCGCTCCACGGCCGTCCGGTGCTCCTGCTGCCGCAATCGGGCGCGCTGCTCCAGATCGGCGATGTAGGCGCCGCGCGCCGCCGTGTAGCGGCCGACCAGCCACGGTACGCAGCCCGCGGAGACGGTCGCGGCGAGCAACAGCCGCCAGTCGTGCGCCGCGGCGCTGTCGGTGAACAGGTGCGCTCCCGCGACTCCCGCGCACAGCAGCAGCATGGTGAGCACGGAGGTCGGCCCGGCGAGCCATGCCCCCGCGCGATATCCCGCCACCAGGAACCCGACGTCGGCGAATCGCACCGGGAATCCGTGCCGGTACAGCAGCAGCGCGGCCAGGAGCCGGACGAGCACCTGCACCGCCGCGACCACGCCCGCCGTCCGGGGCGGCGCGGCCAGGGCGAGATCGGCGGCGACGATCGCCGTCACGGCGGCGACCGTCTGCCACGGCGCCACCGCGAACACGCCGCACAGACCGAGCACCACCGCGTCGATGGCGGCGGCCACCACGGCGACCACCACCGACTGGCGAGCCAGCGACCTGCTCACGTCCACCAGTTCGTCACCGCCTCCATTCGGTTCCGGTGCCGAGCCCTGAGGGTGATCCTAATGATCGGGCCCCGTCCGAAGACGCCGCACGGACGACAACTCTGCCCGGGTGCGGACGCGCCCGCGTCCCCCGCGCGGGGGACGCGAAGTCCCTCATCGGCGCGATGTCTTCCCAGGCCCGAGCCCGTAGCGTCGGGGATCGACGGCAGACGAAGAAGGAGTACCCATGGGCCGTGTGGAGTTCGAGTTGCTGACCTACGCCATCCCAGCATTCGCGGCGCTCATGCTGGTCGAGTGGATCGCCTACCGCCGTGATCCCGACCGATCCGGCAACGGCGGATCGGCCAGCGACACCGCATCCAACGTGACGACGTTCACGCTGGGCAGGCTGGTCAAGCCGCTGATGCAGCATCTGGTGCCGTTCTCGGCGGTCGTCGTCGCCGCGGCGATCACGCCGCTGCACCTGTCGCCGCGATCGTGGTGGGTCTGGGTGCTCGGCTTGATCGTGACGGATCTCTGCTACTACTGGGCGCACCGCGCCGATCACCGGGTCCGGCTGATGTGGACCGCGCACAACGTGCACCACTCCAGCGAGCACTTCAACCTCTCCACCGCGCTGCGCCTCTCCTGGCTGCATCCGATCCCCAACATCCTGCGTGGACTGGCGTGGGTGCCCGCGGCGCTGCTGGGCTTCCCGGCCTGGATGATCTTCCTGTTGCAGGGCATCGGGCTGCTCTACCAGTTCCCGATCCACACCCAGCGGGTCCAGACGCTGCCGCGCCCGATCGAATTCCTGTTCAACACCCCGTCGCACCACCGCGTGCATCACGGGTCGAACAAGCCGTACATCGACAAGAATTACGGCGGCATCCTGATCATCTGGGATCGCATGTTCGGCAGCTTCGCCGCCGAGTCCGAACCGGTCCGCTACGGCCTCACCAAGAACATCGGCACCGACAATCCGCTGAAGGTCAACTACCACGAACTGGCGGCGCTGATCCGCGACGTGCGCGGCGCGAGCACCTGGCGCGGGCGGCTCGGGTACGTCTTCGGCCCGCCCGGCTGGACCGAGCACCCCGCACCACCTGCCTCGATCGAGCCGCCGGTCCGCGCCGAGGAGCACGTCCCAGCCGTGCGGCTCGCGTCCTGATCGACTGGTGACGGGTAGCCGGGCGGCACGAGCCGTCCGGCTATCGGCGCATTCGTGCCGCTCGAGACCGGCGGAGACGTGAATTCGGATCAGACGGAATCGAGATAGAACCGCAGACTCGTGATGCCGTCGCCATCGGTCGCGAACTCCACGACCGCGACTCCCGGTATCGCGCCGAGCCGCACACTCGCCGTGACGGTGCGTCCGGCGGCGATCACCTTGCTCCAGCGCATGTTGCGCGCTCGATTCGTGAACTCCTCCACCGACACCGGTGTGCCCGCGGGCAGTTCGATGTCGACCCGCTGCCCGAGCAGCTCGCGCACGGCGCTGAGGTCGGTGCTCGCCGCGGCGGCGAAAAGCCTTGTGGTAGACCGCTTTCCGCGACGGCCCACGCCGCCGAGCGCCCGCAGCATGCCCAACGCCCCACCGACGCCCTGGTTGACGATCAACTGCGGTCCGAGCTTCAACGCGGCGGCGAGCCCGGGCAGCCCGGTGCGCAACAGCTGCCAGATCATGCCCGCCAACTCCCAGTGCGCGGCCAGGTAGGCGATCTTCCAGACGCCGTCCTGTTCCACCAGCCGGTAGCGCAGATGCATCGGGACCGAGACGGTGGCGCCGGTCGACATCGTGGTGACGATGGTCAGGTCGCGCAGCACCGTCGGCGGATGGACCAGGTCGCGGTCGACCCGGAACGCGATGGTGTTCGGCCCGATGAAGGTGTCGTAGAAGCGTTCGATGGCGGCGCGGCCGACGTGCGGGCGCGAGCCCACCGGGTCGTTGACCTCCGCGTCCGGGGCGAACAGGCCGACCCACGCGGACTTGTCGTGCGCGGCGACCGCGAGCGGCGACGCCTCGACGGCCGTCAGCAGCGCTGCCCTCGAGTGATCCAGCGGCATGGCAGAACCTCCGTCGACGTGAGCCGGACTCGACACATGGTAGAACAAGTTCTAGTTTTGGCGTCGCGTTCCGGTGTGTCCGCGCCGGTCGCCTCCGCACGACAAGGGAACTCGATGGACTGATCCACCGGGGGCCTGTGCCGCTCGCGAATCTATCGAGCCAGATGGATTGCATCGGACCAATTTGTCGCGGGTAGTTTCCTGCGGTTTTTCGGGAAGTTTGGCTGAAACGATGCGGAAACGCTGCGTCTGGGCGATTTCGGGTTACAGTCGGGTCATGGGTATCGAGTACGCGAGCGTCATCGATCTACCCCGGTCCGAGGTTTTCGCCTGGCACGCGCGCCCCGGCGCCATGACCCGCCTGGCGCCGCCCTGGCAGCCGGTGTCGCCCCGCGCCGAATCGGACTCGCTCTGCGACGGGCGGGCGGTGCTCGGACTGCCCGGCGGCCTGCGCTGGGTGGCCCGGCACGATCCTCGTGAGTACGACCCGCCGCGCCGATTCGTCGACGCGGTGACCGTCGACGGAATCGGGTCGCTGCCCGCCGGGCTGCTGCCGTGGCGGCACACCCACGATTTCGAGGTCGTCGACGAGACGCGCACCCGGGTGGTGGACCGGGTGGACGCGCCGGTGCCCGCCGCGGTGCTGCGCCCCATGTTCGCCTACCGTCACCGGCAGCTCGCCGACGATCTCGCGGCCCACGCGCGGGCGGCGGGGGCGGGGTTCGTGTCGAAGACCGTCGCGGTGACCGGAGCATCCGGCACGGTCGGTTCGGCGCTGGCCGCGTTCCTGTCCGCCGGCGGTCATCGCGTGGTGCGGCTGGTCCGGCATCCACCCCGCGCCGCGGACGAAAGACAGTGGGTCACCGCCGATCCCGCGTCGGATCTGCTCGACGGCGTGGACGCGGTGGTGCATCTGGCCGGTGCTTCCATCGCGGGCCGGTTCACCGAGGGACACAAGCGAGCCATCGCCGACAGCCGGATCGGACCGACCCGCGCACTCGCCGAAGTGGCGGCCCGGGCGGCGGTGCCGGTGTTCGTGAGCGCTTCCGCGATCGGCTACTACGGCGCCGACCGGGGCGACGAGGCGCTGACCGAGCAGTCGGCGCGCGGTGCGGGCTTTCTCGCCGACGTGGTCGAAGGATGGGAGGCCGCGACGGCGCCCGCCGCGGAGGCGGGGGTGCGGGTGGTGCGCGTGCGCACCGGAATCGTGCAGTCCCCGCGCGGCGGCACGCTGCGGCTGTTGCGCCCGTTGTTCACGGCCGGGCTCGGCGGGCGCATCGGTGACGGTCGACAGTGGCTGTCGTGGATCGGGATCGATGACCTGATCGACGTCTACCATCGGGCGCTCTGGGACACCGGCTTGTCTGGCGCGGTCAATGCGGTTGCCCCGCAGCCTGTTCGGAACGCGGAGTACACCAAGGTCCTCGCGGGCGTGTTGCATCGGCCCGCACTGTTTCCGGTACCCGGGTTCGGTCCGGCTCTGCTACTGGGGCGCGAAGGCAACCGGGAAGTGGCTTCGGCCAGCCAGCGTGTCGTGCCCGCGCGACTGACCGAAGCCGGTCACCCGTTCCGTACCCCGGCCCTGGAACCGGCGCTGCGGCACTTGCTCGGCAGGTCCGCGGACTGACCTCGGCGACACCGAGGGGACGCCTGAGGCGGTTCTGGGTCCGGCGGGATGTCGTTCATGGGCGAGTCGCGTCCGGTCGGTGGCCGCAGTCGACGCGAGACGTTGCGTAGGCGAGGGCCGAATCGTGTTACGGCGCATTGCTGCCGACGGGTGGCGAGAGCTGGGATGGCGGTGGCGTGTGCTCGATCATCGCCCGTCTTCCTACTGTGGCGCTGCGACAGCGATTCGCCTCTCGGTAATGCATCAATTTTGCATCGAATAGTGGGGAGAAGGATCGGTGCCGTCAGTCGTCGATCGGATCCCACATGATCTGCGCCGGAGAACGATCCGCGGCGAGTGTTCCGTTCCGGCGTATCTCGACGCCTCAGGCGAGCAGGTCGGCGGCGTCGAGCAGGCTGTCGACACGTTCCACGCCGTCGGGGAGGAAGACCGCCTCCCAGCCGGGGCCGCCGACCAGGACTCGGGCCCCCGCGCCGAGGCACGCGCGTACCGCGGAGGTCAGCGCGGTGGACTCCTGCTGCGACCACAGCAGCACGGCGGCGGGGTTTTCGAACCGGGCCAAGGTGTCGGCGAGCGCGGCGGCGGGCACGTCGGCGCCGAGCATCCGCGCCCCCACGCCGCGTTCGGCGAGGGCCGCGCGCAGCACCTCCAGCGGAAGCGAATGCGTTTCCCCGCTGGTGCAGGCGAGTACCACCGGCGTCGTGCCGACGGGCGCGGACGGCGGGTTCGTCCGGTGCAGCACCGAGATCACGCACCAGGACAGCAAGTGCTCCACATCGATGCAGCCCTCACCGCTGAGCTGACGGTCGACGATGTCGGCGAAAGCCGGTCGGCACAGCAGATCCCAGGTGTCCACCACGCCGAACGCGCGGACATGCGCTTCGATTCGATCGGAGACCGCGGTGGTGTCCAACGCGAAGGCCGCCTCCAGCAACGATTCGCGGCGCCCGAGGGTGGGCGCTGGCCCGCGCACCGCGGCGGCCGCGCCCGCCGGGCTCGCGCCCCCGCGGATCAGGGTCAGCATCCGCTCGAGCATGGCGATGTCGGCTTCGGTGTACAGGCGGTGCTTGCCAGGGCGGTGCTGCGGCGGGCCGATGTCGTAGCGGCGGTTCCAGCTGCGCAGCGTCGCGGTCGGGATACCGAGGCGTTCGGCGACCGCGCGCACCGTGTATCCGGCCGCGTCGGACACGGGGACGGGACCGGCGGGCATCGCACTATTCTGCCCGCCGCCGACGGGATTCGTTCCACCCGGCCGGTCGACGGGTCCGCGCGGCGGCGCCACGTCATCCTCGATCCCGGGCCGGGCGGTCGCGCGTGAGCCGACGGGCTGTCGCCGTGAGCCGGGGCGCTGTCCACGGTGTCATCGGTCCTCCGGGAAGAGCTGTTTGCATCAATTATGCATCGTTCTATGCTAGTGTGGACCGCGTCGCCGATTTCCGAGGAGTTAGCGTGCACCGTCGCAATCTGCTGCGTACGTCCACCCGCCTGCTCGTCGCGGCGGTGTCGGCCCTGTCCGTCACGGCGCTGGCGGCGGGCGGCGCCTCGGGGGAGCCCGGCCAGGTCGCCGGGCCCGCGCCGGTGCCGCGCCTCGAACTGGAGCGATATCTGGGCACGTGGCGTCAACTCGCCGCCATCCCGCAGTACTTCAACCTCGCCTGCGCGCGGGACACGCAAGCGAACTACGCGCTCGATCCGCAGGGCAATATCGCGGTGCGCAACACCTGCACCACGTGGGCGAACACGCAGAACGAGATCAACGGCACCGCGGTGGTGAACGATCGGGAGACCGGGGCGCAACTGCACGTCAGCTTCCCCAGCGTGCCGACCCAAGACGCCTTGGACGGGCCGACCAACTACATCGTCACCGCGCTCGGCCCGGATTATTCGTGGGCGGTGGTCACCGACCCGAGCCGGGCGTCCGGATTCGTCCTGGCTCGCGCGGTGTCGCTGGAGGCCGATGCGTGGCAGCAGGTCCGCGCGGCGATCACCGCCGCGGGCCAGAACACCTGCCTGTATCTGACCTCACCGACGACAGGCGGTGAGTCGCGCATCGTCCCGCTCTGCGCGGGGTGATCCGGCGTGTTCGGCGCTCGCGAGGGTCGCGTCGCGCGGTATGGCTGAGCCGCCCGATGCCGTCCCGGCGCGGCCCTCATGGGCGCCGAGCACGAACCGCACCGTCCGAAGGAGGCTCGAGAATGACCATTCGCGCCGCATGCCGGGAGCGTGCGCGGTGACCGTCACGATCGCTTTGTTCACCCGCGACCTGCGGGTGCGAGACAATCCGGTGCTGACCGCCGCGCACCGGGAGGGCGCCGAGGTGGTGCCGCTGTTCGTGCTCGACGACGCCATCCTCTCCGGCCGCTTCGCCGCGCCCAACCGAGCCAGGTTCCTCGCCGCCGCCCTCGCCGAGTTGGACGACGAACTGCGCGCCATCGGCGGCGGCCTGGTCGTGCGCCGCGGTGACGTGGCCGCGGAGGTCGATCGCGTGGCGGCGCAGGTGCGCGCCGCGAGCGTGCACGTCGCCGCCGACGTCAGCGGCTACAGCCGCCGGCGGGAACGCGCGCTGCGCGAGCTTCTCTCCCGCCGCGACTGCCTGCTGCACACACATCCCGCCACCGTCACCGCCGCCGATCCGGAGACGCTGTTGCCCGCCACCGGGCGCGACCACTTCGCGGTCTTCAGCCCGTATTTCCGGCGCTGGTCCGACGCGCCACAGCGCAAGCCGCTGAACAAGCCGCGCAACCTCACGGTGCCGCGGGTGTCCGGCCTGCCGCTGCCGGACGCGGCCGAGCTGTGCGCGGGCCCGACGTCGCCGCAGCTCACGGTGGGCGGTGAGACGACGGGCCGGAAGATCCTGCGCGACTGGTTGTCCGGGCCGGTGGAACACTACGCGCGCGACAACGACGACCTCGCCGCCGACGCCACCTCACGGCTGTCGCCCTACCTCCATTTCGGCTGCTTGTCGCCGGTGGAACTGGCGCACCGGGTCGACATGTCGACCGAGGGCGGCCACGCGTTCGCCAGGCAGCTGGCTTGGCGCGACTTCTACCACCAGTTGCTGGCCGCCCGCCCGTCCGCGGCCTGGTCGGACTACCGTCCCCGCTCGATCCGCTGGCGCGACGACCAGCAGGCGATCGACGCCTGGCGGGACGGGCGCACGGGGCACCCGGTCGTGGACGCGGGCATGCGGCAGCTGCGTGCGGAAGGCTGGATGCACAACCGGGCACGCCTGATCACTGCCAGCTTCCTGACCAAGTCGCTGCTGGTCGACTGGCGGGTCGGAGCGGAGCACTTCCTGCGCTGGCTGGTGGACGGCGATCTGGCGAGCAACCAGCTCAATTGGCAATGGGTCGCGGGTACGGGGACCGACACCAGGCCCAACCGGGTGCTCAATCCGCTGCGCCAGGCGCAGCGCTACGACCCGGACGGCGCGTACGTCCGGCGCTGGATTCCGGAGCTGGCGCATCTACCCGGTGCGCGCATTCACCGACCGTGGCGGGAAAACGTCGATACGGCGGACTACCCGGCGCCGATCATCGACGTCGTCGGGATGTAGTGGGGCCGAGTCACCCGGACAGCTCGTTCGGCGGCTGCGCGACGAGCACGGCGTCGGCGACCGACTCGAAGGCTCTTATCACGTTCTCCAGTTCGTCGCCGACATCCCGCATCCCGGCGATCGCCGCCAGATCGTCGATGTCGAAGTACCACCGTGCGAACAAGCGGCGGAACGCGTCGTCGGCGTCGCCCGCGAGCCGCAGGATCTCGGCGCGATAGCGCGCCGCCCCGACCGGATCCCACGGTGCCGCGAACGATCGGGCCGTGTTCCGGCCGCATTCCTCGACGATGCCGATGATCTCGGCGAGTTCGTCCGCGAGCGCCGTCACGCGGTGCCGGTGGGCGAGCTCGGCTGTCGCCGCGAGGTGGACCACGACATCGCGCAAAGCGCGGGTGAGATCGCAGTTCGGCTCGCACGCGATGTCCTCGGCGAGTGCCGAGAGCCGAGCGTGTACCGCGTCGGGAACGACGGGGAGCATGTCGAGCATCGCCGCGGCCCGCCCGACCGTATCCGCCGCCCGGCGAGAACAGTCGTGCGAGTGTCTCCGGGCCAACGGTTGCGACGATGTCACAGGTGCTCCTGACGGTCGATCGAAAGGTTTGGCGCGCGGCGACGTTCCGCCCCGCGGTCGCGACCGGTGCCGCGACACAGATGATTCGAAGAGCGAGGACACGCGGATCAAGCCGCCTCGACCACCTGGGTTCCCGCGCGAGCTTGGCGAATCCCGTTCGCGCGCGTTTGAATTGATGTGTCGAGGATTTGCCATGTCCGAGGAAAGGGGCCTGTCATGGGCACCGTCGAAATCGCGATCACCATCGGCCGCATCGTGGACACCTTGCAGAAGGCGCTGATCCTGCTCATCCTCTGAGCGACTCGTGTTTCCCGGGCCCGCCGACGAAGGTTGCCCGGGAATCACGGAGATTCGCTGGATCGTTCTTCCGGTCGATCAGTCGCCGTGCACCGACCGGTGGAACTCCCATGCGTCGGAGACGATGTCGGCGAGGTCGGGGCGCTGTGGCTTCCAGCCGAGCCGGGTCCCCGCTTTGCCGCTCGCGGCCACGCAGACGGCCGGGTCACCCGGCCTGCGCGGGCCGTAGTGGACCGGGAAGTCGCGTCCGGTGACTTCGCGCACCGTGTCGAGCACCTGCCGGTTGGAGTACCCGCTGCCGTTGCCGAGGTTGTACACCTCGTATTCGCCGGGACGGATGGCCTCCAGCGCCAGCAGGTGCGCGGCGGCCAGATCGGCCATATGCACATAGTCGCGGATGCAGGTGCCGTCCGGTGTCGGGTAGTCGGTGCCGTAGAGGGTGAACGAATCGCGTTGTCCCGCAGCGGCTTGCAGCAGGATCGGGATCAGGTGCGACTCCGGCTCGTGCCGCTCGCCCAGGTGCGTGTCACCGGTGACGACGGCGCCGGAGGCGTTGAAGTAGCGCAGCGACGCCGCGCCGAGTTCGCTCGCGCCGCACTCGCCCGCGATCATCAGGTCCACCGTCGCCTTGGTCGCCGCGTACGGGTTGGCCGGACGCACCTCGGCGCTTTCGTCGAAGGGTGTGCTGCCGTCGCCGGTGTACATCGACCCGGTGCTGGAGAAGATCAGGCGCGGGGTGCCCGCGGCGCGAACGGCGCGCAACAGGGCGAGCGAGCCTTCGATGTTGTTCCACCAGTACTTCTCCGGATTCGCGACCGATTCGGCGACCTCGATCTTGGCGGCGAAGTGCAGCACGCCGTCGAAGCCCGCCGCCGGGGTGAGCACATCGGCGACGCGGTGGACCGACAGCTCGTGGAACGTCACGCGCGGCGGAAGGTTCGCCGGGAAGCCGGTGGACAGGTCGTCGAGAATCACCACTTCATGGCCCGCGTCGACGAGTTGATGCGCGACGACGCCGCCGATGTAGCCGGCGCCGCCGGTGACGAGAAGCTTCACGGATGTCCTCTCCTGGGGGTGGCTGGCGGAAGATCTCAGAGTAGGCCGTGACGAGGGCGCCGACGGCCGGGTCCGGGTTCCGAACCATCATCGCGTCCGAGCCCGGCCGGGGAACGCTGTCGAAGCTGTGAATTCGCTGGAGATATCGATCCGGCTGCCAGCTATTTCCCATCGCAGTATCGGGCTCCCTCGAGATCCCGGGCCGAGGATCGTTCTCGCGGTCGAAGTCCGGCCGATGGCCCCACGGGCCGATACCAAGGGAGAACGAGTATGAAGGCGTTGAAGTCCAAGGTGGCGAAGGCCGCGGCCGTCGGAGGCATCGCTCTGGCGGCGGTCGGCGTCGGCGCGGGCGTCGCGAGCGCGGATCCTGGCCACGACGATCGTGACCACGGCCGCGGCCCGGTTCCCGAGCAGCACCACCAGGACCCGCAGCCGAGCCCGCACGGATTCTGGTTCTTCAACCAGTGGGTCCCGCTGCCCTGAGTCCTTCGACACGCCGCCGATCAGGTCGATTACCTCGCTGGTAATCGACCTGGTCGGCATTGTGGGCGAGGCTCGGAGCATGGTGACGAACAGCAGCCGGCGAAACCGCTCCGCACTGGCCGGTGCGCTGCGCGGCTTGGCGCTCGGACGCGTCGCGCTGGGCTCGGCCGCGCTCGTGGCCCCGCGGACGCTGACCACGGCGCTCGGCGTGCGGCCCACGCCCGAACTCGACTACATGACCCGGATCTTCGGCGCGCGGGCGATCGCGCTCGGCCTCGGGTATCTCACCGCGCCCGCCGAGGAGCTGCCGCGCTGGCAGCGCCTGGCGTTGCTGGTGGACATCCTCGACACGACACACGGCGGGGTGCGCGTCCTGCGTGGCGACATCCCCCGGCCGACCGCGGTCGCGCTGGTCGCCCTGACCGGCGGGTACATGCTCGTCGGCGCGACCAGGCTGGCCAGGGATCTGCTGTGAATGTCTTTGGCACACTGGTGTGATGGCGACCGTTGTGGCATTCCACGCGCACCCCGACGACGAGACGCTACTGACCGGCGGGACGCTGGCCGGGCTGTCCGCCGCCGGGCACCGGACCGTCATCGTGGTGGCCACCGACGGCCATATGGCCGATCTCGACGGCCGGAAGGCGCTGCGGCTCGGTGAGTTGGAGGCGAGCGCCGCCGCCCTCGGCGTGCACCGCGTAGCGCACCTCGGCTACGCCGACAGCGGGCACGGCCCGGTGCTGTACGCCGACCCGCCGGACCGGATGCGATTCGCCCGCGCGGACCCCGGGGACGCGGCGCGTCGGCTGGCCGCGATCCTGCGCGAGGAGAACGCGGAGATCCTGCTCAGCTACGACCGCAACGGAGGGTACGGCCACCGCGACCACATCCGCGTGCACGAAGTGGGCAAACGCGCGGCCGAATTCGCCGGAGTGGCGCGCGTTCTGGACGCCACCCTGCCCCGCGATGGTTACGCACGGCTCGTGCGTGCGCTGACGCGGCTGGGACTTCCTTTCCACTACGACTTATCGGTGCTCGACTCGTTCTACAGTCCGCGTTCGGCGATCACCCACCGGATCGACGTCTCCGCCCAAGCCGCCCGCCGCAAGAGGGCTCTGGCCGCCCACCGGTCGATCATCGAGGGCTCCAGCCGCTTCGCGGCCATCGCGAAGGTGCTACTTCGCATGCCGACGCCGGTGTTCGCCAGGGTGATGCGCTGGGAGTGGTTCGCCGAAGAAGGCGCTACCTCCACCTCGGGAACTCCGCTCGACGACATCTTCCGGCCCGCGTCCCGCTGACGGTGTGCCCTCGGTGCGCGACCCACCGCGTTACTTGTGCGATTGCGCCGACGAGATTTCTCGAAGCAAGCAGCATTCGATTCCGGCGCGGGTCGTGATGCGCGGGCTGGTCCGACTGGATCCGGACGAGCGTCGCCGGGACCGCGCCGAACCCGGGCGCTCCCAGCCGGGGCGTCGATGCCGATAGAACACGGCCGCTGGTTGCCCGCGCGTCAACGGGAAGCCGACCGGTATTCGACGGTTGCGTCAGGTGAGCGGTGAGGTTCGGCGCGGAAGCCTCTTTCGCGGCGGCCTACTGCGGTGGCATCCGCTCACCTGTGGAGCGCGTATCGGCGGGTTCCCGCGGCATCACCACGGTGAAGGTCGCACCGCGTCCCGGTTCGCTGTCGACCGACACGCGTCCGCCATGGGCCGTCACCAGGGCTTGGACGATGGACAGGCCGAGGCCGGCGCCGCCGCTGGTGCGAGTGCGTGAGGCGTCCGCGCGGTAGAAGCGTTCGAACACCCGGGCGGCGGCCTCGGGAGACAGGCCGGGGCCCGCGTCGATCACGTCGACCCGGACACGGTCGGGGGCGGCCGTGAGCCGCACCGTGATCGGCGTTTCCCGCGGGGTGTGGGTCAGCGCGTTGCCGAGCAGGTTGCCCAGTACCTGGCGCAGGCGGGCCTCGTCGCCGATGACGTCCATGGTTCCCTCGCCGTCGCCGAGTGCCAGTGTGATCGGGCGATCCGGCGCGTCGGGCGAGGGTTTCTGGCGGGCGGCGATGGCCCTGGCGTTGTGCACGGCGTCGCCGGCGAGGGCGAGCAGGTCGACGGGTTTGCGCTCCAGCGGGCGTTTCTCATCCAGTCGCGCCAGCAACAGCAGATCTTCGACCAGCAGACCCATCCGCTCGGCCTCGGCCTCGATCCGGCCGACCACCATCCCCGCGTCGCTGCTGGCGCCCTGACGGTACAGCTCGGCGAAACCGCGGATCGTGGTCAGCGGCGTGCGCAGTTCGTGGCTGGCGTCCGCGACGAAGCGGCGCATCCGCGTCTCCGAGCGGCGGGCCGCTTCCTCCGAGGCCTCGGTGGCGGCCACGCCGTGCTGGATCTGCGCGAGCATCTCGTTCAACGACCGCGCCAGATGGTCGACCTCGGTGTCGACGCCGCGCACCGGGACCCGCCGGTGCAGGTCGCCGCCTGCGATCGCCGCCGCGGTCTGCTCCACCTCGCGCAAGGGCCGCAGGCTGCGCCGGATGACCAGGTAGCCGACGGCGCCGAGGGCAAGCAGTGCCGCCGCCCCCGTGCCGATCTCGAAGAAGATCAGCCGCGATACCGTCTCCTGGTTGTCGGTGAGTGGCAGGCCGATGGTGGTCGAGCCGTACTGGTTGGTGGTGGTCAGTACGCGCCAGCGCACCGAGGAACCGTCCGCGGAACCCACCGTCTGCGGGGTGTGGGCTTTCGCGCCGCTGAGATCCGGGTTGCCCGCGGCGCTGTTGGCGCCCGGTAGGTCCTGATACACCTGCCCGTCGGCGCCGGTACGCAGTTCGAAGAACCGGCGCGGCTGCTCGCCCGCCGATCTCGGCTGTACCGGCAGGGCCGGGAGATCGGCCGGAAGCCATTGCACTCGACCGTCGCTGGTCGTCACTTGGCGCATCGGACGCGGTTCCGCCCACTGCCGTGCCGCGTCGTAGAGCTGCTCGTCGGTGCGCTGGGTGAGCGATCGGCTCAGCGCCGAGGTCACCGCCGCGCCCGACGCGAACAACGCCGCCGCGGTCAACAGCAGCAGCACGATCACCAGCCCTATCCGCAGCGGGACCGCCGACACTCGCCGCGCGAGTTTCTCCCGTACGCTCACGTCCGGCTCACCTGCGGTTCGCGCAGCACGTATCCCACGCCACGCAGCGTGCGCAGCAGCTTCGGTTCGGTGGTGTCGATCTTGCGCCGCAGGTACGACACATACGACTCGACCACGCCCGCGTCGCCGCCGAAGTCGTAGCGCCAGACGTGGTCGAGGATCTTCGGCTTGCTCAGCACCTTGCCCGCGTTGACCATGAAGTACCGCAGCAGGGTGAACTCGGTCGGCGACAGCGACACCGGCGCGCCCGCTTTCCACACCTCGTGGCTGTCGTCGTCGAGCACAAGGTCGCCGACCGACATCCGGCTGGCGTTCTCCTGGACGGACTGTATTCCGCTGCGGCGCAAGATGACTCGGAGCCGGGCGATGACCTCCTCCAGGCTGAACGGCTTGGTCACGTAGTCGTCCGCGCCGAGGGTGAGGCCGGTGAGCTTGTCGTCGACGTCGTCACGCGCGGTCAGGAAGAGCACGGGGGCGTCGACCCCGTCGGCGCGCAGTCGCCGCAGCATCCCGAAACCGTCCATGCCCGGCATCATCACGTCGACGACGAGCGCGTCCGGCCGGAAGGTGCGCACGCGGTCCAGCGCCTCGATTCCGCTGAGCGCGGTGGCCACCTCGAAGCCCTGGAACCGCAGGCTCACGGCGAGCAGTTCGATGATCATCGGTTCGTCGTCCACGATGAGGACGCGGGCTTCGGGTTCGGTGCCGGTCATGATCCCATGATTGCGCCGCAGGCACGGAGCGACCTGCGAGCAAGCTGGGTATTTCCTGGGAGCCACGCGGGCGCGGACACGCGAACGGAGCCAAGCTGCTGCAGGCCTTCGACCTGCTGGAGCCGCTGCGCGCGCGGCTGCGCGACGGTATGCCCGCGTTCGGTTCCTGT